>JAIOWW010000040.1 GCA_021741925.1 Pontimonas sp. | reverse complement strand
CCTCCGCTGGAGGCTGAAGCCCCTACTGACGTAGCCCCCGCAGAGGCTGCCCCGGTGGAGTCCCTGGAAGACAAAATTGCGGAGCGCAAAGCGGCAGGGGCCTAGGCCTTGTCAGCGCTCTTGCCGGAAGGGGAGCGGGATGCTCAGATCATCCCGTTTCCCCTTCACCGGGCCAATGACGCCCCCGACGCTACTGCAGAGATAGAGGCCATCGTGCATGAGCTCGAGGTGGAGGAGCTAGTGGAGGTCCCCCCGAAGGCAACCAAGCGTGCCCATAACGTCTCGCTTCACGCACTCTCGGGCAAGAGCCATTCGGTGGCAGAGATGCGCGAGAAATTGAGGGCGCGGGAGCTTCCCGAGGAGGCGATTGAGTCTGAGATGGCAGAGCTCGAGCGGGTGGGCCTGCTCGATGATGACGCCTTGGCGAGGGATTTAGTCGAGCGCTATGGCACTCGAGAGCGTCTTGCGAAGCGTGCGGTCGAGCAGAAGCTTCGCGCCCGGAAACTTCTTCAAGGGGTGATTGAGCACGCTCTTGCGGAGCTCGAGAGCGACGAAGAGAGTGGACTCGCCGAAGAGGCCGCCCGGGAGCGCCTGCGGAAAATGGGGTCGCTTGCCCCTGCCGTGGCGAAGAGGAGGTTGTATGCCTACCTGCAGCGCAAAGGTTTCTCATCCGGGGACATCTCAGACGCGATTGCGAAGGTTCTCGGCTAGACCTCTATTTTCGCCAAGGTCTTGGCGATGTAGCGAAGCGGTCGCCTGAAGTCACCGACAGTGTTGAGTGATCCAGCAGCAAAAAGACGTCTCGTCGGGTCTACCACTGCGTAGGCACCCGTCATGCCTGAGTGTCCGACGAGGGGAGCTTTTGAGCGCCCTAGCGAGTAGGTCATTACCCCCGCTCCGAGCGAAATCTGGGAGCTTAGTGGCCTGGGGTGTGACCACAGTTTGGGAACCCAAGACTCGTCAAAGAGCCGCCCCGACCAGAACGCGCGAAGGAATGTCAGAACGTCGGCTGGGTCCGCAATGATGGCCCCATCGGCGCGAAAGCTGGCGAGAGCCTCGGGGGAGTGGACGATGTCCTTTTTCCAGGTGATGGGGGCCAGTTCGTAGTATTTCTCGGAGCGCTCCATCGTGAATACTTTGGTTCGTTTTAGCCCCAGTGGACCGGCAATCCTGATGTCCAGCAATTGCTCCAGTGACAACCCAGTCGTGGTTTTCAAAATCGCGCCAAGAATTTGGTAATTCGTGTCGGAGTAGTGCACGCGGTTGCCAAACCCAGGTCGAAAACGTCCTGGGTAATGCTTCGCAAGCTCCAATGCTTGTTCCAGCGTCCAGGAGCGATCGCGGTCAGCGACCTGCTTCAGCAGGGAGAGAGCGCCCTGGCGGGGGTGCGCGAAGTAGTCCGTTATTCCGGACTGGTGACTCAAAAGCTGAAGAATCGTGATGTCGTTGGAGTAGTCCTTCCCGCCAATGCTGCAAATGCCCCGCAGAAGGGAATCGGGGAGGATGTGTGCTGCGCGGGTGTCAGGGCTGAGTGCGCCCCGGTCGAATTCCCGCAAAATCATGGCAAGTGTGTAGAGCTTGGTTACTCCACCCAGAACCATGGGTGTGGTTGTCTTCCCGTTTTCCTGGAGTACTTCCCCAGAAACATCGGTGATGAGCGATGAGGGCTCGGAGCTAGGTGGAGCGCCATTACTGGTGGAGAGCGGGAACATTGCCCCAGTCTAGATTAACTAACTAAATAATAATTAATTGGCTAGCTGGACATCAGGACAGCGCGTTGCGCAACAAACCGGTGACGTTGTTGAAGCTTGTTGCCGGGGGTGACCATTGAAAGTTTGTGAGAAACGCCGAGTGATTCTGCTGAGTGTCAATAGCGACACCCACACCTGATATCCCCGAGTGGCCCACCACTGGACCTTTTCCCAGCCGAGCGGGGGCCACCATCACCCCGAGCCCCATTCGTGGTGATGCGTTGCATGCGGAGGTGGTTGCGGTGAGTCGAGGTATCCAGGTGTCCTGGAATAGTTCTCCCCGCCAGAAAGCGCGCAGGAAGGCCAGGGCATCGTGAGCTGTGGAGACGATGGCGCCATCGGCTCCAGAGCTTGCTAGGGCTTGAGGAATTCTGACCACACGCGATTCCCGGTGGATCGGCGACAGGGTGAAGTATTTCTCATAGTGGTCGGGCCCAAAGACATAGGTGTTCTGCAACCCCAGGGATCCCACAATGCGCAATCGGATGAGCTCATCAAAAGGCATTCCGGTGGTGTCGTGAAGGACTGCACCGAGGAGCAGATAGTTCGTGGAGGAATAGTAAGCGCGTGGTCCTGCCCCAGGCTTGTTTTTTCCGGGGTAGTGCTTAGCGATCTCCAGTGCCTGCTCGAGAGACCAGCTCCGGTCGTGCTCAAGGAATTGCTGACTTAATGAACGCAATTGCCGGTGACCTGGTTGCGTGTAGTCGACTATGCCGCTGCGGTGTCTCAGCAGGTGCTCAATGGTGATGGCAAAACTGTGGTCCTCTCCGCCCACCACACAGAGACCCCGCACCGTGTCGACGGGAAGAATGTCCGCCAGCAGTGTGTCTAGGCTCAGAGCGCCGCGATCCACTTCTCGCAACACCATCGCCAGAGTAAAAAGCTTCGTAATCCCTGCCATTGCGAGCGGCAAGCTCGCGTCTCCCGAATCAAAGAGAGTTTCTCCCTCGGAGTCCACCACTAGGGCCCGCGGTGGAGCCGGACGGGCACTGTTCTCGAGCCGGCCCAGAAAGCGCTCGACGCTCGCACTGCTGGTAACCGGGGTGTTCACGTAAGGCCTCCTGGCTTTCCTGTTCACGAGTGTAAACCTTGCGTGAATGCTAGGTGATAGGTATCCAGAGGGCCCTTCTACAATGGGGCTGTGACTCTGATGGACGAAAGCACAACTCGGGTGTACATGGAGCAGACCTTTGCGGGTCTGACCACTGGACACGGGCGTACCTACGAGGTGCGCACCTTTGGGTGTCAAATGAACGTGCACGATTCCGAGCGCATGTCAGGGTCTCTCGAGGCAGCCGGATATCTCAAAGCCGAGGCCGATCAGATCGCCGATGTTGTCGTCATCAATACCTGCGCAGTCCGTGAGAACGCGGATAACAGGTTATACGGAACATTGGGTCACCTTGCCTCCGTCAAACGCGAGCGTCCGGGAATGCAAATCGCTGTGGGCGGGTGTCTTGCTCAAAAAGACAAGACCACGATTGTGGAGCGAGCACCGTATGTGGATGTGGTGTTTGGAACACACAACATGGGGTCTCTGCCTGTCTTGCTCGAGCGGTCTCGTCACAATGGCGAGGCGGAAGTGGAAATTCACGAAGCCTTGGAAACCTTCCCCTCCGCGCTTCCTGCCAAACGGGATTCGAGTTTTGCCGGCTGGGTCTCCATTTCGGTGGGGTGTAACAACACCTGCACTTTCTGCATTGTTCCCAGCCTCCGCGGAAAAGAAAAGGACCGTCGCCCGGGAGACATACTCGCCGAAATTCAGGCTCTCGTAGACGATGGCGTCATAGAGGTCACCCTGCTCGGGCAAAACGTCAACACCTACGGTGTTGAGTTCGGTGACAAATTGGCGTTTGGGAAACTCCTGCGCGCGGCAGGCACCATCGACGGCCTCGAGAGGATTCGCTTCACCAGCCCCCACCCTGCCGCGTTTACCGAAGACGTCATCGATGCCATGGCAGAGACCCCTCAGGTCATGCCCCAATTGCACATGCCGCTGCAATCAGGATCAGACCGGATTCTCAAATCCATGCACCGGAGTTATCGCTCCGAGAAATACCTGGGGATTCTGGACCGAGTGCGAGAGAAAATCCCCCACGCCGCCATCACGACTGACATCATTGTGGGTTTCCCGGGTGAGACTGAGGAGGATTTTGAGGACACGTTGAGCGTTGTTCGGGCCTCCCGCTTTATGCAAGCCTTCACGTTCCAGTATTCGATTCGGCCAGGAACTCCCGCGGCTGACATGGACGACCAGATTCCCAAAGAGGTTGTGCAGGAGCGCTACGAGCGTCTCGTCGCGCTGCAAGACCAGATTTCGTGGGACGAGAACCAGAAACAGGTGGGCTCCCTGGTCAATGTTCTGGTGGCCACCCACGAGGGTCGTAAAGATGACGCGACGAAGCGCCTGTCGGGTCGCTCGGAGGACGGCCGACTGGTGCACTTCTCGATTCCTGCCGCCAGCGAGACACCTCGACCCGGAGATGTCGTCACGGTCAGGGTGACCGAGGCTAAGCCTTTCTTTTTGCTCGCAGACGAGCACCCCGGTGGGGCTTTGGCGCTGCGACGAACCCGAGCTGGTGACGCCTGGGACCGCTGGCAAGCCGAAAGCTGTGGAGCTCCCACCCCGGAAACCACCAAGGGTGCCGTGAACCTGGGGATGCCGGCACTCAAGGTTCCAGGCCGCTCAGCCTGATGACGGCGCACGCTCAGGCGCAGCCTGCGCAGCTTCCTCCCGTGGTCGCCCTTGTTGGCGCTACCGGGACGGGGAAGAGTGACCTTGCCATCGCTGTTGCGAAGAGCTTGGCCGAGAGGGGTGTGACGGCGGAGATCGTCAACGCTGATGCGATGCAGCTCTATCGCGGGATGGACATTGGGACGGCGAAACTTGCGGAAGCTGAGCGTCAGGGAATTCCCCACCACCTTCTCGATGTGTGGGATGTCAGCAGAGAAGCCAGTGTGGCTGATTACCAATCACTCGCTCGAGCTGCCATACGAGAGGTCCAATCTCGGGGCAGTGTGCCGCTCCTTGTGGGCGGGTCCGGTCTGTATGTCTCATCGGTGCTTTATGAATTCGAGTTTCCAGGAACCGACCCGTCGGTACGAGCGAGGTTGGAGGCACGGGCAGAGTCCGAGGGTGTGCCCGCGTTGCTGGACGAACTTGCGGCGAAAGATCCTCTGGCCGCCGCGGCCATAGATCCGCAGAACACGAGGCGAGTTATTCGAGCTCTCGAGGTTATTGAGATCACAGGAAAGCCCTTTGGTGCGGGGCTGGATGCTGAGCACCGCCCCTGGCAGGACCACACGCTCGTGTTCGGACTCCATCGAGAGCGAGACGAGCTCGTCACAGCTTTGGACGAGCGCGTCCGCGCCATGTGGGATCGAGGTTTTGTGGATGAAGTTCGGTCCCTCATCCCGCAGGGAATTGAGAGTGGTGTTACTGCCTCGAGAGCAATCGGATACCAGCAAATTCTTGAGTATCTCGCCGGCGAGATGAGTGAAGAGGATGCGATCGAGAGCACTCAGTCGTTGACCAGGCGCTATGCCAGGCGCCAAGTGTCCTGGTTTCGACGGGATCAGCGAACCCAGTGGCTGACCAGCGGAGACACTTCTGCGCCTGACCAGGTGGGCAAAGCCATTCTGGGAGCGCTCAGCTGACGCTCTAGGCTTGGAGCATGTCTCAGGCGCCCCTCGTAGTCACCAAAGGTCATGGCACCGGCAATGACTTTGTGCTGTTTTCTGACCCAGAGAACGAGCGAGAATTGCGCACTGAGCACTACCGATGGCTGGCGGATCGCCACGTCGGGGTCGGGGGCGATGGGGTTATCAGGGCTGCCTCTACCGCGTCCTCACCCGAAGTCGCTTCCTTGCTGGAGCAAGAGCCCGATGCTCAGTGGTTCATGGACTATCGCAACAACGACGGTTCGCTAGCGGAGATGTGTGGCAACGGTATTCGAGTGTTTGCGGAATACCTCCTTCACGAAGGTTTAGTCACTCTGGATCCAGGTTCTACTCTCCCCATAGCCACGAGAGCTGGCATCGTCGACGTCACCCGAAGTGCATCAGGGCACTACCAGGCCGATATGGGGCGTTGGAGCTTCACCGGGGTGGACCCCCTCGTCACGGCCCAAGGAGTCGACGTTGCAAGGCCGTCTGTGGCAATCACTGTTCCCAACCCTCACGTCGTGGTCGCACTCGCCTCAGAAGATGAATTGAAAAACCTGGACCTGACATCCAGGCCTCGTTTAGACCCGGAGCCAGACGCTGGCGCCAACATCGAGTTTGTTGTGCCAGGTGATCCTTTGGTGGTCGATGGAGTTGGAGTCATCTCCATGAGGGTTTTCGAGCGCGGAGTGGGGGAGACCCGGTCCTGCGGGACCGGGGCTATCGCCGCTGCACTGGCTACCAGGCATTGGGCTGGCGAGGGTGCCCCCAACCAGTGGCGAGTGGGTGTTCCTGGAGGTTCACTTGCAGTGAGAATGTTCGCCACAGAAGAGGGTGAGCACGTGAGCCTTTCAGGTCCCGCAGAGCTGGTCTTTACGACGACCGTCGTGATACCCGAATAACTCGGAAACCTCGAGACGTTTCGAACCGAGACGCCTCAAAATCTCCCGCAGCGCCACTGGCGATCCATTCTTGCAGTGAATCGGCACCCAGCTTCTTGGCCACCACCAGCCACGCTTCACCCTCGGGTTTCAGGTGGGGGAGCCACTGAGCCAAAAGGGAATGCAGTTCTTTCTTGCCCACTCGAATAGGGGGGTTCGACCAGATCACGTCGAAGAGGAGATCGCTCGGAACATCCTCGGGCTTGGCAAAACTGATCGAGCTGAGGTGAGCATTGGCTGCGTTATCTCGGGCGACTTCCAGCGCTCGGTCATTGACGTCCACCCCCCACACGCTCGCGTCGGGAGACTCAAGAGCGAGAGCGAGAGTGAGAGGCCCCCAGCCGCAACCGAGATCAAGAAAGGTTCCTGTCTCAGGAAGGTGCGGAGCGTATTTGAGCAATACGGCGGTCCCGGTATCCAGGTGACCGGGGCTGAAGGTGCCACTGGCGCTCTCCATCGTGACGGTGTGACCACGGAGAGTCAGGGTGAGGGGGGTTTTCCTCAGGGGAGCCTGGGGGTCTTCGGAGAAGTAGTGCTCTGTGCTCACCCCCTAACCGTAGCCTTTTGCATAGGAATGCTGGATAGGCTGAGGGAGTTCGCTTACGAGGAGGGCTTTCATGAGCTTTGGTACCGCTATTGCCGCAGGTTTTCGGAACTATTCAAACTTCACGGGACGCGCATCCCGCAGCGAGTTTTGGTGGTTCCAGCTCTTCCTTGTCCTCGGGAGTATTGGAACCAGTGCAATCTGGGAAGGCTTGAATGCCCTCTGGTTTGTGGCAACAATCATTCCTTACCTCGCGATTGGTGTCCGCAGGCTTCGCGACGCCGGTTTCAGCTGGGCGTTACTGCTTCTCGGCCTGGTTCCAGTACTGGGAACCATCACCGTGATTGTCCTGTGGGTACAACCCTCGAAGGACGAAGTTCCCTCCTAAAACAGGTTCTTGAGCCAAAGCGTTCTGTCGCAGAGTACATTTACCCTCTTCCCGTAGTACGGTGTATTCGTAAAGAGGAGCACATGGCTGTGGAAACTGCTGAAAACGAATGGGCGACCGTGGGGGAGCGCATTAGATTAGCGCGCGAATCTTCAGGTATTAGTGTGCGAGAGCTCGCTCGGCGCATCGATGTTTCGGCAAGCCATGTGTCCCAGGTTGAGCGAGGGCTTGCATCTTTCAGCGTCCGCGCTCTCTACAGCGTGGTCAACATTCTGGGTATTTCTATGGACTCGCTATTTGAGCAGGCAACGGTCGCAATCGCTGCCCCGTCCTTGGAAGATGAAGTCATCGCCACCTCACAGGATGGCCCCCTTGACGAGGCAGGAATTGTCTTGCGACGCGGATCTCGACCTGCCATGCAGCTTCAATCGGGACCTCGCTGGGAGCGTCTGACAGCCAAGCCTGAGGTGGGGGCGGAGTTTATTGAAGTTATCTATCAACCTGCTCTGGGAGCGTCGCCACCCGAAGATTTCATTCGACACCCAGGTCGCGAATATGGGGTCATCACCCAGGGAACACTGAGCGTCCAGGTTGGTTTCGGGCGCGCAGAAATGTCGGTCGGCGATTCCATCGCATTCGACTCCAGTATTCCCCACCGTTTTTGGAATGAAACAGCGGATCAAGTGATTGCTGTGTGGTTCGTTTTGGACGCAGGCGCGAGCGATCAGGACGCAGACTTCCCTTCGGCTGACTCGGCATCCCATCACCACGTGACGGGCTAGCGTTCTCCCCTAGATAACGTTTTTGTTATAAACCGGTGTCGAGTAGACAGAGTGTTATCTCTGTGTTTACACTATGGTCATAGGCGTATACCTCAGATACACACCCCTATGGCGAAGGAGCCAGCAGTATGACCCCACAGGTGAGTCAGAGCGGTGATGTGGTGATTGAGGCACGCGGGATTGTCAAGCGCTTTGGTGGTGCTGTCGCGGTAAATAACGTCTCCCTGTCTGTTCGCGAAGGCGAGATTCACGCTGTAGTGGGGGAGAACGGTGCCGGTAAATCGACTTTGATGCGTGTGCTTGCCGGAATCATTGAGCAGGACAGCGGCGACGTGGTGGTCGACGGAAAAGTACTCGAAACGGGTGCCAAGAACTCCATTGCGGCGGGAATTGCTCTGGTCCACCAGGAACTGAGCCTCGTTCCGGAGATGACCGTGGCGGAAAACATTCTGCTGGGTTACGCGCCGACAAGACTTGGATTCACCAAGTCCAAGGAACTTGAGACCATCGCTGCGGAAGCGCTCGAAGAAATTGGGGTATCAGTTGACCTCAACGAGCGAATTTCCCGACTCTCTGTCGCACTTCGACAGTTTGTCGAGATTGCCAGGGCGGTTGCTCGCAAACCCAAGGTGCTAATTCTGGATGAGCCCACAGCAACGTTGACGCCGGCCGAAACGGATTACCTCCTCAACATGCTCCAAAGGCTCGCAGCCCGGGGCATGTCCATCATTTACATCTCTCACAGAATCCCTGAAGTCATTCGGATCTGCCACAACGTGACAATCCTTCGCGATGGTCAGAAAGTGATGGAGTCCGCGGTGGCCGAAACTTCCCCCGAGGGAATCGTGGACCAAATGGTCGGGCGTGAGTTGAAACTTGACCTGCAGTCGCGGCGCAATGCCAGGCTCGGGGAGGTCGTATTGAAAGCAGAGGGCATCCGAGCGCCGGGAGTAAACGGTGTTGACCTGGAAGTTCGTGCTGGCGAGATTGTTGGGCTGGGCGGTCTTGTGGGTGCAGGTCGGACGGAGCTCGTTCGAGCCATCATCGGTGCAGATAATCGCACCGCTGGACGTGTGACCAAGTACAAGGACGGCCAAGCCCGCACCCTTGCCGGATACCAGTCCGCAATCCGCAACGGCGTTGCCTACGTTCCTGAAGAACGCCGAACGGATGGTTTGGCTTGGGGGATGTCAGTCTCGGACAACATCACGTTGACCAATCGCGAAGAGCTCTCCTCCTTTGGAGTTCAACTCCG
>JAIOWW010000039.1 GCA_021741925.1 Pontimonas sp. | reverse complement strand
CACTCTCCACCTTGGCGTCCAAGAACACTGCTTTAGCAGGGGCGACCAGGCCGGAGAGCTCCGCCTGCTTGGCAGGATCCGCAAGGGTTGCCTCATCCACATTGAAGACATAGAGGAAGGGTTTTGCGGTTAACAGCCCGAGTTCCGCAATTTCGGTGGCATCGAACTGGGCCTGGAACAGAGTCTTCCCGGTGTCGAGGATGGCTTTGGCCTCCTCGGCAGCGGCGAGAACACTGGGCTCCAGTTTCTTGCCCTTGACTTCTTTTTCGTAGCGGGTGATCGCTTTCTCGAGGGTTTGTAGGTCCGCGAGGATCAGCTCGGTGTTGATGGTCTCCATGTCGGCCTTTGGGTCGACCTGGCCATCAACATGGACCACATCGGGGTCAGAGAAGACCCGCACCACCTGAGCAATGGCATCTGCTTCACGAATGTTAGAGAGGAACTGGTTCCCCAAGCCTTCGCCCTCACTGGCGCCTTTGACGATTCCGGCGATGTCCACGAACGAGACCGTGGCTGGCAGGATGCGCTCACTGCCGAAGATCTCCGCCAAGGTGTCCAGGCGCTCATCGGGGAGGTTCACCACACCGACGTTGGGCTCAATGGTGGCGAAGGGATAGTTCGCTGCCAGAACGCTGTTTTTGGTCAGGGCATTGAAGAGGGTGGATTTACCGACATTGGGTAAACCGACGATTCCGATAGTGAGAGCCACGGCTAGGAAGCCTACTGCAGTGGAGGAGAACGGAGCCCGAGGTGGGGAATCTGTGAAACGTCAGGGGTGGCTGGCAGACTGTGGACATGAATGAATCGGTGTGGTTGGTCGCGATAGCTCTCATCATGGCGGGAGCCTTGGGCTTTGTTGCAGGCTGGGTGGCGAAATCTCGCAAGGCCACCACGGGCGAAGACCACACAGCGCTCCAAGCTCAGCTGGACATGGCTCAGCGTCAATATGAGGACCTTCGCACCAAACAAGAAGCCGAGAACAAGATCTTGCAAGCCCTGGCACCTGTGTCAGAGCGCCTCACGGATATGCAGCGCACCGTTTCCGAGCTCGAGAAGCAGCGCAATGAACAGCACGGCCAAATTAGTCAACAACTCCGCGCAGCACTGGAAAGTGATGAACTTTTGCGCGGCACCGCGGAACAGCTGGCCTCAGCGCTTCGCTCGAACAGTGTTCGAGGTGTCTGGGGTGAGGTCCAGTTGCGCCGAGTTGTGGAAGCGGCAGGCCTGATCGAGCGCGTCGACTTTGACGTGCAATCCCAAATCTCCTCGGATGCGGGTGTCGGCAAACCCGACATGGTCATTCACCTCCCGGGTGGGAAAAACATTGCGGTGGATGCCAAGGTCCCCTTCACCGCCTATCTCGAAGCCAGCAAGATTCCCTTCACCGCAACTGGTGAAGAGGCAGCGAGACGTGAATCCCTGCTCAAGCAGCACGTGACGGCCGTTCGCTCTCACATCGACGCGCTTGGGAAGAAGTCGTATTGGGATGGCCTCGCGGCCTCGCCCGAGCTCGTCATATGCTTTATCCCCAGTGAAGCCTTGATCTCCACCGCTATCGAAGCTGACCCAGCGCTCATGGACTACGCGTTTAGCAAGAAGGTGGCTCTGGCTTCACCCGTGACGCTCTGGTCAGTGCTGAAGACTGTGGCGTTCTCCTGGCAGCAAGACGTTCTCACCGAGGACGCCGCCAAGCTCTTCGATGTCGGTAAGGAGTTGCTGGGACGACTCGGCGCAATGGCTAAACACATCGACACGCTCGGTCGCTCCATTACCAGCACCGTGAAGGGCTATAACGCGTTTGTGGGATCCCTCGAAAGCCGAGTGTTCCCAAGTGCTCGAAAGCTCACAGAGCTTGGCAATGCGGCGGACTTCCCGGACGAGCTAGAGGGAATCGAGTCCATGCCGCGTGAGCTAAGCGCACCCGAGCTGACGGAAAAACCAGAAAAGGACTAGTCGTCCAGCCACTTACTGACTTGGTGATCCGCTGACACTCGGCGCAGTGTTCCTGAGCGGGCGCGCAAGACGATGCTCTCGGTGCTGATTAGGGGACCATTTCTGCGAACACCGCGCACCAGTTCGCCATCAGTCACACCAGTAGCCACAAAGAAGGTGTTGTCGCTGGAGACGAGGTCGTCTAAGCCGTAGACGTGGTCAAACTTCAGGCCCGCATCGATGCCCTGCTGCTTCTCGTCATCGTCCGTGGGGTGTAAAACGCCCTGCATGAAGCCACCGAGTGCCTTAATGGCACACGCGGTGGCCACACCCTCGGGGCTTCCGCCAATCCCCACACACATGTCAATGCGGGTGTCATGTCGAGCTGCGTTGATACCGCTGGCCACATCACCATCGAGGATCAACCGGGTTCCAGCGCCCGCCTCCCGAATCTCTCGAATCAGATCCTCGTGGCGGGGACGATCCAACACGGCAATCCTCATCTCCTCGACAGGCTTGCCCTTTGCTTTCGCCAAAGCGCGGATGTTCTCCCCGATTGGTTTCTGGATGTCGACAACACCGATGCCTTCGTGGGACGTCACGATCTTCCGCATATAAAAAACGCTGGAGGCATCGAGCATGGAGCCGCGATCCGCGACGGCAATCATCGAAATAGCGTGGGAGCGACCAGCGGCTGTCAGCGATGTCCCATCGATGGGATCCACCGCGATGTCGCACTTCGGTCCGTTACCGGTGCCGACCTCTTCACCGTTGAAGAGCATCGGGGCATCATCTTTCTCGCCCTCACCGATCACCACCAGGCCCTGAAAGTTCACGGTGGAGAGGAATTTCCGCATAGCGTCGACGGCCGCCTGGTCAGCTGCGTTCTTGTCCCCGCGCCCGATAAAAGGTGTGGCGCGGATGGCGGCCGCTTCCGTGGCGCGCACCAACTCCATGGCCAAGTTCCGGTCAGGATGAACGAAAAGTTCTGCCGCTTCGGCACCGGACATCGCGAATCCTCCAGAGGATGGAGCGGTCATTGTCTGGCTCCAGCCTAGTCCTCGGGAAGGCAACATCAGCGAGATAGGCTGGTGTCAGCCCTGTCCCCCACCTTGGAGACCTCATGCCTGTTGCAACTCCCGAAGAATATGCCGCCATGCTCGATGGAGCGAAGACCAAAGGTTTCGCTTTCCCGGCCATCAACGTGTCCAGCTCCTCCACCATCAACGCTGTCCTTCAGGGACTAAGCGAGGCAGAGTCCGATGGCATCATTCAGGTCTCCACCGGTGGTGCTGACTTCTTCGCGGGTCAAACCGTGAAAGCACGCGCCTCCGGCGCGCTCGCCTTTGCCGCTTTCGCAACCGAGGTGGCGAAAAACTACCCCGTCAAGGTGGCCCTCCACACGGATCACTGCCCGAAGGACGCGCTCGATGGCTTCGTGATGCCCTTGATTGTGGCGAGCGAGGAAGCTGTAAAAGCCGGTGGCAATCCGATTTTCCAAAGCCACATGTGGGATGGCTCTGCGGTGCCCTTAGCTGAGAACCTCAAGATCGCAAAGGACCTTCTCCCCCGCATGAACGCCATCCACTCCATCTTGGAGGTAGAGATTGGTGTAGTCGGTGGCGAAGAAGACGGCGTCAGCCACGACATCAATGACAGTCTCTATACAACCCTGGACGACGCGATTGCGACCGTGGAGGCTTTGGGATTTGGTGAGCATGGTCGCTACATGGCAGCACTCACGTTTGGAAACGTCCACGGTGTCTATAAGCCGGGCAACGTCAAGCTACGCCCTGAACTTCTCGCAGAAATCCAGGCAGGCCTGCAGGCGAAGTATGGAACAAGCGAGAAGCCTCTGGACCTGGTTTTCCACGGTGGCTCGGGCAGCACTGACGAAGAAATCGCCGAAGCTGTCCGTAATGGTGTGATCAAGATGAACATTGATACCGACACCCAATACGCCTACACCCGCTCTGTTGCAGGTCACATGATGGCCAACTATGACGGGGTGCTACGCATCGATGGTGAAGTGGGTAACAAGAAGCTTTATGACCCCAGAGCCTGGGGTAAAGCGGCGGAAACCCACATGGCAGCGCGCATCGTGGAAGCCACGAAACAGCTGGGCTCAGCGGGCCACAAGCTCTAGGAGCGGTTGCGACCACCCAGTGTGGTGCGGTCCACGTTGCCCGCAGCGTCTTTACGGAGCTCCTTCGGGAGAGAGAACTGAAGGTCCTCTTCAGCGGTGCGGACTTCTTCCACCTCCGTAAAGCCGGCGTCGGCGAGGTCAGCAAGAGTCTGGTCCACCAGGATCTCGGGCACTGAAGCGCCTGAGGTCACCCCAATAGTCTCGACACCCTCGAGCCATTCCTGTTTGATTTCACTGGCGTAATCGACCCGGTAGGACGCTCTTGCTCCGTATTCCAAAGCCACTTCGACCAAGCGCACACTGTTGGAGGAGTTAGGCGATCCCACCACAATCACGAGATCACACTCGGGAGCAATCTTCTTGATGGCAACCTGGCGATTCTGAGTGGCGTAACAAATGTCATCGCTGGGTGGATCTTGCAAGTGGGGGAAGCGTGCACGCAAACGTCGTACGGTCTCCATAGTCTCGTCAACACTCAAGGTGGTCTGAGACAACCAAATCAGGTTCTCGGTGTCAGGAACCTCAATGCGGTCCGCCTCGTCGGGGTCGTTCACCAGGGTCGTGTGCTCCGGGGCATGACCCATCGTGCCCTCAACCTCTTCATGGCCTTCGTGCCCGATGAGAAGGATGTGGTAATCCTGACCAGAAAACCGTGCTGCCTCACGGTGAACCTTCGTCACCAGCGGACAGGTGGCATCAATGGCGTTGAGGGAGCGGTCCTCTGCCTCTTGAACGACCATGGGTGACACCCCGTGGGCGGAAAAGACAATGTTGGAACCCTCGGGAACTTCTGCGACCTCATCGACGAAGATGACACCCTTGGATTCGAGCTCCCGCACGACGTGGATGTTGTGAACAATCTGTTTCCGGACATAGACCGGAGCGCCATAGCGCTCCAAAGCTTTTTCCACGGCAATCACGGCGCGGTCCACTCCGGCGCAATAACCGCGAGGAGCTGCCAAAAGAATACGACGGTGACCCGTGTCTGATGTGGGCTGAAGCTTGTCCCGACGTTCCGGGATGAGCGGGGCTTCCAGTGTCGCCACACCACCATTGCTAATACTCACGGGCTTCAGTGTAGAGGGCGCTACCGCCAAGCAGCCTGAGTGTCTTAGCCTGGGAGACGATGTCCACCGCCGCGAACGATTCCTCCCCCGAAGCTCCCTGGTCCATCCAGAAGCTCTCCGAGTTGATGGGTGGCTACATTGAGCGTCTTGGCCCCGTGTGGGTGGAAGCAGAGATTACGCAGTGGGGTCATTCCGCAGGGAACATCTACGGGAAACTCTCCGACACGGAGGCCGATGCCCAGGTTTCCATCACTATTTGGCGTCGCACCCAAGAGAACATTCCCCAAGGGCTGAACCAGGGCGATCGGGTGATCGCCCAGATCAAACCCAGCTGGTGGGTGAAGGGTGGAACCCTCAGCATGAACGTGCTGGAGATGCGTCACACCGGCATCGGCGAGATTTTGGAGAAGCTTGCGAAGCTCAGAGCACAGCTCACCCAGGAAGGCCTCTTTGACCCGGACCCGAAAAAGACTCTGCCGTTCCTGCCAGGCGTTATCGGTCTTGTCACGGGAAAAGACTCGGATGCTGAAAAAGATGTGCTCACGAACGCCAGACTGCGCTGGCCCGAAGTGGAGTTCGTCATCGAGCACGCTGCCGTTCAAGGCGACCGCTCCGTCACTGAAGTAATGGCCGCACTGGAGAAGCTCGAGAACAATCCCGACGTCGAGGTCATCATCGTGGCGCGCGGTGGTGGCGATTTCATGAACCTGCTGCCCTTTAGTGACGAGCGACTCATCCGCCTGGCCGCGACCCTGACGAAGCCCCTCGTGAGCGCGATAGGCCACGAAGCGGATCGACCCCTCCTGGATGATGTCGCGGATATGCGAGCCTCCACCCCGACCGACGCTGCCAAACGAGTGGTTCCTGATGTGCAAGCGGAGAAGCAACTCCTCGAAGAAGCCAGGCACCGTCTCGATACAAAACTCTCCGCACTCATTCAGTACGAGATTGAGCGACTGGATTCGTTTCGCACCCGACCAGCCCTCGCAGACCCCCACACTCTGATTGACCGCAAATCCGAGGAACTCCTCCAGATTGTGGCGAGGGGCTGGGACATGTCTTCTCTGGTTCTTGAGCGCCACCAAGCACAACTAGCCCAGTTGAGCGGCTCGCTCCGAGGGCTCTCTCCCCAGAACACTCTCGATCGCGGATATGCGATTGTGCGAGACAAGGATGGTCACGTCATCTCCCGCGCCGCCCAGGTCAGCTCAGGAGACCCACTACGGCTCCGGGTGAGCGAGGGTGAGATCGACACTCATGTTGACTAAAGCAGCCCGATTAGACTGATGGCGATGAGCGAGAACGCTGCACCCGAAGACATCCAGGCCATGTCCTATGAACAGGCCAGGGATGAGCTTGTCGCTGTGGTCGGGAAACTCGAACAGGGTGGCATCACCCTGGAAGAATCCATTGGTTTGTGGGAGCGAGGCGAGGCGCTCGCCGCCCGCTGCGAAGAGTGGCTGGTGGGGGCGAGAGCCCGCCTAGACGCCGCCAAGAAAGCCCGCGAAGGGTCCTGATGGCGAGAACCATCCTCACCTCAGAGCCTGAACACCCTGAGGACCGAGCGGCACGAGTCGCAAAGGCTCGCGCCGAGCGCCGTGAGCGACAAAACATGCGCAATCTGGTGTGGTCTGTGCTGGCCTCGCTCGGTGTGGTCGCGTTGCTCGTGATTGTGGTGGTGAGACCCGACACCAACCTGGTGGAAGAAATCGACTGGCAAGAAGTCGCGGAACAAAGCTCCAGCCAACTGCCCGGGGAACCAGTGGTACCGATGCTCTCCGATCTGTGGAGCGCGAATCGCGCGGAAGTAACGAAAGAACCCGGTGCCGACGTGACCTGGTCCATCGGATTACTGGGCCCAGAAGACTCCTATGTTTTCGTGGATCAAGGATTTGGCGCGAATGACGCCTGGGTAGCGCTCCGAGTTGAACAGTCCGCGAGTACCGGCACCGTGCTACTGGGGTGGGCACCGAACCAGGTGGAGTGGAGCGAATATGACCGTCGGGAGGTCGACCCGACCGGCAACAACGCCTACGTCTTAGTGCTGGACTATGACGACAGCATTGTGGTGGTGGGGGGAACCAACGCCAAAGGTGTGAGCGAGGTAGCCAACGAGGTGTCCTGGCGACTAGCAGAAAGCAATCTTCGATGACATCACCAACTCTGACTCCCTCGGAATCGTGGCGACGCATGAAGGCCGGTAATGACCGGTTTATCGAGGGTGTTCAACGCCACCCCCGACAGGACGCGGAACGACGTAGCCAGATTGAGAGTGCCCAGTCCCCGATGGCAGCTCTCTTTGGTTGTGCCGATTCCCGGATTGCCGCCGAAATCATCTTCGACAAGGGTCTGGGTGACTTGTTCGTGGTGCGAAATGCGGGGCAAGTGATTTCCTCGTCTGTTATCGGGTCGCTGGAATACGCAGTCGAGGTCGTCGGTGTCCCCCTGATTGTCGTCTTGTCCCACGACAACTGTGGTGCAGTAGCGGCAGCCATGGAGCAGGACAAACCAGGATCGACACCCTTGCCACCGCACATCGGGGAAATCACCGAGGCGATCGCTCCTGCCGTCCAACGAGTTCGCGAAGCTCAAGGTCTGCAGGCTGGCGAGCTGGAAGACCACGAAGCAGTCGGACGCGAACACCTCCGCGACACGGTGTCGACGCTCTTGGCGTCGAGCGAACTCATTAGTGATGCCGTCGCAATCGGTAAGCTTGCGGTGGTAGGCGCCAACTACACCCTGGCAGAGGGCCGAGTCTCCCCGGCAGTGGTGATCGGCGCACTCGACGAATAGAGAGATAAAGGATTGACCCCATGAGTGAGTCGACTGAGTTCCGTATCGAGCACGACACCATGGGTGAGGTGAAAGTCCCCGTCAACGCCCTCTACCGTGCACAAACCCAGCGCGCCGTGGAAAACTTCCCCATCTCAGGACGGGGCCTCGAGCCCGCTCAGATTGTGGCACTGGCTCACATTAAGCGCGCGGCAGCAATGGTCAACAAGGAGCTTGGCATCGTCGATGCCGCCATCGCCGATGCGATCGTGGCTGCGGCGGAGCAGATCATCGGTGGAGCTCACCACGACCATTTCCCCGTCGACACTTACCAAACCGGTTCAGGGACCTCCTCGAACATGAACATGAACGAGGTGTTGGCCACCCTCGCCACCACCCACGGCGGTGTGGAGGTTCACCCGAATGACCACGTGAACGCCTCACAGTCCTCCAATGACGTGTTCCCCACGTCTGTGCACGTGGCGGTCACCGAAGCGTTGCTGAACTCCCTCATCCCAGCACTGGATTACCTGGCGAAAACTTTGGAGGACAAGGCGAAGCTGTGGAAGTCCATGGTGAAAGCCGGTCGCACTCACTTGATGGATGCCACCCCGGTAACGCTCGGCCAGGAATTTGCCGGCTATGCCCGACAGATTCGACTCGGCATTGAGCGCGTTGAGAGTGCGATTCCACGGGTTGCCGAGGTGCCCCTGGGAGGAACCGCAACCGGCACAGGAATCAATACTCCTCTGGGCTTCTCCGAGAAAGTCATCGCCGAGCTTGCGAAGGCGACCTCTTTGCCCATCACCGAGGCTAAAGACCACTTCGAAGCGCAAGGGGCAAGGGATGGTCTGGTGGAGGCATCCGGTGCTCTTCGCATCATTGCGGTGTCCCTGACCAAGATTTGTAATGACATCCGGTGGATGGGCTCAGGCCCCAACACCGGCCTTGGAGAGCTTCACATCCCTGACCTGCAGCCAGGGAGCTCCATCATGCCCGGCAAGGTGAACCCTGTCGTCCCCGAAGCGGTCCTGATGGTGTGTGCACGGGTGATCGGTAATGACCAGACCGTGGCATGGGCCGGAGCGTCAGGAAACTTTGAACTCAACGTCGCGATCCCTGTGATGGGAACCTCGGTGCTCGAGTCCATTCGCCTGCTGGCGAATTCCACCCGGGTGCTGGCCGACAAGACCGTCGTGGGCCTAGAGGCCAACGAGGAGCGCGCTCGCGCGCTCGCGGAATCGTCTCCCTCTATCGTGACGCCACTGAATCGCGTGATCGGCTACGAAGCTGCTGCCAAGGTGGCCAAGTACTCTGTCGAGCACAAGAAGACCGTGCGGGAATCGGTCATCGAGATGGGTTTTGTGGAGCGCGGTGAGATCACCGAGGCAGAGCTCGATAAAGCTCTGGATGTCCTGAAGATGACGGCACCCGGTCTTTAGGCGACCTGGTTACCCTCTTCCAACAAGTCCGTCACCAGCGCCGCGATAGCACTGCGCTCTG
>JAIOWW010000038.1 GCA_021741925.1 Pontimonas sp. | reverse complement strand
AGTTCCTTCCATTGGGGGGAGCAGCCCTTGACGGCGGCTGAGCTCGTGGGGCTTGCCCGCGTCCCCACCGATGGACGCATCGTCACAGTCCAACAAGCGCTCCGACCCGGCGCGACCGTGGAGGAGCTCTATGTTGCGACGGGAATAGACCCGTGGTTCCTCGATCAGATTGCCCTCATCAATGAGGTCGCTCAGGAAGTCCGTGACGGCAAAGCGCTCTCCGCAGGGCTCCTGAGGTTGGGCAAAGACCATGGACTCTCAGACGTTCAGATTGCCCAACTCCGCGGCACAACTGAGGCCCACGTGCGGTCCCTTCGCCATGAGCTAGGAATGCGACCGGTCTACAAAACTGTCGACACTTGTGCCGGTGAGTTTCCTGCATATACGCCGTACCACTACTCAAGTTACGACCTCACCTCCGAAGTCACCCCTTCAGAGAAGACCAAGGTGGTCATCTTGGGTTCTGGGCCTAATCGAATTGGTCAAGGAATCGAGTTCGACTATTCCTGCGTGCATGCGGCTTTTGCCCTCCATGACGCTGGTTTCGAGACCATCATGATCAACTGCAACCCTGAGACGGTGTCGACGGACTATGACACCAGCGATCGACTGTATTTCGAACCCTTAACTCTGGAAGATGTCCTTGAGGTCCTCCATCAGGAGAGCCAGAGCGGAGTCCTCCTCGGCGTTCTGGTGCAGCTGGGCGGACAGACAGCTTTGGGTCTCGCCAAGGGTCTCGAGGAGGCGGGTGTGCCGATTCTTGGCACGTCCCCCAGCGCCATTGACCTCGCCGAAGAGCGTGGTTCGTTCGCGAGAATCCTTGATGAGGCGGGACTTGTGGCTCCGAAGAACGGCACCGCCACGAACTCGGAGGAGGCTCTCGCAGTCGCGCACGATATTGGGTACCCAGTGCTTGTCCGTCCCAGTTACGTTCTCGGAGGGCGGGGTATGGAAATCGTTTATGACCATGCAAGTTTGGTCGATTATTTTGACCGGATTGAGGAGTTCGCGATTGTTGGACCCGAGGCGCCGTTGCTGGTCGATCGGTTCCTTGACGACGCCGTCGAAATCGACGTTGACGCGATTTACGATGGAGAACAGCTCTACATCGGCGGTGTGATGGAACACATTGAGGAAGCAGGGATCCACTCGGGTGACTCGGCTTGCACGCTGCCCCCGGTGACATTGGGACGCGACCTCGTTGACACTGTGTGCGAAGCGGTGGAAAAGCTTGCCCAGGGAATAGGCGTGCGCGGACTCATTAACGTGCAGTTCGCGATCGCCGCGGGAGTGCTCTACGTACTAGAGGCAAACCCTCGAGCCAGCCGGACTGTGCCTTTTGTTTCGAAGGCGTTAGGTATCCAGCTTGCCCGGGCGGCATCACTGGTGATGGCGGGCTCCAGCATTACCTCTCTGATTGATTCAGGCGTCCTGCCCGCTACAGATGGGCGGAGACCACCACTAGATTCACCTGTCGCGGTGAAGGAGGCGGTTCTCCCGTTCAAGCGTTTCAGGACACCCTCGGGGGACATCGTGGACTCTATTCTGGGTCCCGAAATGCGGTCAACGGGAGAGGTCATGGGTATCGATTCCACGTTCCCAAAGGCGTTCGCGAAGAGCCAAGATGCGGCCTATGGAGGCCTACCTCGATCGGGAACTGTTTTTGTGTCAGTTGCCGATCGCGACAAGCGCAGTGTGATTTTGCCGGTCCTCCGGCTCAGTCAGCTTGGCTTCCACCTGATGGCGACCGAGGGTACTGCGGAGACGCTCGCACGATACGGAATCGCGACCGAAGTGGTCCGCAAACACACTGAGGTGTCGGGGTCGGGCGAGGGGCCGAGCGTGGTTGACCTCATTCAGGACAACAAGATAGACATCGTGATCAACACTCCCCGTGGTCGTAGCGCCCGTGCTGATGGGTATGAGATTCGCACCGCCACAGTCGCCGCTGACAAAGCACTCTTCACCACGATTGCGCAAGTTGGTGCGGCAGTGGCGTCCCTGGAACAGCGACCGGAAACACCCGAGGTGACGAGCCTTCAGGACTACCAACGCCGACGGGAGCAGGGGTCGTCGTGATGGCTGACACGCCGGCGAACACCCGCACGCTGTGTGTGGGAATCGATCCGCACGCGAGCGTGTTGGAGGCATGGGAGTGCGCGAATACCGAGGCGGGATTGGCCTCATTCGTGAGCGCGATAGTGCCGGCTCTGTCGGCAAGTGGCGTCAGTGTTGTGAAGCCCCAAGTTGCTTTCTTCGAACGACACGGTGTTGCCGGTATGCGTCAGCTTGCCGTGCTGCTGGGCGAGCTCAGAGCAAAGGGGATCACGGTCATTGGTGATGCAAAGCGAGGTGATATTGGGTCCACTATGGCTGGCTACGCGGAGGCGTGGCTGAGGCCGGGATCTGACTTTGAGGTCGACTTTCTCACGGTGGTGCCCTATCAGGGTGTGGGCTCACTAACCCCCGTCCTGGACCTCGCCGCACGGCATTCCAAGGGCGTCTTTGTTCTTGCAGCAACTTCCAATCCGGAGGCGAATGAGACCCAAAGAGCTGTCCGCGCTGATGGCAAGAGCCTTGCGCACGGAGTTGTGGATGACATAGCTCTGTGGGTCAGGGAGAATCCGGGTACACAGTCTCACATCGGTGTTGTCGTGGGCGCGACGGTAGACCTTGCGGACTTTGGACTAGACCTGCGCGACTATGCCGGCATGCCCATCTTGGCCCCGGGTTTTGGATATCAGGGGGCCAAACTCTCGCAAGCGAAGTCGCTATTCCCGGACACCTCTCCTGTCTACGCGGTGGTAGCTCGTTCAATTCTGCTTTCCGGTGAGGCAGGCATGGCCGATTCTGTGCGCACAGCGGACATCGAGCTCCGCTCGTGAGCGCGTCTTTTGATGCAACTGAAGCGTCCCGCCGAGGGGTTGAGATGCGGCGCGCGCGAGCGGAATTCAAGAAAGCGCTCCGTGATGGTGAGCACAGACTGGTCGAGGTTTTTGACAGCGCTGAAGTGCCGGACACCGATGCTGTTGTCCGTGGTCTTAGGGTTGAGTGGTTCTTGCGCTCGATTCCAGGGTTCGGTGTCACGAAGACTCAGCGAGTACTCGATCGAGTGGGGGTGAGCCCCACGGCCACCCTCGGTGGTCTCCGTGTCCGTCAGAGAGCGGCTCTGCGTGTTGAGGTGCAGGCACTGTATCGACGCTACTTTCCCCACCAGCGGGGAGTATTGGTCGTGCTCGCCGGTCCCAGTGGCGTAGGCAAGGGAACTATCGTCTCCTGGATTACCTCGCACTACCCCGATTTCGTTCTGAGTGTTTCTGCCACTACGCGACCCCAACGCCCAGGGGAGCGCGAAGGTGAGCACTATTACTTTGTCTCTCCCCGGCAATTCCAAGCCCTCATCGACGACGGTGACCTCCTGGAATGGGCTGTGGTACACCAGGAGCACTTTTACGGAACTCCCCGAGCTCCCGTTGAGGCACTGCTCGATGAGGGTAAGAACGTGATTCTCGAGATCGATGTTCAAGGCGCGAAGCAGGTGAAGAAGGCTATGAAGAGTTCGCTGTCAGTGTTTGTTTCCCCACCATCTTTTGATGTTCTCGCAGAGCGTTTGGCGGGGCGAGGAACGGAGAGTGAGGCGGAACGTGATCGCCGGTTGGCTACTGCCCGGAGGGAGTTGCGCCGTCAACACGAGTTTGATGCCATCGTGATAAACGAAACTGTAGAAGAGGCCGGCCAAAGCATCGTAGACTTGGTGCTTGCGTCACAGCGCGCACAGGCCCCCAAGGAGTGAATATGTCGTTACATCGTGATGGAATTATTGATCCACCAATCGATGAGTTGTTGGGCAAGGTTGACTCTAAGTATCAGCTGGTGATTTATGCGGCAAAGCGTGCACGGCAGATCAACGCCTACTACTCGGATCTCGGTGATGGCAACATTTACGACCACGTCGGTCCTTTGGTTCCCTCCACCATCGATGAAAAGGCCTTGAGTATTGCGTTGCGCGAAATCAACGAAGGCAAACTAGTTCTCAACCGTCCAGCGTCCTAAGACGCTGTGTCCTCTTCAGAGGAGCAGAGTATGCCGTTGCGGGTGATTGTTGGAGTATCCGGAGGAATCGCCGCCTATAAGGCTGTGTCCGTGGTTCGGGAGTTCGTTCGTCGCGGTCACAACGTGACAGTGATTCCCACCGGTTCCGCACTCAGGTTTGTCGGTTTGCCGACGTGGGAAGCCATTTCTCGCAACTCAGTGCCCACGGACTTGTTTGAAGGCGTCGCCGAGGTCCGTCATGTTGCCTTGGGTCAGCAGGCTGATCTCGTCGTTGTAGCCCCTACGACCGCCAATATGCTGGCGTCCCTGGCGAGTGGTTTTGCAGCAGACCTCCTGGGAACCACTGTGTTGGCCTCGACCGCACCGCTTGTGCTGGCACCCGCCATGCACACGGAAATGTGGGAGAACGCCGCAGTTCAGGCCAACGTGGAGTCCTTACGCCGGCGAGGCACGTTCTTTATTGGCCCCGAATCGGGCGCCCTTACGGGCGATGACAGCGGCGTCGGGAGGATGTCTGAGCCCGAAACCATCGTGGATTTCGCTCTGTCCTGCTTGACGCCACAGTCCCTCGAGGGAAAGCGGGTGTTGATATCGGCGGGGGGCACCCGAGAGCCCCTCGACCCAGTTCGTTATCTCGGCAACCGGTCGACAGGTGCAATGGGGGTCGCTCTCGCAGGGGAAGCCCGTTTGCGCGGAGCACAGGTCACCCTGGTACACGCCCACCTTGAGGTTTCGCCACCCTCCGGTGTCGAGCTCGTCTCGGTCTCCACAGCCGAAGAAATGCACGCAGCCATGGTGGCCTTGCAGCCCGCCCATGACCTCGTCATTATGGCTGCTGCAGTAGCGGACTGGCGTGCTAAGAATCCTTCTACTCAGAAGCTTCGCAAGGCGGACCAGCCCGAGCACTGGTCACCGGAACTTGAGCGCACTCCTGACATTGTTGCTGATTTGGGGCAGCGTAAACCCACGGGCCAGGTTCTCATCGGATTTGCTGCAGAAACTGAGGACATCGCGTCAGAGCGTGAAGCTGCAGCCAGAATGAAACTAGACACCAAGAAAACCGACGCCGTAGTTCTTAACCTGGTAGGGGAGCGGGTAGGATTTGGTGAAGTTGAAACAGCAGTGACACTGATTACCGCGAGCCCGCAGTCACTGACGTTCGAAGGAACAAAATCTTCCGTTGCGGGGCGGCTCTTGGACGCTCTGCCCGAACTCTAGGTAGGGCTCATGAGGTACTTCAGTTCTGAATCGGTCACTGAGGGTCATCCTGACAAGATGTGCGACCAAATCAGTGACGCGCTCTTGGATGCATTTCTGGCTGGCGACAAGAATTCCCGTTGCGCGATTGAATCATTGAGCGCTGGCAACATGATCCACGTTGCCGGTGAGGTCACGTCGAACGCGACTGTCGACGTGGAGAAGATTGTGCGAGACCTCGTACGGTCCATCGGGTATACGGATGTGTCTATTGGTATTGATGCAGACGGCTTTGCTTGGCACCTCTCACTGGGGCAACAGTCTGCGGACATTGCCCACGGCGTCGACTCCGCTCTCGAGGCTCGCACCGGCGGTTCCGTTGACCCCTACGACAGTCTCGGTGCGGGTGACCAGGGAATCATGTTCGGTTTTGCCACCACCGAGACGCAGTCCTACATGCCCATGCCCTTGTGGTTGGCCCACAGACTGGCACAGCAACTATCCATTGCACGGAAATCTGGAGCAGTTCCCTACTTGAGACCCGATGGCAAGACCCAGGTCACCATCGGTTTCGAGGATGGAAAACCTGTGGAGCTGACAACCGTTGTTATTTCAACACAGCACGATCCTGGTGTCGATCATGACCAGATTGAGGGAGACCTCAAAAAGCATGTGATTGAGCCTGTACTCGCGTTAGTGAATCTTGACGCATCCCACACTCGCTATCTGATCAACCCCAGTGGGCCTTTCGTGACGGGGGGTCCAGATGGTGATGCTGGCCTGACGGGTCGGAAAATCATCGTGGACACCTACGGCGGAGCGTCTCGACACGGGGGTGGAGCTTTCAGTGGGAAAGACCCCACGAAGGTCGACCGTTCGGCTGCCTACGCCTTGCGTTGGGTAGCAAAGAATGTGGTGGCCGCGGGGCTCGCAGAGAAAGCAGAAATTCAGGTGTCTTACGCCATCGGAACGGCACACCCTGTCAGCATCTTTGTGGAAACATTTGGCACCGAGAAGGTGCCTGCGGAGACGATCGAAAATGCCATCAGTTCCGTGTTCGATCTCCGTCCTAAAGCCATTATCGAGCAGCTGGAATTGTTGGACACGCCCTTCCTTCCTACTGCTGCGTACGGGCATTTCGGCCGCACGGACCAAGATTTCCCCTGGGAGCGACTTAACCGAGTGGAGGAGTTGCGCCAAGCTAGTGGATTGTGAGCGACAGTAGGCGAATAGCACGGGTTGTCCTTGACTCGCGCCTGCCCCAGCTGAGCCGTCCGTTTGACTATCTGATCCCTCCGGACATGGATCTCCGCGAGGGTGTTCGTGTCCGTGTTCCGCTGCGCTCAGCAAAGAGACTCGCAGAGGGCTATGTCCTCGAGTGCACGAGCGGTTCTGAACACTCCGGGAAGCTCGCGGAAATCGCGGAGTTGGTTTCCCCGGTACCCGTGCTTCCACGCAATCTGTGGGACTTGGCGAGCGCGGTAGCGTCACGCTCAGCAGGAAATGCCGCTGATGTACTCAGGCTCGCGATACCGAAACGCTACGTGAAAACAGAGAAGTCCTGGTGGCAGGACGGAGCTGCGCTTAACCCCTCAGACAGGGGAACGTGGGGGCCGCCAGAGTCCGCTACCTATGGTCGCTACTCTGCTGAACTTCCGAGGGCCGGAGCCCGCACGAGCTTCTCGTTGCCCTATGGAATGTCCACCTCGAGCGACAATATTGCCATTCCTCGATCCCGAGAGGCTGTCGCACACCTGGGTGTCCAGACGCTTGCAGAGGGAGAGTCCGTCATTGTCGTGTGCCCAGACTGGCGTGATGTTGAACAGTGCTGGTCTGTACTCCGGGGCCTCGTGCCGGAAGACCGAGTTGCTCTTCTTGCCGGTGACCAACCACCGGCGCAACGCTACGCCCACTATCTGCGCACTCTTGAGCCATCCCCTGTCATCGTTCTCGGCGCTCGACACGCGGTCTACGCACCGGCCCACAATCTGGGTCTGATCATCGTGGTGGACGATGCCGATGCTGCGCACCGAGAACCTCTGGCGCCGTACCCGCACTCCCGTGATGTTGCGCTACTGAGGAACACAATGGAAGACGTTGCCGTGTGTTTTGCCAGCGTCACACCGAGTCTTGCAGTGCGCCGGTGGACCGATATGGGCTACCTCCAAGAGCGCTCTGCACATGGCTCGTCTCGACCGCGTGTGATCCCCACATCCCTCTCCATCGGACACGAGGCCATGGCTTCCCCCGCAAGGCTTCCTTCCAGCGTGTATCAGGCTGCAAAGATTGCTCTGGAATCTGGGCCGGTGTTGGTTCAGGTTTTTCGAAGTGGCTTTTCCCCAGGGCTTAGCTGCGCCCAGTGCACGTCGAAAGCTTTCTGTCACCATTGCGGTGGTCCCCTGAGGAAGCCTTCCGCGAGCGCCAACCCTTCCTGCCTGTGGTGCGGGGTTGTTGATACCCGCTGGAGTTGTCCCGAATGTTCTGGCACACGTCTCCAGCCCAGAGGGCAAGGAATCGGGCGCACGGTCTCCGACTTGGGTAAATCGTTTCCCTCTGTGCCGGTGATTCGTTCAGATGGTGAGAACCGGGTTGTCAGCGTCCCCCAATCTCCAGCGCTTGTTGTCGCGACGAGGGGGTCAGAGCCGGTAACCGCCGGCGGCTACGCCATGGTCCTGCTCCTGGATGGCGCAGCAATGTTGCAGCGAGACTCCCTCGGTGCGCTCGAGGAATCCGTACATGCGTGGGAACATGCTGTGTCCTACGCGGCGGATCACGGAGCGTGCTACGTGACTGACCTTGATGGGCCGCCCGCAATGGCACTCGCTGCCGGCAGCTGGACCCAGCTCATGCGCCACGAATTATCCCAACGCACCGCCCTCAAGCTCCCACCCACCCTGCGGATTGCTTCGCTCACCGGGCCCTCTGAGAATGTGGAGGCTATCCGCCACGCTGTGACCTCCTTGTCGCCGCAAGTTGATTCCTTGGGTCCTGTGTCCACACACGACGGCGGTGTGCTCACGGTTCTGCGCTTTCCTTACACACTGGGTGAGGCCGTGGTGAAAGAGCTCGCTTCGTGGCGTCACAAGTTGGCAAGTGGTCCCCGTCGCACCGCAATTGAAAGAGTCAAAATTGTGGTGGATGACCCTCAGGCTCTCGACACACTCGCCGGTGAGTGACGCGGCGCCACAGGACAGGCATTACTAGGCTCAGTGGAATGCGCGTTGTGTTTGCGGGGAGTCCGGAGGTTGCCCTCCCTACCTTGAGGGCACTATCAGCCGCCCGGCACACCGTCGTGGGTGTTTTGACCCAACCGCCGCGTCCGGTAGGTCGGAAGCAGGTGTCGACACCTACACCGGTAGCGCTGTTAGCCGATGAGCTCGGGTTGTCTGTGGCAACCCCTGAAACCCCAGATGACGTGCTTTTGGCTGTGCGTGACTGGTCACCCGATATCGCTGTGGTTGTGGCCTACGGTCGACTACTCGGCCCTACAGAGCTCTCCAGCGTTCCCCATGGCTGGTGGAATGTTCACTTCTCCTTGTTGCCTAAATGGCGTGGTGCTGCGCCTGTCCCTTATGCCATTGCGGCAGGGGATGACACCACGGGTGTCAGCGTTTTTCGCATTGAGGAAGGTCTCGACACCGGTCCCGTAGCCCACCAACGGAGTTGCACCATCGCCCCTCACGACACCGCCGCTACGGTGCTGAGCAGACTTGCAGACCTAGCTCCCGAACTCGTTTTGAGCCTGCTGGAGGACGTCGACAGCGGATCGCTCACGTTGTCAGCCCAAGATGGAGATCCGAGTTTTGCACCCAAACCGAGCAAAGAGGTCGGCGAACTTCGCTGGTCGGACAGTGCCGAAAACCTCTACAACCAGATGCGAGCGTGGAGGGAAGAACCAGGTTGCTTCGGTATCCGCGACGACACAGACCAGCGCGTCAAGATCATCCACGGCTGGTCAGATATTGCATTAGGGGGACTTCTTCCGGGCGCTATTGCAGCGCATCCAGAGGGTGTCGCAGTAGGCACCGGGACAACGGCACTGGTTCTCGCGGCAGTCCAACCGGCGGGTAAGTCAGTCATGGACGCCAGGGACTGGTTCCGGGGACTGCCTCCCGGGGTGAGATTTCGTGCCTAACCCCCTAAATGCTCGGGAACTTGCCTGTGAAGTCGCACTTGCCGTTGAGCGCGAGGGTGCCTATGCGAACTTAGCTCTGCCCGCAGCACTGGAGAGATCCCGACTCGATGAGCGCGATCGTGGCTTCGTGACGGAGCTCGTCTACGGGTCACTGCGAGCCCAGGGCGACCTGGATGCTGTCATCGAGGAGGCCACCCGCCGGGACCCGACCT
>JAIOWW010000037.1 GCA_021741925.1 Pontimonas sp. | reverse complement strand
CCCATCGAGCGAACCTCGTCAGCAGAAGCTGATCGGACATCGTAGGCATTGACCTTGGCACCCAGGCGCTTTGCCGTCGCGATGGCCTGAAGGCCCGCAACGCCAGCGCCCAAAACCAAGACTGTTGCTGGAGGAACGGTTCCCGCCGCAGTCATGTAGAGGGGGAAGAACCGCGGTAGTCGCATCGCGGCTTCCAGAACACAGCGGTAACCGGCAACCAGGGCTTGCGAGGTGAGGGCATCCATGGACTGTGCCCGAGAAATACGAGGAACAAGCTCTAGGGCGAACGAGGTGACCTTCTGGTCGCGCAACGCCTTGACAGCAGCGGTCTCTGACGCGGGTGAGGCGAGACCAATAGTGATCGCGCCCTTTTTCAGCTTCTTGATTGTGGCTGGCGCTAAAGGTCGAACGTGAGCGAGGACATCTACGGAACCAACGTTAAGCGTCGGCGCCAGTGTGGCGCCCGCTTCTTTGTAGGCGTCATCTGCGTACCCCGCAGCAACTCCCGCACCCTTTTGGACAGTAACTTTGAGCCCAGCATTAATGAGCTGCTTGACGGACTCGGGCGTTGCGGCAACCCTGTTCTCACCGGAAATGGGCTCTTTCGGAACTCCAACAATCATGACATTTCACCCTCGTGGTTAGTGACTCCCTCGAGAGGCCTCCTCAAGGGTGAGCGAGAACAACCGTACCAGGTCGGGATGTCAGTTAGGGCTCTAACAGATTAGCTTCGGGCTCAGTGAAGGAGTGGTTGCTGCGGTATCGAGCTTTCTGGAACGCACCTTGGTTCTTGAGCAACAGATAGAGCGCAATGCCAGCGAGGAGAGCGGCCATCGAGCCGAGCCCAATGCTCAGAGCAACCAGAACAGACGAGTCAAACCCAGAGGGTTCCGGCGCGCTGTCCACGCACTAAGGCTAACAAATTAAATGGAAATGAGTTTAGTTATCGGGGTGGTTTCTAATGATGGACACGATTGTGCGGAAATGAGTCTCGAGCAGCACCTTGACGAGAGAGCTGATTTCTTTGATATTCCGGGCCGGCGCATGCTCACCCGCCACCCATACCGACATGCCGAAAATTGACCACGAGACGGTTGGCATCACACTCAAAAGATAGGGGTCGGTCAGCAACTGCGTCCGAGGGTATTTCTTGGCAGTGTAGGCAATGTCCGTCACCGTGTCTTTGCGCACGTCCCTCACCAAGATGGCGAGGCGCGCGAGGTTAAGTTCAAACACGCGGTTGAGTGGCTTTTGGAACTTGGCATCAATTTCCGCCGTCACCTCACGAGCGGCGAGCGGATAGTTCAAGATCGGACCCCATCCGCCCATGATGAGTGTCTCGGTAATCTGAGCCATCATCCATGCCTTGAGGCGAGCTTCTGGATTTCGAGGAGCGGCCATCGCAGCGTCCCACAGCCGCTCGACGTAGCGCTCGTACACCATGGATGCGCCTTCGGCCAACAGCCCATCCCGGCTGCCGAAGTAGTGATTGACCATGGGGTAGGTGATGCCTAAACGATCACACACGCTCGCAACGTTAAAGGAGCCGGGACCAGAGTTAGCGACTTCGCCAAAGGTAACGTAGAGAATTTTCAACCGCATGGGAGGTTGAGGATCATCCCCAAACTCCAACCAGAACTCGTCGGTGAGCAGAGGATCTGGATGGGAAACGTCGCTCAATTTGCGCCGTGCCACACACACCTCCTTGTGTTGTGTCCACCTAGGGGGACAGTCTGCATGCTAACCTCTTTCTGTTACGGCTTGGTTACGCGAGGCAGAAACCGTCCCGTTCGCGAGGCATACTCCCGATAGTTTTCATACTTCTCCGACAACATTCGCTCCTCGCCGAGCGCTTTGAGAGTGAGAACGCCCCACAACTCAGCGAAGCCCACCAGGTGGGCTACCGATGCCTGGAATACGACGATTCCTGCTGCCATCGCAAGAACGCCCGTATAAATGGGGTGACGAACAAAGCGATAAAGACCACCCGTGATGAGTTCCCCATCGTCTTTGGGAATCGGTAGCGGGGTGAGGCTCGGTCCCAGCCGCAGACCCGCACCAACAACGACAAGAAGCCCGGCAACGACGAGTGCTCCTCCGAGAACGCCGGTGACTAATCCTCGCGACCAGAGATCACCAGGGGGAAGGATGATGAGTGCTGCCAGTAACCCGAACTGAGCTCCGACCAGGGCCCATCCGGTGGAAGGAGTCATCCTTCTACGCTACGCCCTTTTCGTAAGCTCGGGCCTCTTCCTGCCGCGCATGCTCCTCGCCAGTGGCAATCGGTGCGCGAAGGTGGCCCTCTTTGAGGCCAAAGCTGTCGACGAGGTCGAGTGCGTGAGGCCGCAGTCGTGGTAGCAGACGGTGGTTGATGTAGTCCGTGATTGCCTCAGCACGGTGAGCGCTCAGACGACCCTTCATTAAGTACCAGTCTCGATGCTTCTCGATCAAGGTAAACCCGTGGAGATCTCGCAGCCATCTCAGGACCTGCTTGTTGGCGCCTTCCTCCAGGCGATCGACTGCGTGGGTGAAGGCTTCCCAGACCACCAGTTCAGCGTGAGCCCAGGCAGCATCGATGAGTGCACTCTGGTGTCTATTCATGAGCGCCGCCGCCTCTTCGGGGGGAAGCTTGCTGGCGGGTCTCAGATGATCAGCAACCTCAGCAACCATGCTGTGCACTCGATCGGTAAGGAGCTGACGTTGGGATGCAGTGCTCCTGACATACCCAATCGACCGTGCGGTGGAGCCAAAGTCAGCAACATTTTGAGCAAGTCGCCGAAGACCAGAACGGTTGAAGGCGGCCTCACCCACTTGGTCGGCCAAGTAGCCCGCCATCGTTCCAAAATCCGCGCCTTTGAACTGTTTGGCGTAGTCGCCGAGGAGTCTCTTCGCAACGAGCTGCAGGAGCACGGTGTTGTCACCCTCGAAGGTCACATATACGTCCATATCGCCATGGAGAGTAGCGAGCCTGTTCTCGGCCAGATATCCCTGCCCTCCGCAGGCCTCCCGTGCAGCTTGAATAATGTCCAATGCCGACCAGGTCGAGTAAGCCTTGAGGGCAGCCGCCAAGGTTTCAAGGTCCTGGCGCTCCTCCTCAGTGTCCTTAGCCCCGCTAAAGACATCGTGGAAACTACTCAGGAGCTCGTCCTGGGCAAAGACCATGGCGTAGGCATTCGCAAGGCGCGGTAGAAGGCGACGCTGGTGCTGCTGGTAATCCAGCAAGACCTGCTCGGTGTCCCCTCCGGGGACCGGGAATTGCTGGCGCACCACGCCGTACTTCACCGCAATAGTGATGGCCAGCTGTGAAGCTACGGCGGAAGCTCCCGTCAACGAGACGCGCCCTTGCACCAGCGTTCCCAGGATGGTGAAAAATCGACGACCACGGCTCTCAATCGGCGACGAGTAAACACCGTTCTCATCTACTGAGCCGTATTTATCGAGGAGGTTCTCCCGTGGGACACGGACATTCGTAAAGTGAAGGCGACCATTGTCTATTCCGTTGAGGCCGCCCTTGGGCCCATCGTCCTCACCGCCAATTCCGGGAAGAAAACCGTTCTCGTCCCGCAAGGGGACATACAGCGCGTGCACTCCGTGGTTTTCGCCCGACACGATGAGTTGAGCAAAGACCACCGCGGCTTTTCCGTGCAGTGCTGCATTTCCGATGTAGTCCTTCCACGCACCGCGGTGCGGGGTGTGGAGGATGAAGTCACCAGTGGTGTCGTCGTACGTCGCCGTCGTGGCTATCGATGCCACGTCCGAGCCGTGACCTGTTTCGGTCATGGCAAAACACCCCGGTGTCTCCAGCGACATAATCCCTGGCAGGTATTTGAGATGATGCTTTTCTGTTCCCAGGTGCATCACCGCCGCGCCGAAAAGGCCCCACTGGACTCCTGACTTGATCTGGAGAGATGGATCAGCCAAAACCAGCTGTTCAAAGTTGGCAATGTTTCCGCCGGGGTCGGCCTTGCCGCCGACGCTTTCGGGGAATGACAACAGGACTCCCCCAGCATCAACGAGGTGTCCCAACTGCTCCAGCACCCGAGCCCGGTGCTCAGGAATCGGTTGACCTTCGATCTTCCACATGTCCGGACGCTCGCACAGAGCCCGAGCCCGAGTTCGGACCTCAGCCCAACGACCTAACAGATACTGGCCTAAGGCTGCCGTATCGAGCTGCAAATCCTCGCTCGCGGGATAGGTCGTGCTCGGCTGGGCTGTTTCGGTAGTGACCGCCATGATGCTCTCCTCGTTGATCACAAAAATCTGGCATCAGAATACGCTTCTCGCCTGGAACCCTCTAGAGCCCTGGGGTTAGAGCACCATCGAGACCTAGAACTCGCCCTAACTTTTGTTTCAGACCTACTACGTGCCGTTCATCGTCTGTTAGCGCATGGCGAACAGGAGTTTTCCCCGGATACCCCATGGGGTATTGTGGTGACAACACGAAAGGACCCACGATGCCCACCATTGACCTCACTTACGAAGACTTTGAAAAGACCGTCACCTCCGACGGCATCACTCTTGTTGACTTTTGGGCGGCCTGGTGTGGACCTTGCGTAGCTTTTGCTCCGGTCTATGAAGCAGCGAGCAACACTCACAGCGATGTCACTTTCGGCAAGGTGGATACCGAGGCTCAACCCGCTTTGTCACAAGCCGCAAATATCCGATCCATCCCCACACTGATGGCGTTCCGTGATGGGATCCTGGTCTTCTCACAGCCCGGAGCGTTGCCCGCGCCAGCCCTCGAAGAGGTAATTACCGCGGTCAAAGGCCTCGACATGGATAATGTGCGCAAGCAGGTTGAAGAAGCCCAGGCGAGCGAAGAAGCCAAACAGGCCTAGAGCTCAGCGCGCGAGCGGAAGGTTCGACGGACCTTCTCCACGAACGTCGTGGCAGGTGGCTCGTTGTAGCCCTCAGCTCGCTCCTGTCCCGACATGGCGGCGATAGCATCCATCACCTCATCCGTAGCGTGACGCCTCGCGCGACCTGAATCCGCTTTACCGTGGTGCGACAAGTCCAGTGGCTCACCAAACTGGATGGTGACTTTGGCGAGACGAATGCCCTTTGCGCCAATCGGCTGAACTTTGTCCGTTCCCTTCAACGCCACGGGAACGACCGGAACGCCGGCGTTGAGAGCTAACCAGGCAACTCCCGTTTTTCCTCGATAAAGCCGCCCGTCCCTCGATCTAGTTCCCTCCGGATAGATGGCGAAAGCTTCACCTTCTTGCAGCAAACCAAGACCTGCATCCAAGGCATCCTGGGCGGCCTGACCCACACCGCGGGTCACCGGGATTGCCCCGATGCCTCGGAAGAAGGTGCGAGACAAGAATCCCTTCACCCCCGTCCCGGTGAAATAGCTGTCCTTGGCCAAGAAAGACACCGGCCTGGGAGAAAACAAGGTGATCACCACGCTGTCAATGAAAGACAAATGATTACTGGCCAGAATCACCGCACCCGAGCGGGGAACGTTCTTGCGCCCGACAATCTTGGCGCGAAATAAACCCCTGGCCAAAGGGCCCAGGGTGAGGCGGCTCACCTGCTTCAGCATAAAAAAAGCCTAAGGGCGCTTGCTCGGTTTCTTAATCTTCGCCGGAATACCGACAGCCAATGACCTTGCTGGAACATCGGTCAGGACCACCGCTTTCGCCCCGATGGTAGCGCCGTCACCCACCGTGATCGCGCCCAAGAGTGTTGCACCTGACCCAATAGTGACCCCGTTACCCACTGCGGGGTGACGACGACCTTGGCACTCCTCGCGGGACTGAGCGATTTTTCCACCGAGCGTCACACCGTGGTAAATCAAGCAGTCATCACCGACCGTGGCCGTCTCGCCAATGACGACACCCATCCCGTGGTCGATGACCAGCCGCCGACCAAGAGTGGCCCCTGGATGAATCTCGATACCGGTCAGTGTGCGCGCCACGTTGGAAATAATCCGGGCAATCAGAAACCATTCCCAACGCCAGAACCAGCTGGCCACTCGGTGCCACCACACTGCGTGCACGCCGGGTGAGGTCAGAAAAACTTCAAGGTTGTTTCGCGCCGCAGGGTCGCGGTCTCGCACCGCGGCGATGTCTTCGCCCATGCGAGTGGAGTGAGTCATATTAAGTGTCGAGGCCCTCATACAGAACGGTGGAGAGATAACGCTCACCAAAGCTTGCCAGAATTACGACGATAGTCGAACCAGCAAGTTCGGGGCGCTTCGCCAATTCCACGGCAGCATGCGCCGTCGCGCCAGACGAAATGCCTCCGAGGATTCCTTCCTCGGCACCCAAACGTCGGGCCATGTCAACAGCTTGCTGGCTCGTGACATCGATGACCTCGTCATAGACCTCACGGTCCAAAATGGCGGGCACAAAGTTCGCACCAATTCCTTGGATCTTGTGGGGGCCAGCTTCCCCGCCATTGAGCAGCGGTGACTCGAGGGGCTCGACCCCGACAACCCGCAACCCCGGCTTCTTCTCTTTCAACACCTGTCCAGTTCCGGTCAGGGTTCCCCCCGTCCCGACTCCCGCCACAAAAACATCGACGGCACCATCCGTGTCGCGCCAAATTTCTTCAGCTGTGGTCTTGCGGTGGATTTCCGGGTTTGCAGGATTCTCAAACTGACGCGCAAGGACAGCACCAGGAATCTCTGCAGCAATCTCGACGGCTTTGTTGACCGCACCGGTCATACCCTCTGGTCCAGGGGTGAGGACCAGGGTTGCACCATACGCACGCAAGAGCATCCGGCGTTCACTGCTCATAGTTTCGGGCATCGCCAACACGGCTTTGTAGCCTCGTGCGGCTGCGACCATGGCCAAAGCGATACCGGTGTTACCACTAGTGGCTTCGACGATGGTTCCACCTGGCTTCAGCTCGCCAGACGCTTCGGCCGCGTCAACGACGGCGATGGCCAATCGGTCCTTCACGGACGAGGAAGGGTTATAAAACTCCAGCTTGGCGAGAACTGTTGCGCCGGCTCCTTCGGTCACCCGGTTCAAGCGAACGAGCGGGGTGTTTCCGAAAGCCTCGGTGATATTTCCATACACAAGTGACACAGGTGACCCTCCTAGAGTGCGCAACGGCGAATGGTCCCAGGGTATTCCCGAATGGTCGAAAGACCACCCCAGAAGGTAATACTGTTACGTCGATGAAAGCTTCTTTGTGCTGACGGTCGCACTGGGCCTCGTTGGCGCCTTGGCTTACGGTGGCGCTGACTTCTACGGGGGGCTTGCCGCACGGCGCTCCTCGACCATCCTCACCACTCTCGGTGTTGCGCTTGTGGGACTGGTCGGACTCGCGCTGACATCACCCTTCGTGGCGGCAGTGTCCAGCTATGACGCCTGGTTCTATGGTGCAGCGTCCGGACTCGCTGGGGCAATCGGCATTGGTCTGCTCTATGGCAGCTTGGCCATTGGGCCGATGGGCATTCTGTCCCCTGCGACTGCATTTATTTCCGCGATTGTCCCCGTGAGTGTGGGCCTGTCGCTGGGTGAAAGCGGCGGAGTGTCGTTCTATGTCGCACTCGCCGTGGCCCTGCTCGCCGTCGTATTCGTGGGATTCGTGCCCGAAAAAGGCGCTGTACGCCCCCGACCCATCGGGCTCCTCATGGCGGCGGGATCCGGAACCTTCATTGGGTTTACGGTCATCCTCATCGACCTGTCCCCTGCTGACTCTGGACTGATTCCACTCCTTGCCAACCGAATGGTGTCCTCCAGCGCCCTCATCATCGCCACCGGAGCTCTCGTAGTAGCCAGAAGTGTTCGCTCCCGCACACCCCGGCTTCCTGGGCTCACTCAGATTCGCAGCGTGGGATCCATGATCATCATCGCGGGAATCTTGGACGTGCTGGCCAATGTCGCGGTCATCTACGGATTGCGCTCTGGAGATCTCTCGGTGGTCTCCGTGTTGATTGCGCTCTACCCCGCCGGAACAATCCTGCTCGCCAGTGTCATCTTGAAAGAGCGCATTGCGCTCATTCAATGGGCGGGACTTGCGCTGGCCTTGTTGGCCAGCGCACTCCTCGCCCTCTAGACGCGCTCGAGTGGACGAGAAGGCTTGACGCTCTTCTCCTCCAGCTCGCACGAGATACCGGCCTGCTTGAGCAGATCGACTAGGCGGCGTGACCGTGAGCGAGTCGTCAACGTAATCACACGACCCTCCTTGCCTGCGCGCCCGGTGCGACCTGAGCGGTGCACATAAGACTTGAAGTCGTCGGGCTGGTCCACCTGGACGACAGTGTCGATGTCGTCGACGTGAATTCCTCGTGCTGCCACATCGGTAGCAACAAGAACGTTCACGCGACCCGACGTGAGCTTCTCCAGGTTGCGGGTTCGCCTCGCCTGGTTCAGATCACCGTGAAGACTGACCGCGGGAACACCGTGGTCATCCAAGTGATCGGCAAGCTCCTCAGCGAAGGCGCGAGTCCTGGTGAACATCAACACCTTGCCAGGCCCCTGAGCAAGCTCCAACACCACATCACGCTTCTGGCGCTGGTCCACGACCCACACACGGTGGTCAATGCTGGAAGACTCTTGGTTTTCTCCGGCAACCTCAAAAACTGCGGGGTTGGGGAGGAACTCTGACACGATTCCTGCAACACCAGCGTCAAGCGTGGCGGAGAACAGCAAGCGCTGCCCCGACGGTGACGTGGCGCGGAGGATGCGGCCCAAAGGCTCAATGAACCCGAGCTCTGACATGTGATCTGCCTCGTCGACAACCGAGATGACGACCTGGGACACATCGAGCTTGCCTCTCGCCATAAGGTCTTCGATACGACCAGGAGTACCGATCACAATGTCGACACCGCGCTCAAGAGCGCCGATCTGGCGGCCCAGTGGGACGCCACCATAAATCTGGGTGGTGAAGAGACCCACGCTCCGGGCAATGGGCTGCACGGTGCGGTCAATCTGCAACGCGAGCTCACGAGTGGGCGCAAGAATCAGAGCCCTGGGAGCGCGACCCACAGCGCGCTTGACGCCGTTTTTGGAGAGCCTCAGCAAGCGCTCCACCAGGGGGGCGCTGAACGCGATGGTCTTTCCCGATCCGGTGCGTCCGCGTCCAAGAACGTGGCGGCCGGTCAGTGCGACGGGAATAGTCACGGCCTGCAAAGCGAAGGGGGTAATGGCTCCCTGAGCTCGAATCGCTTCCGCGATGCGGTCACCGAGACCTAGGTCCTGGAACTCCAGGCCCTCACCAGCGTCGGGCGCAACTGCGACAGCTTCCAAAGGTTTGTGGTTGACCACGGGAGCTTGCTTGCGGGGAGCGTCAAAAGAGCGCTCATTCCGCTCTGGCCTGCGGCCCGCACCATCGCGAGGTGGCCTGCGGTCATCATCGCGATAGGAGCGACGCTCGCCCGATACGGGCTTGCGGTCGTTCTTCTTGTAGGGACGACTTTCCGAAGAGCGGAACGGTGCGCCTTCTCGTCGCTCCGCTGGCCGACGATCTGGAGAATCGCTGGAGCGACGCTCGCCTCGAGGGGACTCACCCTCAGCGTGGGCCTGGGGCCTGCGCTTCTTTTGGTCCTGGAAAGAGGTGCGTTTGGTCGGTGGGCGCCATGAAGGAGCCTTCTTGGAAGATGGCATGGATAAGGTCAGCTTTCTTTGTGATCAGATGGGGAGAAGAGGTGTCACACATGACACCAGGCCCAGATCACCAGTAGCCAGACCGGGGCTGTTTCGTCTAC
>JAIOWW010000036.1 GCA_021741925.1 Pontimonas sp. | reverse complement strand
AGAACAAGTACGGGTGAAGTTCGGAAGAAGAAAGGAGACCATCGTGAGTCGAAAGTCGCATAAAGTGGGGGAACTTGTAGTTGAGGTGTAACGGATCAGCCGAAGCTTAAACGTCACACTTCAGCCGGAACCTCACAGCGGCCCGAACTGTGTGGCCTCAATTAGCCGTGGCGCGAGGTTTTCCTAGGTGAACATTCCGTGAACAACACCGACAGATCGGGTTCTTAACACCTCGAGCCCCGAATAATTGAGCGCAGGGAAGAGAATGGAATGCCTGTGCTTGTGCGTATAGGAGCTGAGTTTTTCGGTACCGCTCTGCTGGTGGCGATTGTGGTCGGCTCGGGAGTGATGGCTGAAACCCTCACCTCCGATGTCGGTGTGAGCTTGCTCCTCAACCAACTCTCCACCATTCTGGGACTCGGCGTTCTCATCGCTGTCTTGTTGCCAGTATCGGGTGCTCATTTCAATCCCGTCGTCACCGTCAGTGCACTTCTGGGGCGGGGCATTCAGCCAGGCACAGCACTGGCCTACATTGTCGGCCAGCTTTCTGGTGCGATGGCTGGAGTCATGCTGGCCCATGTGATGTTTGACCGGGCAGCTCTGGTCGTATCAACGAACGAGCGTCTAGGCGTGGGTACCTTTGTCGGGGAAGTGGTCGCGACTTCGGGACTGATTGCCCTGATCTTGCTCTTGAGTTCCGCGGGCCGCGCCTCGGTAATTCCCTTGGCTGTGCCTGCCTGGATTGGTGCGGCCTACATCTTTACCTCATCGACCTCCTTCGCTAATCCAGCCGTCACGCTGGGACGCATGTTTACGGAGTCTTTCAGCGGAATCGCTCCGCTGTCGGGGCTAGGTTTCATCGCCGCCCAAGTGGTGGGAATGTTCCTTGCCCTCGTCCTCGTTCGCCCCCTGATCGCCTTACCTAAGGAGACACCACATGTCCGATAAGCCCACCGTTCTCTTTGTCTGCGTCCACAACGCTGGGCGCTCACAAATGGCCGCGGGATACCTGCAGCATCTTGCGGGTGATCGAGTCGAGGTCATGAGCTCAGGAAGCGCTCCCAAAGATTCCATCAACCCCGTTGCGGTGGAGGTGATGCTCGAAGAAGGCATCGACATTAGTCTGAATGAACCCAAGATTCTGACCGATGAGCAGGTGCAGGCCAGTGATGTTGTGATCACCATGGGGTGTGGGGATGCCTGTAAGTTCTACCCTGGTAAGCGTTATGAAGACTGGGAGCTTGAGGACCCAGCCGGCCAGGATGCGGATGCCGTTCGCAGAATTCGCGACGATATTCGTGGTCGCATCGAGCAACTCATTTCAGAAATCGCCCCTGAGTAAAGGAGACCGCTGTGGCTGATGTAGAGCGTGAAAAAGGCCTTCCGGGCCTGGAATTCCCTGACACTGCCTTGAGGCAGCTAGCTGTTGATCTCGCGAAGAAGTACGCAGGCGTGTTCTCGGAAGAGACTGTCGGCCGATACGTGCTGGAGTCATATACCGCTCTGCTTCGGACCTCGACCGTCAAGGCGTACCTGGTGACGCTGACCGGTCGATTCGTCAAGGACCGTCTCACAGCCTTGGCCCAAACCATGGGGGCAGCTCCAAAGGATGTTCCTGAAGTTCTGTTCGTCTGTGTTGAGAACGCGGGGCGCTCTCAAATGGCGATGGCCCTGATGGCTCACCACGCCCAGGGTCGGGTTAACGTGCGCTCAGCTGGCTCGATGCCTGCTGCCCACATCAACGCATTGGCGACAGAGGTCATGGGCGAGCTTGATCTTGACATTAGCCAAGAGTTCCCCAAGCCACTGACGGATGACGTTGTCCGTGCTGCCGACGTGGTCATCACGATGGGATGCGGTGATGCTTGTCCCGTCTATCCGGGTAAGCGCTACTTGGACTGGAAGCTTGCCGACCCCAGCACCCTTGATATTGACGGAGTTCGCGAGGTGAGAGACCAGATTGATGGTCTGGTGCGGGCTCTTCTTGCAGAGTTGACCTAATCCCCTTTGCTGCACGCCGGCCGGGAAAATGACTCCCTGGTGTTGCCTCGAGCGCTGGGGGTAGGATAAGCCGAACACTTCATCGCCGACGTGCTCGTGGGCGATGCCCTACCTGGAAAGAGTAGAGATGCCTCAGCGCCCATGGATTAGTCAGTATCCCGCAGATGTAGACCCGGTTCTCCACGAGTTCACTGTCCCTCACGTGCCAGCCCTTGCCCGTCAGGCAGCGAGCACCTATGCCAACACCATTGCCTACACCCAGGTGATGGCAAATGGGATGAATGGGTCCCTCAAGTACCGCGAAGTGGATGTCCACTCGGATAATTTCGCCGCGTACCTTCGCGAGACTCTGGGTCTTCAGCAGGGCGATCGGGTCGCATTGCAGATTCCCAACTCTTTGGCGTATCCCATTGTCGCGTTTGGGGTCATGAAGGCTGGCTTGGTTTTGGTGAACACCAACCCGCTCTACACACCTTCTGAGATGACGCATCAGTTCAAGAACTCCGGAGCAAAAGTTCTGGTGGTCAGCGATATGTTTGCGGATCGCCTTCCGGAGGTTCTGCCACACACCGACATCGAGACGGTTGTCACGGTAAGGATTTCTGAGTTCTTCACCCCGGTTGTTGCCGGTGTTATTCGCCTGGTGCAGAAGGTGTGGTCGAGAACTCTTCCCAAGATCACTGTGCCCCACACGTCGTTCCAAGATGCTCTCAAGGCCGGTGAAAAGGTCTGCAGCAAAGCTCAGGCTGAGAGCTACCTGGAGGGTGTTGGACCTGACACTTTGGCGGCTCTCCAGTACACGGGTGGCACTACCGGGGTTTCCAAGGGCGCGATGCTTTCCCACGGAAACTTGGTCGCAAACACGATGCAGACGCTTCAGATGTTGGGGGGTCACATCGTGCCCGGCAAAGAGGTTGCTCTCACGCCCCTCCCGCTGTACCACATCTTCGCTTTCACGGTAAATGTGATGTGGTTCCACGTGGGTGCCAGAAACATTTTGATTCCCACCCCACGGCCACCTAGCAACCTCAAGCGCGCTTTTGAGAACTACAAGATCACGTGGACTGTAGGTGTTAACACTCTCTTCAACGCGCTATTGAACGAGCGCTGGTTTACCGACAGCCCACCTAAGCACCTCAAAGCGTCCGCAGCAGGCGGAATGTCCTTGCACGCGTCGGTTGCCAAGCGGTGGAGTGAAGTTACGGGTACTCCCATTGTTGAGGGTTACGGCTTGACCGAATCCTCACCGGTCTTGTCCTTCAACCCCCTTGGTGGGATGTTCAAGGACAGCAGCATTGGGATACCGGTGCCCTCGACAGAGATTGTTTGTGTCGACGAGAAGGGGAACGAGGTTCCTGTGGGCGAGCCCGGTGAGCTGATTGCCAAGGGTCCGCAGATTATGCAGGGTTACTGGCAGAGCGATGTGGAAACGAAGAATGCTCTCAGGGATGGCTGGTTGCACACCGGCGACATCGCCCAGATGGATTCCGATGGGTACTTCACCATTGTCGATCGCAAGAAGGACATGGTTCTGGTGAGCGGTTTCAACGTTTATCCCAACGACGTCGAGGATGCCATCGCAAGCATTCCCGGCATTCTTGAGGTAGGAGTGATCGGTATTCCTGATGAGAAGTCCGGTGAAGCGGTTCGCGCCTATGTCGTGTCTTCCAATCCCGCACTCAGCGCTGAGGCGATTGTGGCCCACTGTCGTGAGTCCCTCGCCGCCTACAAGGTGCCCTCCAGTGTTGTTTTCGTTGACGAGCTCCCGAAGAGCCCGATCGGCAAGATTCTTCGACGCGAGCTCCGTGACCAAGCCATGGCCTCCAAGAAAGGTTCCTAGACATGATTGAGTCTCTACTTGTTTTGGCTGAGAGCACGAACGAGGCAACTGTTGTCAACGAGTTCGAGGAAACCCTTCTTCGCATTTTCATTGTCGTCATCATGTTTGGTCTGGGTGCGGGCCTGACGCCGAAAGACTTCGGCCTGGCTTTGCGACGACCGTGGGGTTTGATCATTGGATGGGTGACGCAGTTTGGCATCATGCCCTTCGTCGCTTACATCCTCATCGTGACAGTGCTCTACCCGTTCTCGCCTCCGGGTGAGATGGCGTGGATAGCACTGGGTGCCCTGATCATGGGAAGTGTCCCTGCGGGAACAACCTCCAACCTCTTTACCTATTTCTCCAAGGGAAACCTGGCACTGAGTTTGGTCATGACGGTCAATTCAACGCTATGGGCGTTCATTATGACTCCCGCGGTCATCCTCCTCTACGCCAACTTCCTCAATCTTGATGGTGCAGTCTCGATCGATCCGATTGAGCTCGCGACGGTAATTGCGGGTCTCGTGGTTCCGGTCGCCTTGGGCATGCTGCTGCGCCGATTGAGCTCAAACGTCGGTGCCGTGCTCGAGCTTGTCGGTGGCGCGTTCGGGGTGTTGTTTATTCCGTTCCTCATCGCAATATGGGTTCCCAGAAACTGGCAGCTGTTGCTGTCCACCGAATGGCCGACCTATGCGGTGGCCATTGGCTTGGGTGTTGTGGGTATCTTCAGCGCATATGGAATCGCGAGGCTCATCAGGTTGCATCCGATGAACGCTCGAACCGTGGGTTTGGAGACCGGAATCCAGAATGGACCGCTGGCAATTGCGGTGATTATCGCGATCTACCTGGACACTGACTTTGTGGATGAGATTCTGTTGATTCCAGCGCTCTACTCGCTGTTCATCGTGATTGTGTCGACATTGGTGACCTTCTGGTTCCGTCGAGCAAACTTGGCTGAAGAGCAAAAGATTCCCAACCTCCTGTAGGAGCTCCAAGCCGGTACTCTGAGCGAGTGTCTACTCGCCCGGGGTTCGAGCGCGGTTATGTTGCAGCTTTTGTGCTGAGCGTTGTATCCGGTGTTCTCGTGGCGCTCCAGTCACGGCTCAATGGTGAGTTGGGCGTCGCGCTGGGGGATGGATTCGTCGCAGCCCTGTTTTCTTTTTCCAGCGGACTGGTGGTGCTGGGGCTGGTGATTGTCTTCAATCCCCGTGCCCGACAAGGCTTGCGGACGGTGCGTGACGACATCCAGTCGGGACGTTTGCCCTGGTGGGCGGCAGTGGGCGGAGCTGGGGGAGCTTTCCTGGTCCTCACCCAAGGACTTTCGGCCGGGATTCTGGGGGTGGCGCTGTTCACCATTGCGGTGGTCACGGGTCAGGCTTTTGGGTCACTAGCTATCGACACCAAAGGGTGGTTTGGTGCTCCGCGGGTGCGCCTGACCGCGCTGCGGGTGGTCGGAGCAATCCTTGCCGTTGTGGGTGCCGTGATTGCCCTCGATGTTCTCTCGGGCTCACTGGAGGGAAAAACGCTCGCTTTTGCGCTCCCACTTGTTGCCGGGTTCGGAACGGGCTACCAACAAGCCGTCAATGGGCGGGTCAAGGCAGCGGCTGGCTCCGCTCTTGCCGCGACCTTTATCAATTTCTCGGCGGGTGCGCTCACCCTCGCTGTGGTCACCGCGATATCTCTCCCCTTTACCGGTGGACCGACTGCCTTGCCTGATCAGTGGTGGGTGTGGACGGGCGGATTGGTGGGCACCATCTTCATCACCATTCAAGCCTCCACCGTGCTGGTCATCGGTGTCCTCGGGCTCGGAGTAAGCATCGTGACTGGTCAGCTCTTGGGATCGATTGCTCTGGACGTATTCTTTCCCGTCGCGACCTCCGGCCTCACAACATCCACCATCGTGGGTGCCCTCATTACCCTCGCTGGTTCAGCGTTGGTGACTGTGGGGCGAAAAACCTAGGCGTCTTTTTCCTCAAACTCCAGGGCCAGGGAATTCATGCAGTAGCGCTGTCCCGTGGGGGTTCCTACGGCGTCATCGAAGAGGTGTCCGAGGTGTCCTCCACACGCACCGCACACCGCTTCAGTGCGGACCATTCCCAGGCTCCTGTCTTCGTGAAGTTCCACCGCTCCCGGCTTGATAGCGTCAAAAAACGAGGGCCAGCCAGAACCGGAATCAAACTTGGTCTCACTCGTGAACAGCTCATTGCCACACCCGGCGCAGGAGTAGACACCGGCCCGTTTTTCGGCCAACAATTCTCCGGTCCAGGGTGGCTCGGTTGCCGCCTGACGCAGGATGGCGTAGCGCTCGGGAGGCAACTCTGCTTTCCAGAGGGAATCGTCTTTGGAGATTTTCTCGACCATGGTTGTTCCTCGCGTCAGTGAGTGTGAAGGTTCCCCCATTAAACTCCCACCATGTCCTCCCCGCCGGTAATCCACAAAACGTGGGGTGAATTCACACCTGATGAGGTGTTTGAGATGGCGGTACTCCGGTCTGAAGTGTTTTTTCTGGAGCAGAAGATCGACGAAGAAGAATTTGATGTAGCCGACCGTGACCCCTCCACGATCCACCTCTGGATTGAGGACGATGAAGGGATGGCTGCGTATCTGAGGATCGTGCACAACCCGGAGTCCGCACAAAGCCACGACGGTATCGCGGATAGCCTCGGTCGAATGGTGGTCCGCAAGAGCGCTCGTGGGAGAGGCCTGGCTCAAGTGTTGATGGCTCGAGCACTCGAGATTTCCGAGGGTAAGCCCCTCTATTTACATGCGCAGGACTACATCACTTCGCTCTATGCAAAATTTGGTTTTGAGCGTCGAGGAGAGTTGTTTCAGGAGGCGGGCATCCCCCATGTCCTGATGGTGCGGCAGCCTCATGCGTGAGGCCCTTGCTCTCGCCCTAGCATCCGCTCTGGGGATCGTTCCGCTGGCGATTCCCGAAGATTCGTGTCAGGTGGAGGATGTTTCCCTCACCTGGGGCTTCAAAGAATCCTTCCGTTCCTATGTTTCTGGCTCTATCGCCAGGGGGTCGTGGGAGGTTTCTGGTGACGTGGGATACGAGACCCCACACTTCACCTTCCGGGGAGGGAAAGGCTATGTCACCGCGGATCGCGCGGAAGGGTCCGCGGAGTTTGTCGGCGGAATAGTGTTTTCGGGTCATGAAGGAATCTTGGAAACTTCTCTCCAGAACCCTGAACTCGTTGTCACCGGAACACGAGTGGCCACCCTCGTGGTCGATGTGACAGGCGACACCATGGAGGAGGTCAGCGTCAATCGACAGGATGTGCACTTCGCCACCGTGACGTGGGCTCGCAATGACGAAAATGTCATCGCGAGTGAGGGCGTGTGGAGCGTCGACGACGCTCAGGTGCTGCTGACCCAGGAAGGGTCAGATGCTTTTGGCACCTATCCCGCCGGTGAAGTGATGGATCCGATGTCTTTTCGACTGGAGGTCGCACCGGGGTGCTTCGATGACGGAGGAATCTGGTGGGTACCCGCCGGAGCGGCTGCAGTTGCTGTGGGAGCTAGTGCGCTAGCGCTGGCTATCCAGCGGGGTCGTAGATCGCGCGGGCAAGAGCGTCCATAACGGCCGGAGTCCTGGGCCCAAAGCTCAGAATCTGGGAATCATCCATATCGACAAACCGCAGATTCTGCCCGGCGGATGTGAGTCCGATGGCGGGCTTCTGGCGAATAAGTTCTTCGGGTCCGCCCACGCTCTCCAGCCCGTCTGACATGACCAAGATCAGGTCAGGGTTGGCGGAGATAAGCGCTTCGTCCGTCATAGGGCGCAAGCCAGTCCACCCAATCTCAGTGGCAATGTCGACCCCCTGGAGTCCTTCAATGAGATCCCCGGCACCAGATTCGCGCCCAAAGAGGTAGTAAATCCCGTTGGCTCCCCGGATATAGAGGAACACCATGCGAAGTTTCTGGTCCAGACCCTGGGGCGCATTCTCGGCAATGGTTGCTTGGACGGTGTCGAGCTCGTGGGTGATGCGCTCGGCCAAGGCATCGCCTGTGGCATGCATCCCGAAGATGTTTGCCACGGAGCGGGCCATGGCGGCAGGTGCCTCCAATCCAGGTGGTTGGCGAACAAAGACCACCGTGATGCCGGCTTCACGCAATTGCAGAACAACATCCAGGGGGCCAATGGTTCCATCTGTAATGAGAACGTCGGGTCGAAGTTCGAGGACTGACTCGGGTGAGATGGCATGACCACTTCCGGTGACCACGGGGAGATCCTCGACTCCGGGGAAGGTCGTGGAAATATCGCGCCCGACGAGACGGTCTCCTAATCCCAGTGCCCACACAGTCGCTGCCAGTGACCCAGACATATCGAGTGCCAGTACCCGATCAGCGGCAGAAACCGTTACCGCGAGTTCGCCCGATAGCTCGTCAGAGTCGACGGTGACGGGGAGTGACACCTCAGGCGAGTCAGTGATGGGTTCGATGGACACATCCCCGAGAAGCGCGGTGGAGGGACCCACCCAGTCGCGCGGCGATTCAAGCCACTCAATGTCCGCCAGGGCGGGTCGGTCTCCTGCAGCGCTGGGGCTCGCGCTCGGAGCTCCATACGAGCCGGGTTGGCACCCTGAGACCACCAGCGCAATAGCGAGGGCGAGCGCACCCAGTGGCGCTACACGAGTCTTGATCACAGTGTTTCTAGCGTAGTTGCCTCGCCCTAATCCCTGCCGAGCGCCGTATCATGAGGGGACATGGTGAACGCGGATAACCCCGAGGATCGCCTCGGTGCGGTGGACATCGATCTTTTAGAGTTCGAGAGGTCCCATTGGGGCGCAATTCCTAATAAGGAGTCTGCGGTGAGGGAGCGCTTTGGACTCTCGTTGGCTCGTTATTATCAGCGGGTGTATGCGCTATGCCACACAGAGGCGGCTGTTCGCTACGACGCGGTATTGGTGAGGCAATGTCTCGAGGCGGCCGCCACGAGACTGGAAGGACAAGGAGGGTGAGCCATGGCACGGTCAGGTAAGCCCTCGTTCCTCCCCGATCGTTTTGACGATGTAGAGCACGATAGAAGTTATATCGGCACCCACCGCCGCCAGCAATCGCCGTGGTCTGCCTTTGCGCCCATTGGAATTGCCTTTGGTGCGGTCATCGTTCTTGTATTAGCCGGTGTGTGGTTTGTGGACCGCAGCGATGACTACCTCACTTTGGATGCCAGCGAGGTGCCGGTCATCACGGGAGATGCCCCGATAGAAGAGTCGGGTGATGATCCCGTGGTCTTGGAGCCGGAAGTTCCTGAAGAAGTAGTGGCCGTGACCGATCCCACGCAGATTGATACGGAAGGCCTCACACTCACCGTTCTCAATGGCACGGCGACCCAAGGTATGGCGGCCCGTGCGGTTGAACGCCTGGTTGCTGTGGGCTGGCCAGAGGCCACCGCCACCAACGCGGACTCCACGGATGTCCAACAAAGCGTTGTGGCGTATAGTGAGGACGCTGATAAGGCCATCGCTCTGGGTATTGCTCAGGAGTTGGATTTAGACGCGGACTCCGTCGTCCAAACAACTGCATATCCGGGAGCTCGTGTCACCGTAGTTCTCGGAGCCGACTATGTCGACACTGAGTCGACCTAAATCTTTCCCCCATCCTGAACTGAAAAGGTAACCCCCAGATGAAAACCACTGCCCGTTCACTCTTTGCTGTTGTGGCTGTTGCTGCACTTGCCCTCGCGGGTTGCTCCAGCGACGCGGCGTCGCCTGAGGATGAGGTCGTCACCTCAGGTGAGACCGAGACTGTGGAAGCGATTGTCGACACGGCGACGGTAGCGGCGCTGACCGGTGCTGCCATTGAGGCCGGAAGCCTGTCTCGGCCCGCGCTCTCCGCCAAGATCGAC
>JAIOWW010000035.1 GCA_021741925.1 Pontimonas sp. | reverse complement strand
GAGCGGGGTGGTCGGCATCGAAGTTCAGAGCATCAAAGTTGAACCATTCGTGTTCTACCTCGGGCCCTTCAGCGATTTCCCATCCCATGGCCACGAAGACATCTGCCATGTCTTCCCTCAAGACACTCAGGGGGTGTCTCGCACCTGTCGGTCGCCTGGCACCCAGAGAGGTCAGATCCAGAGCTTCCTCCTGAAGCCTGGAAGCTTCTTCCGCGGCGTGAAGCTCTGCCTCTTTACCTTCGAACGCTTGCTGAACAGCCGCTTTGGACTCCCCCATTAGCTTTCCCGCAGCCGCTTTTTGATCGCCCGGGAGATCTTTCAGAGTCGAGTTCATCTGCGAGAGGACTGATTTCTCTCCCACGTGAGCGCTTCGAACCTCTTTGAGCTCCGCCAGTGTCGTGGCACCAGCGATGGCGCCAAGGGCGGCCTGGACGGCCTTCTTGGCGTTATCGGGGGTAATGGAGAGAGACTCTGACACGAGCGCCAAGTCTACTGGGCATGATCGCTGGCATCAGGAGTTCTTGGCAAATGCCGCCTCGTAAATACAGATAGCGGCAGCGGTCTGGAGGCTCAACGATTCGGCCTGACCAAACATCGGCACGGACACTATCGAATCGGCGAGCAACTCATCTTCCGCCGAAAGCCCGTGGGCCTCGTTACCCAGTAACCAGGCCAGAGGAGAGTCGAGACCTCCCTGCGACCGGACCTGCCCGAGGTTTTCCCCCTGCGCATCCGCCGCGAAAATGGTCACTCCCGACGCTTTCAAAGCGTCGATGGTGGACCCAAGATCAACGCCGGTGACCACAGGAATGTGGAACAAGCTTCCCGTGGTGGCTCTGACGACCTTCGGGTTGAAGACATCCACGCTCTCCGCCGTGACAATCACCGCGTCCGCTCCCGCAGCATCCGCCGTGCGAATAATGTTGCCCACGTTCCCGGGGTCTTTCACCTGATGGAGTACCACGAGATGTGTGGGTTTGGCAGAAACCACCTGGTCAAGGGACACCTCTAGGTAGCGGGCAACCGCGACGACACCCTGCGGTGTCACCGTATCCGCCATGTGATCAATCACGGCCTCGGAGGCAATAGTCAGCTCACAGCCTGCCTTCTCCGCCAACTCGACCAGATCAGGGTTTCGCTCCCGTGAGGCAGAAGTGAGGAAGATGTCCTCCACGAGCTCCGGGCGAAAGGTCAGGACCTCACGGGTGGCCTGTGGCCCCTCCACCAGAAAAAGTCGCGCTTCTTGACGGCGTTGTTTTTTGGCAAGCTTTGCCACCGCACGAACTCTGGGTGAGCGGGGGTTGTCTAACACGTGTCAACAGTATGAGGGGCAATCGACCAGAAGGTGAAGACTCGCTAAACAACTGCCATGAATGCGAAAGGGGGCCGCGCAAAGCGCGACCCCCTGATTCGTCTGACCTAGGCCTTGATTGCAGGCGCCGAGGTGTCTTTCGGCAGAGCCTTCTTAGCTTCTTCGACCAGGGTGGCAAACGCGGTGGGCTCATTGGTGGCGAGCTCCGCGAGCATGCGACGGTCAACTTCGATTCCCGCGAGGTTGAGACCCTGGATGAAACGGTTGTAGGTCATGCCGTTCGCGCGGGCTCCGGCGTTGATACGCTGGATCCACAGGCGACGGAAGTCACCCTTTCGTGCACGACGGTCACGGTAGCTGTAGACCAGCGAGTGAATGACCTGCTCTTTAGCCTTGCGGTACAGACGTGAACGCTGACCGCGGTAACCCTGTGCGCGCTCGAGGACTACTCGACGCTTCTTGGCGGCGTTAACCGCATTCTTGACACGTGCCATGATTCTTTTCCTTCGCTATGACGTCTACTTGTTGAGAAGCTTCTTGACAACCTTGGCGTCAGCCGGAGCCAGCACCTGCTCCTGGTTGAGGCGACGAGTCACACGACTCGACTTCTTCTCCAGGTTGTGACGCATACCTGCGCCCTGCTTCATCACTTTGCCGGAGCCAGTGACCTTGAAGCGCTTCTTCGTTCCCGAATGGCTCTTCTGCTTAGGCATTGTTTTCTTCCTTCTGTGTTGTGGTCTTTGCGGCGGGCTTCTCAGCGGGCTTTTCTTCTCCCGCTGGCTCACTCACCTGGGTTTTCTTACTCGTCTTCACCGCTTCAGCCTTGGCTTCTGCTTTGGACTTCAGTGGGGCGATGATCATGACCATGTTGCGACCGTCAATCATGGGGGTGAACTCCACAACTCCGTACTCGGCAACATCCTCGGCGAACCGCTGCAACAGGCGCACACCCTGTTCGGGGCGAGACTGCTCTCGTCCTCTAAACAGAATCATCGCTTTGACCTTGTCGCCCGCTTTCAGAAAGCTTTCTGCCCGCTTGCGCTTGGTCTCGTAGTCGTGGGTGTCAATTTTCAAACGGAAACGAACCTCTTTGAGGATCGTGTTCGCCTGATTCTTGCGAGCCTCTTTGGCCTTCTGAGCTGCCTCGTACTTGAACTTTCCGTAGTCCATAACTTTGACCACGGGTGGGTTCGAATTCGGGGATACCTCGACTAGGTCAAGGTCAGCTTCTTGGGCTAGACGCAGCGCAACATCAATGCGCACGACTCCGACCTGCTCCCCTTCGGGCCCCACGAGGCGAACCTCGGCTGCCCGAATACGGTCGTTGATTCTGGGATCGCTGATACCAATCTTCCCTTCGTTAAGCGGTTACTCACGCGAGCGAAGGAAACTTCAGAGAACACGCTGGCTCTCTCGCACCCTTAACGCTGTGATGACCTGAGACATCACGGAGTACAACGACCCGGTAGCCTTGCGGCATACGCGGGTGGGAGGTTTCTCCACTTCGCACGTCCCCAACCCTAGGGTTGTGAACCTCTGGAACAATAGCAGTCTTTGGCTGACTTAGCGAGAAAATTATAGGAGCCTGGTGGATACCGAACCCCTCGATGAACTGAGCCGCGATATCGCCGAGGTGGCGGCCGTGGAGGTCATCACCACCGTCGCCGTGCACCTACTCTCGGCGGCAGCCGTGAAATGCGGACTCTCCGATAACCCGGGGGAAGAAACCGACCTCGCCGAGGCCAGGAAACTGATCACCGCACTCGCCGGCCTGGTGACCGCGGCAGCACCCGAGATTGGGGATCATCACGCGAGGAGCTTGCGCGATGGCCTGCGCTCCGTCCAGTTGGCCTTTCGGGAGGCCTCGACCTTCCCCGATGCGCCCGGTCAGGGTCCCGGTGAGAAATACACCGGACCAGTCAACTAGGCCTGCACCACTTTGATCCCAAGCCCATCCACCCGGGCTTGCAGGAGCGCGTTCACTGTCCAGGATGCTGAGATTTCTCCCAGCATGGTCGTCAGTTTGTCCGAGCTAAGCCCGGGAACGAGAGCGAGCGACACCACGACCTCGGGACCGCTGAGGGTGCGGGACATATCCCCTGAATGCACCGTGAAGGACACGACTGCGTCGCGGTGAGGCTCCCATCCCGCTTGGAGCGCTTCTCGCACTACCTCATCGCTCAGGGGCGATACATAGGATTCTCCGGTCGCCACCGCCTGCAGGGCACTGCGACGAAGGACAACGGAATGATCCGATCCTGGATCAAGGACCATCAGCGCTAAACCCTCTGATGCTGTGGCGAGCGCCGCCCTGCTCGCCTCAACAGGAACGGGCCTGGCTGAGGGATTCCACGCGCTCATCGCCTGCACCGAGCTGAAGAAGGGGGCAACCCCTCGACCATCGGGGCCCTCGACGTGAGGGATGGATAGCTCCTGAGATTTCTCCACCACCTTTCCCTCGCCGGTCACGCCATAGTCACCAGCCTCCGCAAGGAGCGGGACCAAGAGCCGAGCAGATTGCACAGCACTGATGACCTCAGCAAACGCGGTGTCGATGTCTTCGGCACTCAACTGAGATCCCGCGTGCAAGAAACTTTCCAAGGCAGTGGCAAGCGAGGGGTCGGCCTCACCGGTATCTCCTTGGAAGGGATTGGGCTCAAAAGACCTGCCCTCAAAAGGCTGGCCGGCGGAATCAGCGGCCGGCGACATCCAGAGCCTCGGTGAGCGTGAATGCCCCCGCATAGAGCGCCTTTCCGAGAATCGCACCTTCCAGACCCAGAGGAACTAGTTCCCGTAGGGCAGCAATGTCATCCAAGGAAGAAATTCCGCCTGAGGCAATGACAGGGTGATCAGTCTGCGATAGGACGTCAGCGAGAAGCTCGACGTTGGGACCTCGCATTGTTCCGTCTTTCGTCACGTCGGTCACGACGTAGCGGGCACACCCACACTCGTTGAGTCGATCAAGGGTGTCAAAGATGTTTCCCCCCTCTTTCGTCCACCCCCGAGCGGCCAAGGTTTCTCCTCTAACATCCAAACCGACGGCAATCGCTTCGCCGTATTCGGAAATGACGTGTGCGGTCCATTCAGGGTTCTCCAGAGCTGCGGTGCCCAGATTCACGCGAACGGCACCCGTCGAGAGCGCATTCTCCAAAGACTCGTCATCCCTGATGCCCCCGGAGAGTTCGACATTGACCTTTTTGCCCACCGATTTCACGACCTTGCGAATGACTGCGCGATTATCGCCTCGACCAAACGCCGCATCGAGGTCGACCAGGTGCAGCCACTCGGCTCCTTGCTTCATCCATTCTTCGGCAGCCTCAACGGGATCGCCGTAAGACGTCTCGGTTCCGGATTCGCCTTGAGTGAGTCGGACAGCTTTCCCACCGGAAACATCAACGGCGGGCAACAGGATCAGCTTGGGAGATTGAGAGAACTCGTTCATAAGAAAAGTGAAGACAGAACCTTCTGGTGATGTATGAAAGTTGTGCCATTGGTGGCACAAGAAAGAGATACTACTCCGGTTTGTGAGCCCTCGGTGCGCGGGTATTGACGTTAGAGCGAATCAACCCAGTTGGTGAGTAGCACCAAGCCCGCAGGTCCTGACTTTTCGGGGTGAAACTGCGTGGCACAGAGGGGTCCATTCTCCACAGCAGCGACGAAGCGCTGCCCGTGTTCAGACCATGTGACCAGCGGGGCTGCAAACGGTCCGCCACCTTCGAGCTCAAATCTCGTAGCGGCATAGGAGTGCACGAAGTAGAAGCGCTCATTCTCAACACCGCGGAAAAGCGTGCTTCCTGGGGGCACCTCAACGGTGTTCCACCCCATGTGGGGAAGCCTCGGCGCTTCTAACTTCTCGACAACCCCCGGCCATTGACCAAGCCCCTCGGTCTCGACTCCGTGCTCGAAACCTGTCTCAAACATCACCTGAAGGCCGACACAAATACCCAGCACCGCTTTGCCTCCCGCAAGGCGGCTGTCAATAATCTGATCTCCGCCAGCCTCGACGAGGGCTTTCATGACCGCTTGAAAAGCTCCGACGCCGGGAACCACAAGACCGTCCGCCGCGAGAGCGGTGGCGCGGTCTCTGGTCAGCGTGACCGATGCACCCGCGTGCTCCAGAGCCTTTACTGCCGAATGAACGTTGCCCGACCCGTAATCAAAGACAACAACTTTTTTTGCCACGACTAGAGAGCACCCTTGGTGGAGGGAACACCTTCAACGCGCGTGTCCCTCGCCACTGCTTGGCGCAAAGCTCTCGCAAAGGCTTTGAACTCAGCCTCGGCAATGTGGTGGGGGTCCCTTCCATCCAACACAGTGATGTGCACCGTCAAGTCAGCGTGCATCGTGATGGCTTCAAAAACGTGGCGAACAAGTGACCCTGTGAAGTGGCCGCCAATGGCGTGATATTCGAAACCTTCGGGCTCACCGGTGTGCACTAGGTAGGGACGACCCGACACATCCACCACGGCTCGTGCGAGCGCGTCATCGAGGGGAACGAGAGCATCACCAAATCGGGCGATGCCTTTCTTGTCACCCAGCGCTTCCAGAATGGCCTGACCCAAAACTATTGCCGTGTCCTCCACCGTGTGGTGGACGTCGATGTCGGTGTCTCCCGACGCCTCAATCTCCAGGTCAATCAGAGAGTGCTTCGACAGAGCAGTCAACATGTGGTCATAAAAGGGCACGGTCGTCGAGATTTTCGAAGACCCTGTCCCATCAAGATTGAGGGACAGTTTCACGCTCGACTCAGAGGTGGAGCGTTCTTTTTGTGCTGTGCGGGGTGTTGGACTCACGCGCTCAGTTTAGCCAGGGTCTCCAAGAAGAAACTGGTCTCCTCTGTTGTCCCTGCCGTCACCCTCAGGTGATGGGGAATGCCCACGTCGCGCACCAAGATGTCGTGCTCCAGCAAGCTCTCAAAAGTGGCGTGAGGATCAGCCACTCCGCCAAAGAGAACAAAGTTGGCCTCGGAATAGGCAACCGGATACCCAAGCTTGGGAAGTTCGGCCAAAAGCCGGTCACGCTGTGTACGAATGTCCGCCACCATCGTCAGCATCGTGGCCCGGTGCGCCAGTGCCGCCACTGCTGCAGCTTGGGTCAGGGCTGAGAGGTGATACGGAAGCCTCACCAGGCGCATCGCATCAATCACAGCGGGGTCTGCGAGGAGATAGCCCACCCGCGCACCAGCAAAAGCGAAAGCTTTCGACATGGTCCGAGACACCACGAGACGTTCACGCCCGGGCAAAAGCTGCGAGGCAGTCAGGGTGCCCTCGGGAAGGAACTCAACATAGGCCTCGTCAACGAGAACAATGCCCGACGTAGCGTCGTAGGCAGCCGCAATGGTGTCCACAGAGACCGGTGTCCCCGTGGGGTTATTCGGCGCACAGAAAAACACCAGATCGGGGCGGTGAGTCTCGATATCAGTGACCACACTCTCGGTGGAGAGCGTGAAATCCTCGTTCCTGCGCCCACGAATCCAGGTCGTTCCGGTGGACTCAGCAATGATCGGGTGCATCGAATAGGTAGGAGGAAAGCCTAGGAGGGATCGACCCGGCCCTCCGAAGGCCTGGAGAACATGCTGCAACACTTCGTTGGAGCCATTGGCCGCCCACACCATGTCAGGAGTGATTGCCTCACCCTGGTGCGACTCTGATGCATACGTTGCGAGCGATTCCCGAAGTTCGGTGAACTCCCGATCGGGATAGCGGTTGATGTTCTCTAGCGCGTGTCCCAGCGACTCAAGGATGGCGGAGCGTACTGAGTCGGGGACGGGGTGTGTGTTCTCGTTGACGTTCAAGGCATAGCGAACGGGGACCATGGGAGCCCCATAAGCCTTCTTTCCGCGCAAGTCATCGCGCAGGGGAAGGTCGTCGAGGGAGGCCACCCGCTCATGGTACTCGGCGGAGACTCACCCCCACTAGCTCCGAGGAATAGCGATCTCCTGGCCGGGAGTGAGAGCTGCGGTCGAGAGTTGGTTCAGGGTCATGATCTCGTGAATAACATCACGCGGGTCGCTCTCGGGATCAACACTCTCGGCGATGGTCCACAGGGTGTCACCTGCGAGCACGGTCACGTAGTCAAGGGTGTTTGCGCTCACGGCGCTCTCTGCGAGCGCGCCTGGGGTGGCGAGGAAGAGTGAGACGATCAGCACAGGGAGAGCAATCAACGTTGCCAGGACGACACGTCCGCGGCGGGTGATGCGCAAGGAAGTGGTGTGGGTTGTCATGATGACCTCTCTTATGGTTGAGAGGTTCGGGCTGGACCCTCGGCCGGGAGGACCCGCCCGAACCTCTGTTTCGAATATATGTTCGAATGCTCAACATGTCAAGCATTGGTTGAGGGCGATTCTTGCGGGGACCACCGACACGCTCTAACACGTTTCGAACGGATGTATAGAAAAAGTGTTCGAAAGGCGCTACTCTGGTGGCATGTTGAGTGAACAGCAGCAGAAAATCCAGGCCTTCATCGAGCACTCTCTGGATTCCAGGGGTGTGCCCCCGAGCATGCGCGAGATCTGCGACAACACCGGACTCTCCTCCACCTCGAGCGTGTCCCACCAGCTGAGCCAGTTGGAGCGTGCGGGATACATCAAACGTCACGCCAACACAGCAAGGACGTTGGAAGTCATCAAAAGGCTTACCCCTGATGCCGGCGCACCGGTCACTCCCCTCGTGCCAGCCAGCGATGACGTGGTGTCTGTCCCCCTCGTGGGACGTATCGCCGCGGGTGTTCCCATTACCGCTGAGCAGAACATCGACGATGTTATGGCGCTGCCTCGTCAGCTCGTCGGCAACGGTGATCTTTTTATGTTGAAGGTTGTCGGTGACTCCATGATTGACGCGGCCATTTGCGATGGCGACTGGGTCGTCGTCCGTTCACAAGCCACCGCTGACAATGGCGACATTGTTGCGGCCATGCTGGATGATGAAGCCACGGTGAAGGTCTTCAAGCAACGCGATGGCCACACTTGGCTGCTCCCGCAGAACAGCGCCTACGAACCGATTCTGGGTGACCACGCCACAGTGATGGGCAAGGTCGTCACGGTACTACGTAGCGTTTAGTGTTGGCGGGGTCGGCCGGTACGCCGGGTTCTGTCCCGAGTTTCCTCGGTGGCAATCATCTTTCTCGGATAACTGTTACCAGCTATCTCTAGCGGTCTACCCGACACTCAGGCGAGCAACCTGGTGGGTGTCTGTTTGACCTTGCTCCGGACGAGGTTTACCAAGCAGATTCGGTCACCCGAACCTCTGGTGGTCTCTTACACCACCGTTTCACCCTTACCCAGTTTCCTGGGCGGTCTATTTTCTGTGGCACTATCTCGCGGATTGCTCCGGGTGGGTGTTACCCACCGTCCTGCTCTGGGGAGCCCGGACGTTCCTCGGCACTACCGAAGTAGTGACGCGATTGCCTGGCCGACCCCTTCCAACAATTCCAGGGTAGGCGACGAAGGCGTTCGGCACTAGTGCTCTCGGTAAGTCTCGCCCCGATCGAGTGCTGCGTTGGCTGCTGCATCAGCTCGGGAATTTTCCTCCCGAGGAACCCATTCGAACGTCACTGAGCGCGAACCAATGAGCTCTCTCGCGGCTCTAGCCAGGTCTTGCATGTCGGGGTGCTTGATTTTCCAGCGCCCTGACATCTGCTCGACCACCAGCTTCGAGTCCATGCGCACATGCACCGATCCTTCGGGTGCCATCGCCAGTGCAATGTCAAGCCCTTCGATCATCCCGCGGTACTCCGCCACGTTATTGGAGGCATGACCGCACAAGACACCGGCCTTCGCCACCACCTGACCAGTCTCGGGATCCAGCACTACGGCGCCACCGGCGGCCGCACCGGGGTTTCCCCGGGAGGCGCCATCGGCCTCCACGACGAGTCGTGAGTAGCTCACAGACCAGACTCCGCTGTGCGAACCAGGATGGCGTTGCTATCGGGGCACATGATGACCTCTTCGGGAGCAGCACGTCGAATGTCCTGAAGATCCGACTCCGTCAGGGCCACCCCGCTCGCACTCGAGACTCCCCCGCGCAAATGCGAGGCGCCCACTCCATAGCGCTCACGCTGGCGCTCATACAGGGCACACAGGTCATCGGGGAGGACGGCGACGATGCTCTCACGAGTAGCACGCTGGGTCGCAGTTTCTGCCTCGAGAGCTGCGCTTTGAGCCGTGTACTGTGCTCGAGCTTCGGTCAGCGCCTCGTCTGCTGTCGCAAGTTCTGCGATGAGGCCCGCGAGCACAATGTCCGCTTGCTCGAGCCGCTCCATAATCGCCAACTCAATGTCTTCTAGGTCCGAGCGACGTTTGCGCAAAGACTCCAACTCGTGCTCGAGGCCTTGCGCATCCTTAACGGAGGAGGTGTGCGTCAGCCGCTCGTCATCTTTTTGGATGCGGGCCTCGACCAGGGTCACATCGGACTCTGCCCTGGTGAGCTCTGCCTGAATGTTTTCCTTCTCAATCATGGCGTCATGCCGGCGACTCTTGATTTCTTCCACGGCTGCCTCGAGCGTCGGAATGTGGAGGGTTTCTGGCAACGATCTAAGGCTCGCTGCTGCCCTCTGGATAGCGAGGTCGCACGCCGCGAGATCGAGCAATCGAGCTTGCAGTTCGGGGGGTGCAGTGACTCCCACGGGTTAGCCTCCTACGCGGTGAACTTGGAAAGTCCACGGATCAGTGTTGAGGTCACTCACGCTAACACTCAGACCTGTTGCAGCCCTCAGCTCGATGGCGGCCTGCTCGAGCCAGAGCCATTCGGCAGCAAAATGCGAGATGTTAATCAACGCCGGGCCTCCACCCAGGAGCGCTCCCTCTCTCGCCTCGCTAGCCGGGTGGTGTC
>JAIOWW010000034.1 GCA_021741925.1 Pontimonas sp. | reverse complement strand
GGAGTGGCACACAATCTTCTCCTCAGAAACGGTCACCCTCCAGGTTGCCTCCGCCGAGGCTCTTCTTGCAATGAAACTTCGAGCAAATCGTCCCGGCAGAGATGTCAACGACATCCGGGCGCTTCTCGCATTGGTAGGCATAACAGATGTCGCAAGTGCCGAGGCACTGTATGAATCCTTTTATCCGGGTGACGTATTACCCGATCGCGCACTCCAAATACTCGGCAACCTCTTCGCTGAGGTGGACCCACAACCGATTACAGCCCCTCCCGCACCCACCTTCGATGGTGACTAGTCAGTAACCCATGAGGAGAAAGAGCAAAAAGCCAACTCCTGATCGGGACTGCAAAAATTTTGACCCGGTAGGGCGGACGGGACTTGAACCCGTGACTGACGGATTTGGGTTCGCTACGCTACCGAGCCACCGCTGCCGGGGGGTCGGAGTGTGTAACTGGGGCGAGCTTCCGGTTCCACTGTTCGGCCCGCAATTGAAGCCACACCGAGAGTCGCTCGTTCGGGTCATCAAGATTGATCCCAAATAGTTTCCCTATCCGTCGCAGACGATAACGGAGGGTGTTGGGGTGGATATGCAAGCTTTCAGATGCCGCAGCGATGTCCCCAACCGAATCCAGCCATGCCGCTACCGACGACGCATACTCTGTCTTGTGCCCAGAGTCATGCGCAACCATTGCGGTTACTCCTGGATGTCTCAGTCGGGGGTGACGCTCTAGCTCGTCAGAAATGTGGGACAGAAGAACCTGTGAATGCACGTCCACGAGTTTCGCAATTGCCGGGAGGTCTGTTTGTTGCGTGATTGCTCTCAAGATGTCGTCGACTTCTTTGCGCATGTCTGCAAGTGCTGCGACACCCACAGAGGAAGTCGTAATGGCCGCACGCATAGCATCGTCAAAAACCTGCCGAATAGCACTCAACGCGCCACTGGCCAGGAGATCTGGTTCCGTGGGGCCTCCACCGGGAAGAAGAACATAGACCGCCCTCGAGGTGGTGGCGATGGCAGCATCAGGCCGAAAAGCCGCCACATAACGGGTCAGGGCATTGCCGATATGGGTAATGAGTGGCAACACTCCTTTCGCATCAGGGGCAGCCGCAAAGCCAATCAGTGAGAGAGCGGCCCCTCCGACTAAGCCAAGCCGGTAGGTAACTTCCTCCGGGGCTAGCGACCCGTCAAGGGCGGCTTTCAGGGTGGCCTCCTTGACCTCGAGCTCCATCAGGCTTGGGCTCCGACCTCGCAAGAGGTGCAGTGCCGCCAGACGGGCGGCATCGCGCAAAACCCTGTCGCCGTCACCTGCCGTTTCGCCAAGCTCCTCAATCGCCCAGATCGTTCCGAGGGGTCGGGCACCCGCGCGAATAGCAATAGCTGACCGGGCGAATTCGTCGGGAGCTTCCGGGAAACGGACCACACCCTCAGCCGCCAAAACACTGCGGTACTGGCTGAGGTTTCGATCCATATCGGGAACGCGCCGATCGAGAATTCCGCGCTGACGCAGAGAGTCAATGCGTTGGTCGGGGACGGACGAATACGCCAGGAGGCGGCGGTCGATACCCTCGATCGACACCGAACCGCCGATGACAGAGGCGACTGCGTTAGCGATGGCAAAGAGCTCGCCGCCGGAACCCGTCGCTGACAGTGCCTCGAGGCCTTGAGCTCCCAGGACCGAAAGAATGAGGGCATCGAGCTGCTGCCACGGGATTTCGTCCGCAGCCGCCAAAATTACGAGGCCACGCGTTGATGCGGTAGTGACTAGCTCAGTGGCGTCGTAATCCCGGCGCTTGACCACGACTGCCGAGTATTCGTAGTCCGCAGCCTGACCAATGAGGGAAAGTGCCTCACTGCTGTCCGTGCGCAATCCCGAGAGCAGGAGCACCGCTCCAGGCTGCTCGGGGAGGGGTTCGAGTGGATCGTGGAGCACAGTGCCGTTCACGAGCATGTCTAGACCACGAGTAGCTGCGAGAACACGAAGCATTGGCGGGGCTAGAGCCTCGGCAAGATGACCGACAGTGGTAGCCTCTGCCGCATATTCAACCGGGGCTACTGTAGTTTTGGACAATTTCATATTGAAATTATAGCGGATTGGATAACTCGTTGTCAGGCTTGTGGCTGTCAGACTAAGCGGTATGTATTCGCGGTCACGCTCGGCGGCGAGGTACAGCCCGTGCTGATTGATGGCCACAACGACTTTGCCTGGGCAATGCGCCAGCTGTATGACTATGACCTTGACGCGGTTGGTCTCTCGCAGATCACCTCGAACCTGCAAACTGACCTCCTGAGACTGCACACAGGTGGGGTCACCGGGCAATTCTGGTCGGTCTATGCCCCCTCCACTCTCAGTGGCGCAGAGGCCGCTGTGACGACCGTCGAGCAAATAATGTTCATCCGCAAATTCGTGGAACGGTTTAGCCAAGACCTTGCTTTTGTCACCTCCGCGGAGGGCATCGTGACGGCGCACGAGGAGGGTCGCATCGCCTCACTTCTGGGGCTCGAGGGTGGGCACTGCATCGATGAGTCCCTGACAATTCTCCAGATGATGTACGCCCTCGGCGCGCGCTACATGACTTTGACGCACAACCACAACACCCCCTGGGCCGATTCCGCAACTGACGTGCCAACACTCGGGGGATTGAGCGCCTTTGGGTTCGAGGTTGTCCGAGAGATGAATCGACTGGGAATGCTGGTTGATCTCTCCCATGTGGCGGATGGCGTGATGCGCGACGCTTTGGCAGCCACCACTGCCCCCGTTATCTTCAGCCATTCGTGTGCTCGCGCACTGGTGGACATCCCCCGCAATGTTCCTGATGATGTCCTCACGTTGCTCGCCACCAATGACGGGGTGTGCATGGTGGCCTTCGTCTCCGAATTTGTTTCGGCCGAATTCGCTTCCTCGCTGTCACAGGGAGAGGGAAACGCGCCGAGCCCGATGGCGCCGAAGGTCACCGTCGAGCATGTAGCAGATCACATCGAACACATCCGAGACGTCGCGGGGATTGACCATGTGGGCATCGGAGCTGACTTCGATGGCTCCCCCCACATGCCCTCTGATCTGGGTGACGTTTCCTGCTACCCGCTTCTGATGACCGCACTGGCTAAACGTGGCTGGTCATCGGCCGACCTCGAGCGCTTGAGTAGTGGCAATATTCTGAGGGTCCTCCGCTCCGCCGAAGACGCCGCGGAACTCCTGTGAACACAGGGATTGGCTCAGTCCAGCATTTTGTCCGAATTACATAATGCCTGAGCTCTACTTTAGCCGATTGAACAATACCTGTCGTGGTGCTGTCGAATACCGTGTGAGTTAGGTCTGCTGACATGTGAATCCACCAAGATTCGCGCGTTTTCCCGACAGACCGCTGGCCAGCGAATCCTCGCCGGCAGCGCACTACGGAAATGAGGACAGAATGAAAAGTATGACTCGCACTACGGGGCTTTGGGCCACCGGTGCACTTGCTTTCAGTTTCATTCTCGCTGGGTGCACTCCCAGCGCGACCGAAACAGCCCCCGAGGCACCAGCAGAGTCAGCACCCGCTGCAGCTGAAGCCCCGGTGGGAATCGCCTACAACGCAGCGCTGTATGAGGCGCTTCCCCAGGACATCAAAGATAAAGGTTTCATTGTCTTGGCCACAGACCCCACTGACCCTCCACTCGAGTTCTATGACGAGGGTGGCGTGCTTGTGGGATCAGAAATCGACATGGTTGACGCTCTTTCCACAGTTCTCGGTATTGATTTCGTGCTCACCGTTTCGCCTTTCGGAAACATCATCCCCGGCGTTGAAGCCAGTCGTTTTGATGGCGCAGTCTCCGGATTTGCGGACCGACCTGCAAGGCAAGAGGTCGTTGACTTTGTGGATTACTTCACCACGTCACGCGGGCTCTTGGTGCTGAAAGGCCAACAGGCCGAATTGAAAGACGCATCAGCGGAGTTGTGTGGTAAGTCGGTCGCAGTTGCACTCGCAACCTCGGCAGCTGAAAATGTTGTCGCGCAGAGTGAAGCTTGCGTCTCTGGCGGGAAAGACGCCATTGACATCCAGGAGTACCCCACCCAAGCTGACGGTGTCACAGCTGTGCGCTCGGGACGAGCTGACTTGACCTTCTTTGGAGCTCACGCAGCTTCGTGGATTGCAAAGCAGTCAGAGGGGGATGCTGACGAATTGGAGGTATTCCTTCGCCCTGAGGATGGTAAAGACATCAACGGAATCCTGCTTCGCAAGGGTGACCTCGCCGAAGTATTCCAAGCGGCTATTCAGCAGCTCATGGACTCCGGTGATTTTGAAACCATTTGGGCGAAATGGGGAGTCGACAATGTCATCCTGACAACCGCCACCATCAACGGTGGAACTGTCGACAAGTAACGTATGACACGGTGGGCCTTGCCGGGATGATGATTCCGCGGCAAGGCCCACCGTGGCTCAGGACAGAAATTTCAGATTGTTGATACCAGGGAGAACGTCAATGTCGGACACGAAACCAGCGAAAGACCTACCCCCCATTCCCGCCCGTCACCCCGGCAGATGGGTGGCGTCAGTGATTATTCTTCTGATCGCTGGCCAAGTGCTCTTCTCTGTCATCACCAACCCTCGGTTCAAGTGGGACATCGTCGGGGAGTACCTTTTCAGCGACATCATCCTCAGCGGAGTCCGGCTCACAATTGGCCTCACGGTCATCGCCCAGATCCTAGGAATTGTGGTCGGGATAGGGCTCGCCGTGATGAGACTCTCCCCTAACCCCACGGTGGCGCGTTGCGCCTGGGTTTACCTCTGGTTCTTTCGCGGAACACCGCTCCTTGTTCAGTTGATTTTTTGGTACAACATTTCTGCTCTCTACCCCGAATTCACGATCGGTCTTCCCTTCATCGAACCCTTCTTTATCTTTAATGCCAATGACCTCATCACACCCCTTGCCGTCGCAATCCTCGGCTTGGGCCTTAACGAGGGGGCCTATATGGCAGAAATCGTTCGAGGCGGAATTCTCGGTGTTGATTCTGGGCAGTCCCAGGCCGCAAAGGCCCTGGGGATGACGCACTCGCAGACGCTGCGCCGGATAGTCCTCCCCCAGGCCATCAGACTTATTCTTCCGCCGACGGGGAACCAGACCATCTTGATGCTGAAGACCACATCGTTGGTCAGCATTTTGGCGCTCGCTGACCTTCTCTATTCGGCACAGTCGATTTACACCCGCACCTTCCAGACAATCCCTCTCCTCATTGTGGTGAGCCTCTGGTACATCACCATCACCTCGATTTTGACCATCGGTCAAACAATGCTGGAGCGGAAACTATCCGGCGGCCGCCCCCGTCAGGGGCCCACGCCGATGGTGAGCTGGTTGTTGGGCGGCCTCGTTCAACGCCGGCCCCAGCCCATCGCAGTTAACCAAGCAGAGGAGAAGGCTCATGGTTGACGCCATGTTGTTGGCTGAAGGTGTCCGGAAGTCATATGGGCGCGTGGAGGTGCTCTCCGGAATCGACATGAGGGTCATGCCCGGACAGGTTACCTGCTTAGTCGGGCCATCTGGGTCGGGTAAATCGACTTTTCTGAGATGCATCAACCACCTCGAGAGGATCGACGGCGGTCGACTCTACGTGAGTAATGAGCTCGTGGGCTACCGGGAAGAGGGCGGGCGTTTGCACGAGCTCAAAGACCGCAATGCGTGCAAGGCTCGGGCAGAGGTGGGGATGGTTTTTCAAAACTTCAATCTTTTCCAACACATGACTGCTCTGGAGAACATCATCGAAGCTCCCCAACGAGTCCTGAAGGTATCGAAGGAGGAGGCCACAGCTTTTGCCCAAGAACTACTCACCATGGTGGGGCTCAGTGACCGGCAGGACAGCCTCCCCCGACAGCTCTCGGGAGGGCAGCAACAACGAGTTGCGATTGCCCGTGCTCTTGCGATGAAACCAAAGCTGATGCTTTTCGACGAGCCAACCTCTGCGCTCGACCCAGAACTGGTGGGAGAAGTTCTTTCGGCAATGCGAGCACTGGCAGATTCGGGGATGTCGATGATCGTTGTGACGCACGAAATGGGGTTTGCGCGCGAAGTGGCGGACGAAATGGTGTTTATGGATGCTGGAAAAGTCGTGGAGACAGGAACACCCAGCAATGTCCTCGATAACCCTCAGCACGTTCGGACCCAAACTTTTCTGGCGAATGTGCGGTGACGATGGAGCCCGGTTGAAACCTCAGTCACAATCCTTCGCACCGTAGGACACCTCGTGGCCTTCGGCATCCATACTTTCCCCCGCCATCAAACCAGGAGAACACGTGCAATCCAGCGAACAGCCAGCAATTCTCAGCCTATTCCCCGAGGGCAGCAGCGTTGTTGATGGGGAGATCGCTATCAGCGGGGTTCACGCCTCTGACCTCGCGGCTGCTTACGGGACCCCCGCTTACATTGTCGATGAGAGTGCTCTGCGCCAACGCATTCGGCATTACCGAGACGGGTTGAGTTTGAGATGGCCCAATAGTCGCGTCTACTTTGCCTCCAAGGCTTTTCCCGCCACAGCGGTGTACCAGGTGATGAGCGAAGAGGGGATCGGCATTGATGTCGCGGGAGGTGGAGAACTTGTGATGGCGCTGGCCGGAGGGGCCGACCCACGAGACATTTTGGTCCACGGAAACGCCAAGACAGACAGTGACCTCAAAATGGTGCTCGACGCGGGCGTGGGGCTCATCATTGTCGATAACCTGCACGAGGTTGACCAGCTCACTGCTCTTGTCCAGGGCACACAGGATGTGCTGGTTCGCATCCGACCAAATGTTGATACCGATACTCACGAAGCGATGTCCACTGGACACGGTGATTCAAAGTTTGGAATGGGCCCTGAGGAGACCCGGCGCGCCATCGACATGATTCAGCGCAGCAAAGACCTCCGCCTGCGCGGCCTCCACGTTCACATCGGCTCCCAGGTGTTCGAACTTGACGCGTTTTCCGAGTCCATCAAAGCGTTATCGGAGTTTGGCGAATTCGAGATTTATGATCTGGGCGGGGGCCTGGGCGAAAGACACAGCTATGACGACCCCGCCGTGAGTGTGGACGACTACCTGGATGCGGTTGTTCAAGCGGCGAAAGACTTTCTGCCCCCATCGAGTCGGATAATCCTGGAGCCCGGGAGGTCTCTTGTTGCGAGAGCCGGAGTCACCATGTACCGAGTCGTGAATGTTAAGCGGGGCGGGAAGACACTTGTCGCCGTCGATGGAGGAATGGCAGACAATCTTGAGGTTTCTCTCTACGGGCAAAGATTTGAAGCAACCCTCAGCAATCGATTCCACGGCGAGGAACTTGTCAGTGTTGTTGGCCGGCACTGCGAATCAGGCGATGAGCTGATCGACGGTGTCCACCTTGACTCCCCGGCAGCAGGAGACCTGCTCCTGATGCCCGTCACCGGTGCCTATTGCTTCACCATGGCCAACAACTACAACGGCTCCCTGCGTCTTCCAGTGGTTTTTGTCAGCGACGGCGTCCCCCGCCTTGTGGTGAGACGCGAGACGTATGAGGATCTGCTCGCCCGCGATGTGCTTGTGCCACCATTGCAACCCAAACGCTAGAAGCGCCAGCTCCGCGACTGCGCAGTGGCCTGCGGCACTCACGGGGCGGGGATGTCAGCTGTGACCGACGGAGGGTGAGTTCGGTGCCTCCATCGTTGCGAACTATCGAGGGTCCAGCTAAAATCTGGGCGAAAAAATCCTCCGACCAAAGGACCACTGGATATGACTCGGTCGCAGTGCGCCGTCTTCTTAGTAGCGACACTGGTGCTGGCTGGATGCGCTTCGGAACAGGAGCCACAGGGGGAAGCCCCAGAATCCAGCTCAGCTTCACACACTCTCAGTCCAGAGGGCTGTGAGAGCGGGGCGGAATCGACGACGATGGAGCAATCCGAGCCCGTCTCCGTTGAATTGGGAAATTTGTCGTTTGCCACAGTGTCACCGCTCGTTTCGCGCTTTGAAGATGCGCTAAGGGTTGTTGTAGAGGTCACCAACTCTGGTCAGGAAAGTGAAGTCGTCGAGCTACGCGGGGTCGACTTGGGCTGGGCTTCACCCCCACCTGAACCCGACCGACGATGGTACTCACAACTGTTTGACCTCAACGCCACAACTCAAACCATTGCCGCAGGCCAAACGGGTACCTTCGCCTGGCACCTGGACATGGATGGCGACCTCGAGCAGCGCGGGGAGTTTCCCTTGTTTAGCCCCACCTTCGCCTCCGCGGGAGAGACTGTGACCCTCAAGATAGAGATTGTCTCGGGTGAAGTGTACGGAGACCCTCGCGCCCTCGGGCTGTCACTCGATGGGGTCGTCGAGGGAGTCGTCGTTGACGAGCAGGGTGATCCTCAAAGCAACGTTGAGGTGGATGCGCTGTTGTTCAGCTTCAAAGAGCGGCTGGGAAGCACGAAAACGAATGAATCGGGAGAATTCGCCTTATGTGTCCCCAGCGCGGAGAGCTATCAGGAAAGACTCGGGAATCGACCAACTGGCTATGACTTGAGCACATTTCTCAGGGTCAGAACACCTAATGGGGGATACGGCTTTTCCGCCGTTTCTCCACCGCGGGGTTCAAGTGAAAAGATAACCATTGCACTGTCGGCGCCGAATGAAGTGGACATGTCCCTCGTTGGCGAGACCCGGTTCACCACGAATCACGGCTTTTTCTGGGTCTTTCCTCTGGCAGAAGGATTTGTGACCACGGAGGCCCAACATCCGCCTGAGCTGCGGAAGCCTGGATCAGTCGTGGCCTTCACGTCTGTGGGTCAGGCCAGCTGGTCAGTAGAGACCGGAGACGAGTGCTGGGGATTTGATGTCTCCTCAACGGGACTCGTTGCGGCCGGCTGTCACGACGGCACGGTCACCGTTTGGAATTCCGAGGGTGAACAACTGTGGCAGAGAAAAACCCAAAAATCTGAGGCGATGTATGCGCGTCTGGTGATGTTCAGTAACGACGGCACGAAACTTGTCGCCGGACCGTTGGACGACGACGTGGAACTTCTCGATGCCACGAGCGGCAGAACGCTGTGGCGATACTCGGCCAGACCAGATGACGTTGAGCCTCGTCCTGAGATTTTGCGTAATGCCGTTTTCACCGACGATGATGCGCGGATCATTGTCGGATATGGGGGGGCTTTTTGACCAGTTTGGATAGCCGAACTGGCGCTCCGGAGTGGGCAGGAGGCTTCATTGGCCAGTTTCCTCTCGTCATGGACGTCGATGACGAAGGAAATGTCTACGCCGTGGGCAAAGGACGGGAAGCAATCTCGTTGAGTCCGACGGGAGAGGTGCGTTGGCGGAGAACCGTGTACGAGCACGTCTCAACTGCCGGTATCAACGCGCTTGTTGATGGCAAATTCATTTCTCACACCGTGAGTGGTTCTGTCTACGCGCTCGATGCCAATACCGGTGAGTACCTGTGGTGGCGAAAAATTGGACAAGGCGACGTAGTCGAGGGTTATGTGGAAACCGGTGGTCACAACGCGCTCGACATTGACCCTGTTTCTGGCTTAATTGCTCACACAGAGACCCTCGATGCCCGAGATGGCGGAGGCTCGATGGTGACATTGATGACACCCGACGGCGCGGTGGTCGCATCGGAATACTTCCCAGATCTGAGGGAATCCGACGGAGAGGAAGTAGGCCACGCTCAGCGAGGTGGAATGGCAGTTTCTTTCAATGGACGGGGTCACCTTGCTGCTGTTTTTGGTGATGGAATGGTCAGAGTTTTCCGCATCAGCTAACGTCGGCAGACACGCGGCGCGAGGCCTTGGCTGAGTAAGGTCTTGACAAAAGATGATTACTTCGTCGAGGGAGACCTCCCGAGGCACGCTCAACAAAAAGAATCTCAATGGGACGTGTCCTGCCGGCGTCGTTGGCCGAAGGCCTGAGTAAATCGCTGCGGCCACAAGGCGTCCATTTTCGCTGGTGCGTCTTTTGGGGCAACCAGTAGGGCGGACGGGACGTGAACCCGTGACCGACGGCTTACGAGTTCGGTGCCTAGCTATTAGCTGGTGTTAGACGGGATTGGCTGACGTTGCGGATGCCAGTAAACAGGTGAGGTTTAGCGTGGATGGTGTTGGAGTGTGTGAGGTGACTATGTGCAATCAATGTGCACCTGCACTCTTCTTGGGGCGGTCGAGGAGCTACGACGTGACCATACCCACCACAAAGGCCCCGAGCTTCCCGAGCAAC
>JAIOWW010000033.1 GCA_021741925.1 Pontimonas sp. | reverse complement strand
TCCCACCGGAGCTTGGGTATGGGCCCTCGGGGGGAACCTCGGATGGCTCCATTGGAGCAACAGACACCATCGTGTTTGTTGTGGACATCCTCGGCGTTCAGTAAGACCCAGTTTCCTCCAGGCGTGCGATACGTTCGCGGGCGCGTCGCCTACTGGTGGACTCTGTACCGAGGGTGCGACCGATGATGACGAGCATGATCTTGGTGAAAAAAGACGCTGGCCACCACGGCCTCCTGAGTCCCAGCATCTCCCGGTACTGAGGGTCAATCGTGACGATGGCTCCCCCGACGAGGAGGGAATAGGGCAGTCGTGCGAGCCGGGGTAGCGGGGGTTTCGTCAAGAATCTCAGAGCTTCTTTCACGCGATCGTCAGCTCTGAGCACGGGGCGAAAATCCTCGAGTGCGCGCTCCAGCTCTGCTACTGACGTGGGAGGATTTGTCATCCCCATGAGCCGTCCTGCTTGCGCCCACTCGCGGACATAACGGTCCTCACCACTTTCACCCTCGCGTTCGGCGGGAATCTCGTCGCCCCATTCGCGGTGAGCGCGGAGGAATGCATCGGTGAAGACCACATGAACCCAGGCGATCAGGTCTTCATCGTGAGCGGAGTATGCCTTCGACTCCACCGGTGGGTTACCCGGTTGGTACTCGCCTTTCACACGAGTGTGGAGCTTAGACACTCGAGAGGTTTCGTTCCCCACGGTGTCAGTGGCTCCAAACGTTGTCGTCACCACCCACCGCACTGTCCCGGAGAGGCGACCAATCGGGTCGCTTGCGTACCGAGAGTGGTCGTGGACTCCGGCCATCGCACCTGGGTGCAGCGTTTGCATCAAGAGCGCTCGTACCCCAGCGACTATGACGGGGATGCCGCCATTGACGTGCCACACCGCGGAATTTGGGCCGAAGTATCCCTGGTCTGACCCTTCGCTCATGGCTTTCACCCAATCGGGTTCACCATGGGGGTCACCAGAGAGCATGGTCAGAATCTGCCCCCGAACCTTCAGACGCAGGCGAGTGAGAGGATTTCCGGTAGGCACGGGAACTACCGTGTCAGAAGGTCGCTGATAATAGGTCCGATACCCTAGGGGGTATATACTGGGTCCATGACCTCAGCTTCATCACTCCCTCACACCGTCGTCATTATTGGTGGTGTAGCCGGCGGTATGTCCGCCGCTACCAGGCTCCGCCGAATCCACGAGAGTGCCGAAATTATCGTCATCGAACGTGGGGGAGCTGTCTCGTTCGCCAACTGTGGTCTTCCGTATCACGTCGGCGGTGTGATCCCTCACCGCGGTTCTCTCGTGCTCCAGCAGCCAGCACAGCTCAAGAAGCGATTCAACATTGACGTTCACTTGCGCACCGAAGCCACCGCCATCAACCGCGACAAGAAGACGGTCTCGGTCACGAACCTCGAAACCGGAGAGTCGCGTGAGATTGGGTATGACGCGCTTGTTTTAAGTCCTGGTTCAACCCCGTTTAGACCCCCCATTCCCGGTGTTGAAGATGCTCACGTGTTGTGGAATCTGGATGACATGGACCGCCTCATCGCTGCTGCCGAGACGGCCAAGACCGCAATTGTGGTCGGTGGCGGGTTCATAGGTTTGGAATTGGCCGAAAATCTCGTTCACCGAGGAATCGCCACCACGCTGGTGGAAACCCTCCCACAACTCATGCCAACTTTGGACGTGGAGATGGCCTGGCCTCTTGTGGAGCGTGCTCGCTTCCGAGGTCTTGACGTCCGACTCTCCGCGCAGGTCCAGGCCATTACAGACTCAGGAGTGTCGCTCGCTGATGGCTCCACCATCGAAGCGGACATGACAGTGGTTGCCGTGGGAGCTCGACCCAACGTTGAGCTTGCCGTCGCGGCGGGACTCGAGATGGGCGATGCCGGTGGAGTGGTCGTCGATGATCAACAACGTACCTCTGACCCCTACATTTGGGCCGTGGGCGATGTGGCACAAAAGAAGCGCCCCGACGGCTACAGCCTTGTGCCGCTCGCCGGACTCGCAAATCGCCACGGTCGTTTAGCCGCCGACTCTATTGCCGGTCGACCAGCACACGCGGTTACCGCTTTCGGTACCTCAATCGTGGGCTTCTTCGGAATGGCCGCTGCGTCCACTGGCTACACCGAGCGGGTCTTGGGAATGAAGGGCCGCGCGATGCGGATCATCCACACGCACCCCATCAACCACGCCGGTTACTACCCCGACGCGGTCCAGATGGCGATGAAGCTCATCGTCGATCCAGAGACAGATCTCATACTGGGCGCTCAGGCAGTGGGCGAAGAAGGTGTCGACAAGCGCATCGACGTCATCGCTACTGCGATGGCTGGTGGCATGACCGCAACAGACTTGATCGATCTGGAGCTTTCCTACGCGCCACAGTTTGCATCAGCCAAGGACCCCGTCAACATGCTCGGCTATGTCAACGAGAATCGCGCCACCGGCGAGAATGCAGTGCAGTGGCATGAGGTGGAGACGTTGATGGCAGAGGGCTGGCGCTTGATCGATGTGCGCACCGATGGTGAATACTCACGAGGAGCCATCCCCGGTTCAGAGTTGATCACCTTGGATGAGCTTCGGGATAACGTAGAGGCCTTCCAGGGTCAGAAAATCATCGTGTCGTGTCGAGTGGGGCAACGCGGTCACACCGCTGCCAGCATCTTGATGCAGCACGGTATCGAGGTCGCAAACCTCGATGGTGGCTACCTGACTTGGCAAATGGGAATGGCAGCAACCACCCAACCAGAACTTGTGAGCACCCCCTAGAGCGCTACCGAAGGAGAAATCATGGCAGAGGACACACCTATAGACATGAAGCCAGTCATCAACCGGCTCCGTCGAGCACAGGGGCAACTCGGTGCCGTCATCTCGATGGTTGAACAAGGGGAAGACTGTCGTTCCGTTGTCACCCAACTCTCTGCTGTATCCAGCGCGCTGGATAAGGCAGGGTTCGCGATCATTGCCACCGCCATGAAAGAGTGCGTGGCCGAGGATGGTAGGCCGACGAAAGACGGTGACCTCAGCGTCGATGATCTGGAGAAGTTGTTCCTGAGCTTGTCCTAGCCAGCAAGCGCCCATCGGTGCACTTGTAGGCTTATCCCATGCCTACTCGCGTCGCAGTTGTTGGTGCCACCGGTCGCCTGGGAACCCAGGTGTGCCAGGTTGTCGAGGCGATGCCCGAAATGGAGCTCGTCGCTCGTCTGGATTCGCACTCCGACCTGCACGACATGTTGGGCGCGGATCTTGCTGTGGATGTCACCCTTCCAGGTGTTTCCGCTCAGGTCGTGGACTTCGCCATTGCCCAAGGAATCAAGGTCCTGGTGGGTACCAGCGGGTGGTCATCTGATCGACTCACCACACTCACCAAGACGGTAGCCGAGCACCCTGGTGCGAGCGTGTTTATCGTTCCGAACTTTTCTCTTGGCGCAACCCTCCAGATGATGATCTCGAAGACCGTGGCGGAGCACTTTGAGTCCATTGAAATTGTGGAGGCCCACCACGCTGGGAAAGCAGATTCTCCGAGCGGGACCGCGGTGCGCACAGCAGAAGAGATCGCCGCGGTGCGTCGAGACCGAGGTGGGGTTATCGCTCCCCACTCCAACCAGAGCGCCAGGGGCGAGCAAGTCCAGGGCATCCCCGTGCACTCCCTACGACTCAATGGGGTCCTCGCGCGGCAGGATGTGAAGTTTGGTGGTGTGGGGGAGACGCTTACCATCACGCACGACACTCACTCCCGGGATGCCTACCAGGCAGGAATTGTGATGGCGTTGCGCTTCATGGAGCATCACAAGGGGCTTGCTGTGGGCCTCGAGCACGCTCTCGCTGCCACTGACTCATGAATCGCCCCATGATCGCTGCGCTGTTTATGGCGCTGTTGTTGGTGGTGTATCTAGCGTTCACCGCGAACTATGCCTGGATTCTGATTCGAGATGACTCTGCTCTGGCTAACGCCATGGGATATGCCCTGGGAATTCTGCCGGTCGTGGGTGCTTGGGGGCTGGTGGCGGAGTTGATCTTTGCCCGGCGTTCTGCCGCTCTCACTCTGGAGCTTGAGCGCACTGGGCTTCTCCCCGGGGAGGAGCTACCCTCCCTGATCAGCGGTCGGCCCGATCGAGCCGCGGCAGAATCAGCGTTCCCCTCATTCAAAAGGGACACTGAGGAGAACCCGGAGTCGTGGCAGTCGTGGCTTCGCTTAGGCCTTGCGTATGACGCCTGCGGAGACCGCCGTCGCGCGCGGTGGGCGGTGCGAAAAGCTATCGGTCTGAAGAAGAGTTCCTAGTCACTGTGGAGCAGCCGAGAAACTGCTGCCTCCAGAGTTTCGTCCTCAAACTTGAAGCCCGAGGCCACCAGTCGCTCTGGAATCACCCGTTGTGAGGTCAAGAGAATTTCCTTTCCGGCCTCTCCCATAAGCGCCACTATCGCGAAGCGAGGAAATCCCATCCAATGGGGTCTCTTCATTGCTCGGGCCAGCGCCTTGGTTTGGTCAAGGGCAGACGCAGGTGTCGGACTCACGAGGTTGAAGACACCAAAAGCTGTCTCATGGTTGGCCAGATAGGCCAATGCTCGGACCTCGTCGTGAAGAGATATCCAAGGCCACCATTGAGAACCATCTCCGATGGGTCCTCCGAGGCCTACCGCGGTTTGAAGTTTCAGCAGCGTGGTAGACAGCGCTCCCTTCCCCATGACTGCTGCACTTCGGGCGTAACAGATTCGGGTGACGTCGCTCTCCGCTTCTGATGCCGCGGCCTCAGCTTGAACTTGCACCTCTGCGAGAAAACCTTCACCACGTGAGCTTCGCTCGGTGAGCTCCTCACTGGCTCGATCCCCATAGAAACCGACCGCGCTGGCTTGAATCAGGAGGCTCGGTGGTGTTGTGGCCCGCGTGATGGCTGTGGCCAGAGTTCTCGCCGCATCGAGGCGCGAGGTCAGGATGTTTCTTTTTTGTCCGGCAGCCCAGGGTGTTCTTCCGAGAAAGAGCCATCGAGAAATCGAGGCAGCGGCGAGGTTAATCACTACATCGGTGTGATCCAAGATTCCTGCCTCGATTTCTCCTGAGGCAGGGTTCCAAAAGTGTTCGCTTGCGTCGCGCGGTGAACGTCGCACGAGAGTGTGGACGGCGTGGCCTTGTTCTTGGAGAAGCTTCTTCAGCGGTGTTCCGATGAGACCGCTCGAGCCCGAAATCAGAACTCTCAAACGTGCGGAGTCGTCGCGGTAGCCCTTCAGCATTACTGCAGTGTCGCCTCAAGGGTGATCGGGACTCCAGCTAGTGCTTTCGAAATCGGGCAGTTTTCTTTGGCGTCCTCCGCGAAACCTTGGAAGGTCTGATCGTCCATGCCGGGGATGCTCGCGGAAACGAGAAGGTGGGAACCCGTCACACCTTCGCCGGGAACAAACGTCACCGCCGCCGTGACATCGAGTGACTCGGGGGGTGTGCCCGCGCCGCTGAGGGCGTGCGAGAGCGCCATCGAGTAACACGCTGAGTGCGCTGCACCCAGAAGCTCTTCAGGGTTGGTGACTCCAGTTTGGCCTTCGCTACGTGCGGCCCAGGTCACCTCAAAGGTTGCGGCGCCCGAGGACACCAGAGCGGTGGAGCCAGATCCCTCCACGAGAGAACCTGACCACTGAGTTCGTGCTTCGCTAGTGACTGCCATGGGGTAATCCTTCCAAAGGGGGGTGACCTAATCGAACCACTATCTCAGTGTTAATGCGACACCTCTCAGGGCATTCTCACCGAGACACCTAGGACGGGCGAATAATGCGCGCTCGAACGAGGAGCGCATACATTTCGCACCCGAGGCATAACCCGAACACCGAATTGAGAAATGCTGCGATAAAGGCAACACCCGCGGCGATGACGAGACCGTAGGGGACACCCAGGAGGTGGAGGATTACTCCAGTCACGGAGACCAGGAATCCCACCAGTTGAGCAAACGTGGGTGGCTCTGGCTCCTCTAAGTAGGCAGGGGGGCCGAGTCTGGGACGAAGTACTGCCTTGTAGATCGCGCCGTAGGGGTGGCGTTTGACCCCGGCAAACGCGCCCCAGGCAAACAAGGCCGTGATGGCAGCGAGAAGCAAGAACCCCGGCTCCAGTGCGCGCTGCGAGAGGGTTCCACCTGAGGCTTCAGCCCCCAGTCCCAGTGAGATGGTGATCAACAACAAGATGGCGGTGATTCCTGCGCCAAATCGAGGGCTGCGCGGATCAATGCCCGCGGGAGGGCTAGATGAGGTACTCATCAGATTGTGCCTTTCTGGTGGTGAGTGCTTGATGAACTTCCTCGGCAACCACGGGGGGTTTCGCTGCCCCGCGGATGCGAGAAATAACGTGACCAGTTCTGGTCACGACAAAAGTGGTCGGGGTTTGAGAAACCTTAAGCGAGGCGGTCAGCTCCGGGTAGTCGGTGATGTCGATTTCTCGGTGAGCCACCTGACCCTTGCTGGAGGCGGCTTCAGCACCCAGAACGCCTCGCATGGCGGCGCAGTAGGAACAGAAAGGCCCGGAGAACTGCAGGAGTGTGATGACTGCGGTGGGATCGACGAGATCGAGTGGCACATCGGCGGGGAGAGAGGGCCTTGCTCGCCTCGACACGGCTCCCTGTTTGTTTTGCCAGGCAAATCCGAGGAGCGTGGAGAGGACGACCAACGCCCCCACAATGAGGGCAATCTGCAGAGGCTCCATGGGAAATTACCCTAGGTCCCTGGAGTCACATCCTGCACGGATATGACGAAGCGTTACCCGGACCGAAGTAGGCTTGTCCACGACGTCGAGAAAGGCAGCACGGGTGGCAAGCGAACAGATTGAGTTTCGGTCAGATGTGACGGTGGAGCTTGTTCGTCATAGCGCGAGTGACGCGGATGTCCTCTTCGCCGCCCGGGTGAGCACCCAGGGTGAGCAAACCCTGGAGGCTGCGAGTTCCGGAGCGGAAGCTTCTGACCGGGATCGCGGACTCATCAACTATTTGATGCGGGATCGTCACGGGTCACCGTTTGAGCACAACTCCCTCACCTTCTATGTTCAAGCCCCCATATTCGTCTTCCGCGAATTCATGCGTCACAGGATTGCGTCCTATAACGAGGAAAGCGGGCGCTACCGCGAACTCCGCCCCGTGTTCTATGTCCCCGGTCCTGAGCGGAAGCTTGTCCAGGTGGGGAAGCCTGGAGCCTATGAGTTCGAAGACGGAACACCGGAGCAGACTGCGCTAGTTCATGATGAGGTCGTCGCCGTGTGCACCCAGGCCTACGAGAGCTACCAGCGCATGCTGGAGGCGGGTGTCGCCCGCGAAGTCGCTCGTGCTGTCCTGCCCGTGACGCTCTACTCCAGCATGTACGTCACCATGAACGCTCGAAGCTTGATGAATTTCCTGAGCCTTCGCACCAAACGAGAAGGCACCCACTTCCCTTCCTTTCCTCAGCGGGAAATTGAAATGGTGGCAGAGAAGATGGAAGATCTCTGGAAACCACTCATGCCCATGACGGCCGACACCTTTGACCAGAACGGTCGAGTAGCCCCTTAAGGGTGCACCTAACGCCTGCGAGCGCTAGCCTTGGGGCGTGGTAACTGAGAATCCTTTCGGCCAAGTCCTGGTCGCCATGGTCACCCCGATGACCTTTGACGGCGAAGTGGACTGGCCTGGCGTTGAATCCCTCATGGAGAGCTTGATCAGCCACGGCGCTGATGGACTCGTCGTGACCGGCACCACCGGGGAGACGAGCACCCTGACCGACGCAGAAAAGATTCAACTCGTGAAGACCGGCAAGTCAGTCTCTGCCGGACGGGCAAAAATCATTACCGGTGGCGGCTCTAACGAAACCGCCCATGCCATTGAGCTCTACAAAGCGAGCGAAAAAGCTGGTGCTGATGGTGTGATGGTGGTCACCCCCTATTACAACAAGCCCACCCAGGCTGGGGTTCTCACCCATTTCCGCCTCATCGCGGACGCCACCGATTTACCGGTGATTCTGTATGACATTCCTGGTCGCTCAGGTATTGAAATCAAGTACGACACCATCCTGCGCGCGGCAAAACACCCCAACATTCGGGCCATCAAAGACGCGAAGGGTGATTTGAGCGAGGTGTCCCGCGTGATGAACCAGACAGATTTGCTCTATTTCGCTGGCGATGACGCTAACGCTTTGCCCACTCTTGCCATCGGGGGGACAGGACTTATCGGAGTAACGGCAAATATTGCTCCCGAGCCCTACCGAATCATTGTCGATGCCGTGAACCGCAGCGACTTGGCGGCCGCCACTGCTCAGCACAAGCTTCTCGAACCTCTTGTTCGCGCAACGATGACGCATGTTCCGGGCACGGTGGCGACGAAATACATCTTGCACGGACTCGGTCGCATCGCCTCACCTCGAGTGCGCTTGCCTCTGGTGGGCCCCGAAGAGTCTGAAGCGGCACTCATCGAGAACGACATCGCCCTGGTCAGCGGCGTTGCCGGCGCTGATTTCTCCAACTTCCGCCCCGACCGCAACGCGGCCGCTGGGGGTGCCCTGCCGAAGGTGGCAGGCACTACCCGCTGACGAAGGACCCCATGCCCCAACCCTTGGTGGAACCACCAGCATTACTCCCCGGTACGTTGCGCGTTATTCCCCTGGGGGGAATCGGTGAAATTGGTCGAAACATGACCGTCTTCGAGATTGATGGCAAGTTGCTGATCGTGGACTGCGGGGTGCTTTTTCCCGAGGAAACCCAGCCGGGCGTTGACCTGATTTTGCCGGACTTCGAACCCATTCGAGACCGGCTTGATGATGTCGTTGCGATCATGTTGACCCACGGGCACGAGGACCACATTGGTGCGGTGCCCTATCTCTTGAGGCTCCGAGAGGACATTCCTCTCATTGGCACCACGCTGACTCTTGCCCTGATTGAGGCGAAGCTTAAGGAACACAGGATCAGTCCCTTGACGATGTCGGTCGAGGCTGGCGGTCGTGAAAAACTTGGCCCCTTTGACCTCGAGTTTGTCGCGGTGAATCACTCCATCCCGGACGCATTGGCCGTCATGATTCGAACCGCAGCTGGTTCTGTGTTGCACACGGGCGACTTCAAAATGGATCAGCTTCCCCTCGATGGCCGCCTGACTGATCTTCGGGCGTTCGCGAGACTCGGGGAAGAGGGCGTAGACCTTTTCTTGGTGGACTCCACCAACGCCGACGTCCCCGGCTTCACTCCTCGGGAAGCTGATATCGGACCCATCCTGGACCAAATAGTTCATCGAGCGCCCAGGCGGGTTATCGTTGCAAGTTTTGCTTCCCACGTTCACCGCGTCCAGCAGGTTATCGATGCCGCGGCAGCCAATAATCGCTTGGTGGCGCTGGTCGGCCGGTCCATGGTGCGCAATATGGGTATTGCCCAAGAACTGGGGTATCTCAGTGTGCCCGACGGTCTGCTCGTTGATGCAAAAAAAGCCGTAGAGCTTCCCGATGAGCGAGTGCTCTATATGACGACCGGTTCGCAGGGTGAACCGATGGCGGGCCTATCCCGCATGGCCAACCGGGAGCACCCCACGATCGAGATTGGCCCGGGAGACACCGTCATCCTCGCCTCCAGCCTGATTCCCGGTAACGAGAATGCGGTCTATCGAGTAATCAACGGACTTATTGATTTAGGCGCCAACGTCGTCCACAAGGGCAACGCGAAGGTCCACGTGTCAGGTCACGCCGCAGCTGGTGAGCTCCTCTATTGCTACAACATCGTCAAACCTCGACAGGTCATGCCCGTCCACGGTGAAGCCCGCCACCTCCGAGCTAACGCCGAGGTAGCTATTTCCTCGGGTGTTCCCCGAGAGAGCACCCTTGTGGGAGAAAACGGGACTGTCGTGGATCTCGTCGATGGAATCGCCTCTCAGGTCGGCCAGCTCGATATTGGATTCGTCTATGTGGATGGCTCCACTGTCGGCGAAATCACCGAAGCGGATCTCAAAGATCGTCGCATTTTGGCTGAAGAAGGCTTCATTTCCATTTTCATCGCCATGGACCCCCAGACCGGAAAAATCATCGTCGGACCCGAGATACACGCCCGTGGTTTCGCTCCGGATGACTCCGTTTTTGATGATGTTCGCCCCGCCATTGTCAAGGCACTCGAAGAGGCCTCCGCTAATGGAACCAGGGACACCCAGTCGTTCCAGCAGGTCGTCAGGCGCACCATTGGCCGCTGGGTCAATACCCAGCACCGTCGTCGTCCGATGATCGTTCCCGTGGTAATCGAGGCCTAGAGATCATGACCCGCGCCAGTCACTCACTGCGTTTCCTGGGAGGCGCTGGCACGGTCACGGGGTCGAGGTTCCTGGTGGAGACTGGTCCCTCTCGTGTGCTGGTG
>JAIOWW010000032.1 GCA_021741925.1 Pontimonas sp. | reverse complement strand
TGCAGGCCACGAGACGCTGATCACCTGCGGGGCCGGGAGCACACCATCGCTCATGATGAGGACGGTGACGTCCTCAGGCGCCGCAATCGAAATCGACACAGAACCTGACTCGGAATACTCGGCAAACCAGAGGTCAGAACCTGCCGGCTCGGGGAGATAGAGCTCACCCGAGCGGGGTAGCGCGGTCATCGTGTTAGCCACCGGGTCAACCCCTAAGAGGGTGTGGCGGGCCGGCGACAACCACGCCATGACGTCAACGGTGCGGCCATAGGCCACAAACACCCGATCCGTGCTGCGGGTGTCATACCCCTCGCCACTCTCGGCCGGGACAAGTCCGCTGGTGCCGCCCTCCACGGTGATGGTTTGGCGACCAGGGAACGCGAGAAGGTCAGTTCCATGGATGATCACCGCGGGAGCCTTCGCCTCGACGTTCACGGCGAGATCAATCGTCTCGGGTGCATCAAAGACTGTGCGCTGCGCGATACCGATGGACAAGCTCACCGTAGACACCGCAAGAAGAACGATGGCAACTATCAGGCGCACTCGTTCCCCTCTCCCCTCGAACCATGGGGGCCGAGAGCCCCTGGGCGACTCTCCAGGGTAGCCGATACCGGGTTGGTTTGACCTGGCCCCTAGGAGTTACACTACGGGGAGCCTGAAACAGGTTTCATTACGGGAGAAGAAGCGTTCGCATGGCAAACACGGAACAAGAGTTCACCACTGAACTGCGGGGTTATAAGCGCAGCGAGGTAGACGAGGTCATTAACGACCTCCGCGCGGAACTCATCCAAGCTTCGAAAGACCGCGGAAATCTCCTCGATGAACTGAGTGCTCTCAAAGAGCACGTTGCCGCGATTGAGGCCTCCACGGGTGAATCACTCTCCCCCAGCTATTCCGGTCTGGGGAGCCGCCTCGAGGCTGTCCTTCGTATAGCTGAGGAACAATCCACCCGCATCATCGGTCAAGCCGACATTGACTCGGAACGGATGATATCCAGCGCGAAGCTGGAAGCTCAGTCCTTGCTCGAGTCAGCCGAGCGCGAAGCGGAGCGGGTCAGCACCGATGCCGCCAACCGTGCGGCCAACACTCTTGAGGGAGCACAGGCCAAGGCTGAGCAACTTATTCAAGACGCTACTGAGGAGGCCCAGCGCCTCACGGCCGAAGCCGTGGAGGAAGCCTCCGCCATTCGCGGGGCCGTCGCCACCGAGGCCGCCAAAATGAGGGCCTCGGCAAAGCGTGAAACCGAAGCGATGCGCACCGAAGTCAAGCGCGAAATCTCGGAGTTGAAGGTTGTGGCGGAGCGGGAGCTCAACGTCGCCCGGGAGCAAGCGTCAGAGCTTTCCAAAGAGGTCGAAGCGGAGCGCGCAAGCCACGAACTCACGTTGAAGAAAATCCAGGAAGAGGCCGCTCTCGCGAAAACCAACCTGGAGCACGAGGTCGCTGAAACCACCGCCAAGCTCAAGCATGACAATGAGAAGCAGGCCGAGAAGCTCGCCCACATTGCCGAGCAGGCACGGGTGGATCTCGATGCGGAGCTCAGCGCCCGCCGCGCTGAAGCAGAACGCGAGCTTCTTGATGCCCACCAGAAAGCTGTGGAGCTCAACAACAGGTTCCTCAAGGAGGCGGAGACTCAACTAGCTGAAACAAAGTCCCGGTTGAAAGCGCTACGCACCGAGCACCAGAAAATTACTGCTGCCATCGAGGAAGCCAACCGCTCGGGCAAACTCACTGCGCAGTCTGAGGCCGCTCAGCTGGTCGCAGAGGCTGAAGAGAAAGCTCGCGAGATTATTCGCGTTGCCGAGGAAGAAGCCACCACCCGCGTGGCTGCTGCCGAGCGTCGCATGATCGAGCTCCGATCGGAACGCGACACTATCGCCGAATACGTCGAGTCGTTGCGCAGCATTGTCGGAGCCGTTCTCGACGCTCCCGCCCCGAAGAAAGCTGCGTCAGCTGCTAAACGCTCCAAGCCTCGGGCAGTGGCGCAGCAGCAGGATTCAGCCGCTTCGTAATTTCGTTCAGGACGAAACGGGTCTGAGTTTCACCGACCCAGAGGTGCTTTGCGCCCTCGGCCATAAGAAGCTCAATGCTCGGAGCTGAGGCAAAGCCTGCTCGGGCCGGGTCTGGTGGGAGGAAATCATCAAACTCCGGGATGAGGGCAACCACAGGGACCGGCGCGTCATTCCAGGCGGCCACCTCCTGAGGTGAGGTGCGATGCAGAGGAGGCGAGAGGAGGATGACTCCGGAGAGCCGGTTGGCATGGGTCCGGGCGTGTTTCAGTATCACCTCCGTGCCAAAGGACCACCCAATCAGCCAGGGGGCTGGCATGGCGCGAAGCTCGGCCTCGTGAAGAGCCGCCTCAAGATCGAGCTTCTCGGCTATTCCTTCACCAAACTGCCCCTCTGACGTCCCCCGGGGCGAGGTGACACCGCGGAAATTGAAGCGAAAAACAGCAATGTCAGCGAGCGCCGGTAAACGCCACGACGCTTTTCTGATGATGTGAGAATCCATAAAACCGCCTGCCGTGGGCAGGGGGTGCAAAAAGAGAGCAGTGGCCACGGCCGGATGGCTCTCGGGCCAGGCGATTTCTCCCACCAGGGTGAGGCCATCAGCAGTCGAGAAGCTTATGTCCTCACGCCGTGCCGGAAGCACAGTGGTTGACGTGATGGGCTTAGTCAATAGATTCTCCAGCAGTGCTTATGCCAGTGGCGACGCTCCGAAACATCGTGAGCATCGCCCATAATCCCGTCCTGCTTCCACGCGACAAGGTGATCAACGCCGGGCTCAATGGTGAGGTTGCAGCCAGGGCAGGTGTAGACCTTCTGAGCTTTGGAAGCACCAATCGGTTGCACTGTGTAGGTGTACCCGCGTTTGGTTTCACTACGTCGAAAGCCGGTAGTCAATCGTTCAACATCCAGCGGCTCGCCCTCGTCACGCCGGGAGCCCCCACGCCGGTTATTGCGGGGCATGCTTAGTACCAGTTCCTCTGCTGGGAATGGGCCCAAGCGATACAGGGTTGGCCATAGCGCGCTTCGATGTAACCCAAACCCCAGCGAATCTGGGTTTCAGGGTTTGTCGCCCAGTCAGCACCCGCGCTCGCCATCTTCTCGCCAGGCAACGCCTGCGGAATTCCATAGGCTCCCGAGCTGCGGTTGAGAGCAAAGTGGTTCCAGCCTGACTCTTTGTTCCACAGTGCAACAAGGCATCCGTATTCGGCCTGGTCCCATCCTCTGGCCATCACTTGTTCGAGTGCGTGTGCCTGAGCGCTCCCCGGGTCAGGGCGCCCCACAGCGGGAGCCATGCCCCATGCACCGGTTACGTTGAAGTCTTCTCGTTCGAGGCCAAGCCCGCTGCCCATGATGACAAGGTTGGCTCGCTCACTCGACCCTGGTACAAACCACGCGTTGGCGCTGGTCGTTGCGGGGCCAGCAAGCGGAACCGCCACAAATGCGCTCACCGCCACAATGGCGAGGAGCGACAGGGTCGACTTTTTGGCATCGGCAGCGGATCGCGCCGATGCGCCTGGGAAGAATCGTCGAAGTCTCACGGCTCCCACAGTGTACCCGGGAGGTCCTTCACAACTGGGGTTAGCGCACTGCCAGCATGACGGACACCGTCTCATCAAGGAGCGTGTCGACCTGCTTTTCGTCATAGCCGCCGAGCAACGTGCGGAACGTTCCTTTTCGCACCGCGGTGACCGACAATGCTTCCTGTTGCTGGAAATAGCGAGCAATCTGATCACACATCTCGTCAACATCGCCGGGGTGGTACCCCGGACGAATCTTCGAAACGGTGCGGAACTTAATTCTGGCGGGCCGCGCTACCCGGTCCAATATTTCTTGTGCGCGTTCGCGAACACCGGCGTAATAGGCCTCTTCCCCCACGCTGTCAGTGTCCGCAAGTCGCTCCTTGTCGGCGAACGCTTCCTCCAACCGCCAGAGCGCCTCATCCACAGCCTTGGTGCCAAAACCGTCTTTCGACACGAGGGGGAACACTTTGTGTCGAATGTCGTTGGAGGTGATCCCCTCTTCTTCACCTTCAAACACTCGCTTAGCGCGGTCTAAGAACTCTGTGACGACGTCCGGGTCGTATCCGGGCATGCCTTTTTCTGCACGAGGGAAGGGGGTATCCACGGGCTCATTCTGCCAGCCCCTGCGCTAAAAACCCGGGTGGACTGCCGGTCTAGCCAAAAATCTGGAACATGACGAAAAGCATCGCCATCGAAGGCAGCATGGAGTCAAGTCGATCGAGGAACCCACCGTGTCCAGGGAGCCAGGACGAAATGTCTTTGATACCCAAGTCTCGCTTGATGAGCGATTCCACAAGATCCCCGAGCGTTGCCGAACCCAGGAGGACTGCTCCGAGAAGCACCCCGACCCACCACGCCAGCCCAAGAACTAGAACGCCCAACAAGACTCCCGCAACAAGAGCGGCCAGCAGTGACCCCACAAAGCCTTCCCAGGTTTTCTTGGGCGAAATCCTGGGCGCCAGGGGTGTCTTCCCGAAACTCAGCCCGGTGGCGTAGGCGCCCACATCCACGCAGACCACGATGACTACACCTGCAAAGAGCCACCACACACCTCCTGGGCTGGTGGCTACGCTGACGGCAAAGCCTGCCAGGAAAGGAATGTAGGCCAGCACCATGACGGCAACACCAATGTCGGGCAGTGTCGTCGCCCGCGAATCAGGTTGGAGCAGTGCTCGTCCTGATCGGATGACGATAGCGAGAATGATCGCCCCCACCAGCGACCAGAGTTGACCTTCAGGGCCAAAGAGCGCAGCCAAGGGAACCATCGTCGCCGAGACGATGACGAGAGGCCAGCGCGAGCGCAGCCGACCCTTGACGGTGAGGGCTCCGGCTAGCTCCAGGACCGCAAACACGACCAGGGCTGTCACAAAGAGGACGAACAGTTCCACTAACCAGAACAGGGTCCCTACGAAAACCCCACCGAGAAGCAACCCAAAGACAATCGCTTGCCACAATGGGCGTCCGGCACGCTTATCGATGCGGGCGTTAACATCCCGGACCTGCTCCTCAAGCTCGGACACCGCAGCTTCGAGGTGCTCCAGCGCTTCAGCGCCTACGTGAGCAGGATCAAACTTCTTCTTCGATGACGAACTCTCGCTCATTAGACCTCGAGCAGCTCGGCTTCTTTCTTCTTCAGCGCTTCCTCAATCAAATCGATGTGGTTCTTGGTGATCGACTCGAGCTCTTTCTCCGCCCGGGAAACCTCATCTTCACCCACTTCGGAGGTGAGAGCGCTCAAGTCGTCCATCGCTTTGCGGCGGACGCTACGCACTGAGACTCGACCGTCCTCGGCTTTCTGCTTCACGATCTTCACATACTCCCTACGGCGCTCTTCCGTGAGCTCGGGCATCGTCACGCGAATAACGTCTCCATCGTTGGAGGGGTTAGCGCCGAGGTTGGGAAAATTGGTGATGGCTTTCTCGATCTCTTTGAGAGCACTCTTGTCATAGGGCGTGACGAGGAGAGTTCGGGCTTCCTGGTTTTGCAGACTGGCCAACTGAGCCAACGGGGTGGGGGAACCGTAGTAGTCGACCATAATCTTCTGGAACAGCGCGGGGTTTGCGCGACCCGTCCGGACGGTCTGGAAATCTTCGTGAACAACGTCGAGGGCTTTCGCCATCTTTTCTTTCGCCTCAGCGAGCACGTCAGCAATCATGGATTCTTCTCCTTGGTCTCAGTCTAGTTTGCGGTGCCCTCTAGGACACGAGAGTGCCGATGCGCTTACCCACGATGGCTTTTGTCACGTTGCCCGCAGGCTCCATACCAAACACCACCATCGGCATCTTGTTATCCATGCACAAGCTAAAAGCTGTCGAGTCCACGACTTTGAGTCCCTGGACGAGCGCTTCCTGGTAGCTCAGCTTGTCGTACTTTTTGGCGCTCGGGTCTTTTTTCGGATCCTTCGTATACACACCGTCAACACCGTTTTTCGCAACCAGAACCTCATCAGCCAGAATTTCCAGCGCGCGCTGAGCAGCAACAGTGTCCGTGGAGAAGTAGGGCAAGCCAGCTCCCGCACCAAACACCACAACACGGCCTTTTTCGAGGTGTCGAATGGCTCGCAAGGGAATGTAGGGCTCAGCGACCTGTGTCATGGAAATAGCCGACTGAACGCGAACTTGGGCGCCCGCTTGCTCCAAGAAGTCCTGCAAGGCCAAAGCATTCATCACGGTACCGAGCATTCCCATGTAGTCAGCTCGCCGGCGGTCCATACCGCGCTGGCTCAGTTCCGCACCTCGGAAGAAGTTACCTCCACCGACAACCACCGCAACCTGGGCTTTCTTAGCGCCCTCCGCAATTTCGCGAGCGATGGCGGCTACCACGTCAGGATTTACTCCGAGAGAACCCCCACCAAATGCTTCACCGGAAAGTTTAAGAAGTACTCGACGACGGCCTTCGGGCATAGTTACACCTTTCCTCTGCGCCCCTTAGCGTAGCGCGGGAGAAACGCCTCGGGGGCAGTGGCACGCTGGCCACCGCCCCCGAAGAGAGAGTTGATATCTAGGAACCGACGCGGAAGCGTGCGAAACCGCTCACGCTCAGACCAGCCTGCTCGAGGACCGCCTTGATCTGGAGTTTGTTGTCCCTCGCGTAGTCCTGCTCGAGAAGCGCAACCTGCTTGAAGAAGGCCCCCAAACGGCCTTCAACAATTTTCGGCAGAGCCGCATCAGGCTTACCTTCTCCGCGAGAGATCTCCTCCACAATGCGTCGCTCGGCCTCGACAGCCTCGGCGGGAACATCGTCCTTGGAGAGGTACTGAGGGTCGGCAAACGAAATGTGTTGGGCAACACTGCGGGCGGTCTCGGCATCGCTGCCCGAGTAGGCAACAACGACGCCAACCTGGGGAGGCAAGTCCTTGTTGGTCTTGTGCAGGTATACGGCGAAGTTCTCACCGGAGAGCTTCGAAACACGACGAAGCTCGACTTTTTCGCCAATAATCGCGGCCTGGTCATCGATCATGCTGGCGACCGTTCCAGAGCCCGCAGGAGCGGCCAAAGCTGCTTCTGCACTGTCGGCACCCGCAGCGACTACCGCAGCCAAGACGTCGTCGGCAAGCTTCACAAACTTGTCGTTCTTCGCAACGAAGTCAGTCTCGCAGGCCAGTTCCATCAAGTAGGCAACCCCGTCACCCTCGTGAGCAATGACGAGTCCTTCACTGGTGGAACGATCGGCACGCTTTGCGTTACCTTTGGCGCCCTTGAGACGGAGGATCTCCGTGGCTTTCTCGACGTCTCCGCCGGCCTCTTCGAGGGCGTTCTTGGTGTCGACCATTCCGGTCCCCAGCTGCTCGCGCAGCTTCTTAATGTCTTCAAGTGACACAGCCATAGGTCTCTCCCTTACTTCTTCTCAGCAGGCTTGGCAGCAGTTTTCGCCGGTGCCTTCTTAGCGGCGGGCTTCTTCTCTGCCGCAGCCTTCGTGGTCGTTGCCTTCGCGGCGGGCTTCTTCTCTGCCGCGGGCTTGGCAGCAGGCTTAGCAGGAGCCTTCTTTGCGGGTGCCTTGGCAGCAGCAGGAGCCTTAGTGGCGGGCGCCTTAGCAGCAGCAGGCTTCTTCGCTGCGGCAGCCTTCGCAGGTGCCTTAGCCGCGGGCTTCTTGGCCGCAGGAGCCTTGTCGGCCGAAGCCTCAGCTGTGGCAGGTGCCTCGGTCGCCGTAGCGGGAGCCTCACCCGACTGTTCGAGGAGCTCGCGCTCCCATTCAGCGAGAGGCTCGACTGCGGAGACGTTGCCCTCAGCTTCGGGCTTCTGGTGGCGCTCAATGAGGCCCTCCGCAACAGCGTCGGCGATCACCTTGGTGAGCAAAGCCACGGAGCGGATAGCGTCATCGTTGCCGGGAATCGGGTACTGAAGGTCATCGGGGTCAGCGTTCGAGTCGAGGATTCCCACGACCGGAATGCCGAGCTTCTTGGCTTCATCAATCGCGAGGTGCTCACGAATGGGGTCGATCACCCAGATTGCGCTGGGAGCCTTCTGCAGAGTGCGGATACCGCCGAGGGACTTCTGCAGCTTGGTCAGCTCGCGCTTCTTGAGCAACAGTTCCTTCTTGGTGTAACCCTGAGTGGTGTCCTCGTAGTCGATTTCTTCGAGCTCTTTCATGCGACCCAGGCGCTTGGACACAGTCTGGAAGTTGGTCAGAAGACCACCCAACCAACGCTCGTTCACATAGGGCTGCCCCACGCGGGTTGCCTGCTCGGATACAGACTCCTGAGCCTGCTTCTTGGTTCCCACAAACAGAACGGTTCCGCCGTGCGCGACGGTCTCCTTGATGAAGTCGTAAGCCTTGTCAATGTAGGCCAGAGACTGCTGAAGGTCGATGATGTGAATACCGCTGCGCTCGGTCAGAATAAAGCGCTTGACTTTCGGGTTCCAGCGGCGGGTCTGGTGTCCAAAGTGAACACCAGCGTCCAGTAGTTGTCTAATGGTGACGGCAGCCATGACGGCTCTCCTTTTATTCTCGGTTTATCCCACACTTTTGTGTGAGCCTGGTGCCGAGGCCACCACCGCACCCCAACAGAAAGCTCCCGGAGGAGAGACTGTGTGGAGACCGACGGGTGTGAACCTTGATCGACACGCGAAGTCACAGAGCGAACTCTGCGCCCGCCCAGCATAGCGCGTGCAGCCGGTAAAAACGAGCGGAGAATCTAGCCCAGCGCCGCCAGCGCAGGTGCGAGGGCCCGGAAGGCTTGGCCGCGATGCGAGAGCGAATCTTTTTCCTCCGCAGTCAGCTCCGCCGAAGTCACCAAGTACCCATCGGGAATGAACACAGGGTCATAGCCAAAGCCACCCGATCCCGCGGGTTCCTGGGCGAGTGAACCCTCCCATCGCTTCTCGATGACCACTTCCCCACCCTCGTGAACCAGGGCGGCGGCACAGACGAACGCCGCAGCGCGATCCTCCACTCCTGCCATCTCGGAAAGAACTTTGGCCGTGTTGTCTGCATCGACTCCACTCTCGGCATAGCGAGCAGAGAAAATACCGGGTCTGCCCTGGAGCCAACGAACTTCGAGACCTGAATCATCGGCAATCGCAGGGCGTCCGGTGGACCTAAACGCCGCTCGAGCCTTGATGAGTGCATTAGCGGAGAAAGTGTCACCGTCCTCCACGGGGGAATCCTCGGGGGAGGGCTCGAGGACGAGCCCGGGTATCAACCCCTCCAAGATGCGCTGCAACTCGAGGACTTTGTGGGCATTCTTGGTGCCCACCACAACCCTCATGCTCACGACACCCCGAGTGATTCTCGTTGTATGCGGGCAAGCTCTGTCGTTCCCGCCAGCGCCAAGTCGAGCAAGCGGTCAAGTTCGCCACGCTCGAAGGGTGTCCCTTCCGCGGTGCCCTGGACCTCGACGAAGGACCCCCTCCCGGTGACGACGACGTTCATGTCGGTGTCGGCTGAGACGTCTTCGACGTATGCCAAATCGAGGAGAGGTGTTCCCTCCACAATTCCCACACTGATGGCCGACACCGAGTCACGTAGCGGCGTCGCCGATTTCGTGACGTGACCGTGCTCGATGGCCCAACTGAGGGAATCCGCGAGCGCCACATAGGCGCCCGTAATGGCCGCAGTTCTGGTTCCACCATCAGCCTGCAAGACATCGCAATCCACGACGATGGTGTTCTCGCCCAGCTGGTTCAGGTCAATAATTCCCCGCAAGGAACGCCCAATCAGTCGCGAAATCTCGTGAGTGCGACCACCAATCTTGCCTTTGACCGATTCACGATCCATGCGGTCATTGGTGGATCGGGGAAGCATGCCGTACTCGGCGGTCACCCACCCTCGACCTTTTCCGCTCAACCAACGCGGAACTCCAGGGGTGAAGGACGCGGTGCACAGCACTTTGGTGTTCCCGAACGAGATCAGAGCACTCCCCTCGGCTTGCTCGCTCCAGCCACGCTCGATCGTGACGGGGCGAAGTTCACTGGCCAGTCGGCCATCAGCGCGGGTCATGGTTTCTCCTTGCGGGTGCTCTCGATGTGGGAGCGGAAATCTTCCGCCCGGTGTTGGTAATCACGGTACTGGCCAAAGCTCGGCGCTGCAGGGGAAAGCACCACATAATCTCCCACTCCAGCGAGTTCGCGGGCTCTGCGCACTGCCACCGCCATGTCAGGGACCTCTTCGAGCAGGACATCCTGCGCTACGCCGGCGCTCTGGAGGGCCTCGCGAAAGAGGCCAAGAAGCATCCCACCGCTCGCTGGCAACCCGAGAATGTGTCGAGGTCTTGAGGTCACCACCTGATCAACCAGGGGCTGGTAATCAACTCCGCGGTCTTGCCCTCCCACGATCCAGACCATCCCAGGCGAAGAGAGCGACCGCAGTGCCGCTGCACCCGCCTGAGGGTTTGTCGCCAGCGAATCATTGAC
>JAIOWW010000031.1 GCA_021741925.1 Pontimonas sp. | reverse complement strand
GTTCCTCCCGCCGTGGCTGACTATCTGGCGAAGACAGAGTTGCCTTAGTCTGTTCTCACTACTCGTGGAGTGAAGGAGAACTGGTGGCTGCATCGAAGGACACCGCCGAGCTGAAAAAGCTCGATAAGGCCCACAATTTCTACTCGTGGTCCGTGCAGGGCACGGTTGCTCCGATGATGGTCTCGCATGCCAAGGGTATGTATGTCTATGACACCGAGGGCACCGAGTATCTCGATTTCTCCAGCCAGTTGGTGAACACCAACATTGGTCACTCCCACCCCGCTGTGGTCACAGCCATCCAAGAGCAGGCTGAGACGCTTGCCACCGTCGGACCTGCCTATTCCTCCGAGCCCCGCGTCGAAGCCGCCACGCGCATTGTCGACCTCGCCGGCAAAGATTTCCAGAAAGTCTTCTTCACCAACGGTGGCGCTGACGCCATTGAGAACGCAATTCGTGCTGCTCGGTTGTTCACCAAGAAGAACAAGGTGCTCTCCACCTATCGCAGCTACCACGGGAACACCGGGGCAGCGATTGTGGCAACCGGTGACTGGCGTCGCCAACCCAACGAGTACTCCACCCACCACGCCCACTTCTTTGGGCCCTTCGCTTACCGCAGCGAGTTCTGGTCAGAGTCCCAGGCGCAAGAGGGTGAGCGCGCCCTGCATCACCTCGAGCGGGTCATCCAATCAGAGGGCCCCGACACGATTGCCGCGATCCTGCTCGAGAGCGTGCCAGGAACGGCCGGCATCATGGTCCCACCCCCTGGATACCTCCAGGGTGTTCGCGAGCTGTGCGATCGCTATGGCCTGGTCATGATCCTCGATGAGGTCATGGCAGGGTTTGGTCGGACCGGTCACTGGTTTGCTTTCCACGCCCACGATGTGGTGCCGGATCTCATCACCTTCGCCAAAGGTGTGAACTCTGGTTATGTGCCAGTCGGTGGCGTGATCTTCCACCAGCGCATCTCTGACTTCTTTGAGGACACCATGTTCCCGGGAGGCCTGACCTACTCCGGCCACCCCCTCGCGATGGCGTCCATTAACGCAGCCCTCCAAGCCATGGCTGACGAGGGAATGGTGGAGAACGCGAAGGCAATGGGGGAGGATCACCTGCGCCCGGGCCTTCTCGCCCTCCAGGCGAAACACCCGGTCATTGGTGATGTCCGAGGACTGGGATGTTTCTTTGCCCTGGACTTGGTGGCGGACCCCGTCACCAAGTCCCCGCTGGATGCGGGCGCCATGGGTCGCCTGAAGGGTGAAATGGTGGCCAGGAAGCTTCTGCCATTTGTGGTGGATAACCGTATTCACGTGGTTCCTCCGCTGATTGTGACGCCCGAACAGATCGAGACCGCACTTCACATCTACGACGAAGCTCTCACTGCCGCAGGCTTCTAGACTGGGGGCATGGCCACCAGTAAGAATCCTCTCGTTGTAGGGGTCAAGGACCTTGTCCACCAGGCAGGGGAGATGCGCGAGCTCACGCTCGAGCTGGTGGCACCCGAAAAATATGGCGAGGCGATGGCCACCGTTCCCCAGGGAACACCCATGACCATCGAGCTCCGCCTCGAGGGTCTCCACGAGGGTATTTTGGCCACCGCGGATGTCGTGGTGGAGGCTCACGCCGAGTGCGTGCGGTGTCTTGACCCCTTCAGCTTTGAGCTCCGGGTCGATTTTCAGGAGCTTTTCGCGTATTCTTCTAGCGATTCCGATTCGTACACGGTGGTGGATGACTCCCTCAATCTTGAGGACATCATTCGGGATGCGGTGGTTCTTGAACTACCCTTCCAACCTGTGTGCAAAGAGGACTGCTACGGATTAGACCCGGCGACTGGCGAGAAGCGCACAGAACCACCGGGTGAGAACGTGGCGGATGAGATTGACCCGAGATGGCAGGAACTCAGTAAGCTTCTCGAGTCTGATCCTGAGAAACCCTAAGACCCCTACGAAAGCAGAAGATCATGGCTGTACCCAAGCGGAAAATGTCGCGCTCGAACACTCGTCACCGTCGTTCGGCGTGGAAGGCTGAGGTGCCCACCCTGGTCAAGAGCGTCGAGAACGGCAAGACCGTCTACAGCCTCCCGCACCGCGCTCGCGTGGTCGAGGATTCTGCCGGCACCCCGCTGTTCATGGAATACAAGGGCCGCAAGGTCGCCGACGTCTAACGTGCCCGAGGGTATCGACGAAGCCCCCGAGGCTTTGGACCCCAGCACACTGCTCACCGCGGTGGGCGTTGATCTGTCACCGGAGATTCTCGAGCAATCACTGACCCATTCCTCCTACGCCTATGAGCAGGGGGGACTCGATAACGAGCGCCTTGAATTTTTGGGCGACGCCGTGGTGGGCCAGGCGATTACCGCTGCTTTGTATCACCACTACCCGGACCTTCCCGAAGGTGAATTGGCGAAGCGTCGCGCGAGCATTGTCTCCACCGGCGCTCTCGCCGAGGTGGCGAGGGGCATCAGCCTCGGGAACTACCTGCGCTTAGGTCGTGGTGAGGAGCTCACGGGAGGACGCGAGAAGCCCTCTCTGCTGGCAGACGCCTTAGAAGCGTTGGTGGGAGCCATCTTTTTGGATAAGGGCCCGCAAGCGGCCCACGATGCCGTGCATCGACTGATGGGTGATCTCGTGAAGCGTGCCGATGAGTTGCGCGAATCCAGTGATCCGAAGACCGCTTTGCAGGAGTGGGCGGCGGCTCACGGTCTGGGTGCCCCGAAATACAACATCACCGATTCGGGCCCTGATCACCAGAAAGTGTTCACCGCCGATGTGTTCCTCGATGGTCAGGACCGCTCCAGCACCGCGGTGGGTCATGGCAGGGGAAGCTCCAAGAAGGCGGCAGAGCTCGCTGCCGCTCAAGCTGCGTTGGATTCCCTTCGGGACTCGAGCGCGAGCAATGCCTGAACTTCCCGAAGTCGAGGTGGTGCGCTCGGGACTCGAGTCAGCCCTCACCGGAGCCACAATCGATCGGGTGAAGGTCCTGGAGCCTCGGAGCCTCAAGCGCCACCCGGGTCCGCCCGAGGACTTTGTGGAGCGCCTCGAAGGCCAGGTAGTGGACGCGGCACTGCGCCGAGGCAAGTTCCTCTGGTTTCCCCTGCGAGGCAGTGAGGAAGCCCTTGTCGTGCACCTGGGGATGAGTGGTCAAGTGCTCTTGGGTGATGAGAGCTCCGATTTTGGGTCACTGCTTCGCATCCGATTCGACATCACCACTGCCCAGGGTGATCCGATGGTCGTGGGCTTTGTCGACCAACGCATTTTTGGCTCCATGGCGATCGATGAGGTCGTCGTCACCCCGGATGGCCAGCCGGCGGGGAGAGGGTCGAGTGACCCTCGGATTCCTCGCTCCGTCGCGCACATCGCCAGAGACCCCCTCGATCCGCACTTCGATGACCGTGCCTTCTCCAGAGCACTCCGAGCCAAAAACACGGATATCAAGCGCGCTCTGCTGGATCAGACCCTGATCAGCGGTATTGGAAACATTTATGCGGATGAGGCTCTCTGGGGGGCAAAGCTGCACTACCTCGCCCCCACCTGGCGGCTGACCGCCAAGAAGGTTCGCGAGCTGCTTACCGAGATTCGGGTGGTACTGGAGAAGGCTCTCGTGGAGGGCGGCACGAGTTTTGATAGCCAGTACGTGAACGTGAACGGCCAAGCCGGATACTTCGCGCACTCCCTCCACGCCTATGGGCGTCAGGGAACACCGTGTGATCGGTGCGGAGCGATTATCCGGCGGGAGCCCTTCATGAACCGCTCCTCCCACCGGTGTCCCTCCTGCCAAAGGACCCCCAGGAACCGGTAGGTTTGAGGGTGCGAAGTGCACACTTTCTTCGCGTCATCTCGGAAGGTTGGTGGGCAGGTGCATCTGAAATCCCTCACCCTCAAGGGATTCAAGTCCTTCGCTCAACCCACCACCTTTGAATTCGAACCCGGCGTCACCTGTGTGGTGGGACCCAACGGTTCTGGAAAATCTAATGTCGTCGACGCTCTCGCCTGGGTGATGGGGGAGCAGGGTGCCAAAACACTTCGCGGTGGGTCCATGGAAGACGTCATCTTCGCGGGAACCGCGAACAAAGCCCCACTGGGGCGCGCTGAGGTTATCCTCACCATCGACAACTCCGATGGCGCGCTGCCCATTGACTACACCGAGGTCACTATCTCCAGAACCCTGTTTCGTAACGGGGGGAGCGAGTATGCGATCAACAAGGAACCCTGCCGGCTACTCGACGTTCAAGAGCTCCTGAGCGATAGTGGCCTGGGTCGCGAAATGCACGTCATCGTGGGCCAAGGTCAGCTCGATCAGATTTTGCACGCGAGCCCCGAAGACCGTCGACGCTTCATCGAGGAAGCCGCGGGAATTCTCAAGCACCGTCGCCGCAAAGAGAAGACGGTGCGGAAACTTGAATCCATGCAGGCCAACCTGACCCGGTTGAACGACCTTGCCGGTGAAATTCGCCGCCAGCTGACCCCGCTGGGTCGCCAGGCAGAGATCGCCAAGCAGGCTCAAACCATCCAAGCCATCGTGCGGGATGCGAAAGCCCGCGTCTTCGCCGATGATGTCGTCTCCCTCACCCACGCCCTGGAGTCCTTCCACCAGAACGAACAAGAGCGCAGCACCGAGCGGGCGACCCTGCAAGAGCAGCTCGAGGGATATCGTCGTCGCATAGCCCAGCTCGAGTCGGGCATCAACGACGTGGAGCTGGACACGGCCCGGAGTATCGACTTTTCTCTGCGTCGCGTCCATGAGCGCTTGCAGGCCCTGCATTCGCTTGCCACAGAGCGATCCGGAGCAGTGGCGGAGGGCGATGGCGAAGAGGTCGTCTCCTCCGGGGTCACTCCCCAGATGATTACCACCAAAGAGTCGGAGCGCGACCAGGCCATCGCCGCGATGGCAACCCAGGAGAGCACGGTGGGGGAAATCTCCTCCCGGCTCGCCACTGCTCGTGCGTCACTGGCTGCTCTCGATCACGATGTGTTGGCAGCGAGGGCTGCAGTGGAGGAGTGGGATCAGGCGCTTCGCACCGCCCAGTCCCAGGTCGAGGTTCACAGCTCCCGGGTCGACACCGCTGTGGCAGATGTGGAGCGTCAGAAGACTGCTTTGCGAAACGCCACCGACCGCGCACGCGATGCCGAGGAAGCCCTTCGGGAAGTCCAGGCGTCCAAGGATCAAGCGCCTGATGCTGTGGCGGAAGCGTTCGAGAAAGCACTGGCAGAAGCTGAAGAGGTGCTCAGTGCTGCCGAGGAAAAGGAAGCGGAAACCCGCAACGCCCTCCACGCCACCGAGCGTGAGCGCGAAGCACTCGCCGCCACCGTGTCCACGCTCGAGCTCGCTCTCCGTAGTGATGCGGAAGGTGCGGACGTGAGCACTTTGCCCGGTGTCACCGGCAGCGTGTCCGATGCGTTGATTGTCCAGAAGGGCTTTGAGACGGCGATCGCCAGGGCACTGGGATCCCTCGCGGACGCTCACTTGGTGAGTAGCAAGAAAGATGCCCTTTCGGTGGTGTCCTCGAGGGCTGGCACGGATCACCGCATGGAACTTGTCATTGCAGATGGCTCCGCCGTCTCGGCACAAGACATCCCGGGGCTCATCCCAGCAACGAGTGTGGTGAGCGGCCCCAGTGGTGTTCTTGCGCTCCTGGCTGACACCTATGTTGCTGATGACTTCGCTGCAGTAGAGAAAGCGTGGGGCAGTGTTCCCGCCGGCGTGACTGTGGTCACCCGGGAGGGCGATGTCTTTGGTGAGCACGTCGTTCGCACGGGCTCCGGCGAGGCGCAGAGTCGCCTTGAGCTCGCTGCCGAGCGCGATGCCACCAAGGCCACCCTGGAGGCGCTCTCCACCGAGCTTGAGCGACTGGCTTTTGCTGCAGAACAGGCGCAGGCAAAGCGAACCCAGGCTGCTGAGGCGGTGAAGACTGCTCTGGCCGATCTTCGCCAAGCGGATGCATCGAGAGCAGAGTTTGGCGAGCAGGTGTCCAGGGTTCGAGCGTCACTCGATGCCGCGCAGCAGGAAATTACCCGACTGGGACAGTCACTAGCTGATTCTGAAGCGGCGCTGGTGGCTGCCAGGGAGCACCACCAGGCGAGCATTGTCGCCCTGGAGGAGTTCGAGGAGACAACCCGCCCTGGTGTGGACGAGTCGAAGCGACTCGACGCCCGAGCCCTTGTCGACGCTATTGCCGCAGAAGAAGTAGAGGCGCGCATCGCCTTAGAGGCTGCGCGTCAGCGCGCCGCAGCGCTGGGAGATCAGGTCGATGCTCTCGTTGCCAGGGTGAAGCAGGAGGAGCTAGCGCGAGAGCGCGAGCAGGCACGCCATCTCGAGCGGGTGCGCAGAGCCAAGCGAGCCTCCCAGGTTCTCGCTCTCCTTCCCGCAGCCCTCCAGGCTGCTGCCGCGAGTGTCGAAGAGTCAGGAACTGCGCTCGTTGCCGCTGAGGCGGCTCGCCAGGCCTCGCATCAAGAACTGTTGGCTCTGCGCCAGAGTGAGACGTCCGTGCGCGAGCGTCTCACCGCGATTACCGATTCAGTCCACTCGCTGGAGATGCAGGTGTATGAAAAGAAGCTCCAGCGCACCACCCTGTTGGAGCGTGCCCTGGAGGAGCTCAGCCTCGATGAGGACGCACTCCTGAGCGAATACTCTCCGGACCAGATGGTTCCCCCGGATGGGACCGATGAGGGTGCCGAGGCGGTGCCCTTCGTCCGCAGCGAGCAGGAGGCCAGACTCAAAAAAGCAGAGCGGACTCTCGACCAGCTAGGCCGCGTCAACCCGCTGGCGCTCGAAGAGTTTGAGGCACTGGAGACTCGTCACACTTTCCTGACTGAACAGCTGGCGGATCTCAAGAAGACCAGGGCGGATTTGGAAGCCATCATGGCGGAGCTCGATGAGACGATGCACACCATCTTTGCCGAAGCGTTTGCCGACACCCAGAAAGCGTTCGATGAGGTCTTCCCGACCCTTTTCCCCGGCGGAACAGGGTCGTTGAAACTCACCGAGCCAGATGATCTTCTGGCCACCGGAATTGATGTTGCGGTGAAGCCGGCCGGCAAAAAGATTGAGCGCCTATCGCTGCTCTCCGGAGGAGAGCGCTCGCTGGCGGCTGTGGCGCTGTTGATCGCGATTTTCAAGGCTCGCCCCAGCCCGTTCTACATTCTCGATGAGGTGGAAGCTGCCTTGGATGACTCCAACCTGGGACGCCTGCTGGCCGTGATCCAGACGCTTCGCGATGACTCTCAGTTGATCATCATCACCCACCAGAAGCGCACGATGGAGATCGCCGATGCGCTCTATGGGGTATCGATGCGCAAGGACGGCGTGAGCGCTGTGGTGGGACAACGGGTGAAGGATTCTGAGGCTCCCGCCGCATAGGGGCGAGAGGTACTCTGGGATTATGGGCATCAACCAGCGCATGGGATGGGCACTCATCGCCCTCGCTGGAGCCCTGAGCATAGGAATTGTCTCTTTGGAGATTTACTCTCTGGCTACCCAGGAAAGCCCAGAAACCTCCGAAACCCTTCCGGCGCTGGAGTTTGAACCAGCGGGCGAGGACTAGGTCATGGCGTGGGGGAGTGGCAAGTGGTCGCTCGGGAAAGCGCTTCGGAACCTGGTGTCTCAGCCAGAGATCACCGAGCAGACCTGGGAAGACTTAGAAGACACGCTGTTGGGTGCTGATTTTGGCCCCGACATTACCGATGCTCTCCTGGCGTCGGTGCGAGCCGAAGTGGACCGTATCGGGACGACCAAGCCCGATGACGTTCAGGCCATCCTGAAGGACTCGCTCGAAGCTCAGCTTGCGCAGTACGACCCGACTCTGCGCCTCACCGAGAGACCCGCTGTGGTGTTGGTGGTGGGGGTTAATGGTGTGGGGAAGACCACGACTATCGGGAAGTTCGCCAAGTTCTTGACTAACGCTGGTCGCAGCGTCGTCATTGCTGCTGCTGACACCTTTCGGGCTGCGGCCGTGGAGCAGTTGACCACGTGGGCGGATCGAGCCGGTGTTCCCCTCGTGGGACCCGACAAGGAGGGTCAAGACCCCGCATCTGTCGCTTTTCAGGCTGTCACGAAGGCGAAAGAAGACGGTATCGACATTGTCATTGTCGATACTGCCGGTCGTTTACACACCAAATCGGGTCTGATGGACGAGCTCACGAAGATTCGTCGCGTCGTGGAGAAGGTTGCGCCGATCTCTGAGGTCCTTCTTGTTTTGGATGCCACCACTGGCCAAAACGGCGTCATCCAAGCTCAAGCCTTCCTCGAGCACGCCGGTGTCACCGGTCTTGTGCTCACCAAAGTGGATGGCAGCGCCAAAGGTGGGTTTGTGCTCAGCGTTCAAGAGAAGACGGGTCTTCCCATCAAATTGCTGGGTCAGGGCGAAGGGATTGGCGACATGACCGGTTTCGCCCCGGCCGCATTCGCGAAGTCTCTCGTCGAGGATTAAGCGCTGCGATAGGAGCGTCCCAGCTCCTGGTAGGTCAGCGCATTTTGTCGAATCGCTTCACGCTCGTCTTCGGTGAGTTCCCGCCGAACTTTCCCGGGAACACCCGCCACAAGGGAGCCAGGAGGGATGATCTGACCTTCCAACACTACGGAACCTGCTGCCACGAGCGATCCCCGCCCAATCACGCTGCCGTTTAGCACTGTGGCATTCATGCCAATCAAGCAGTCGTCCTCGATAGTTGCTCCATGCACCACGGCTGCGTGCCCGACACTCACACCCGACCCAATACGCGCGGGGAATCCGGGGTCACCGTGGACCACCACGTTGTCTTGTAAATTGCTTCCCTCACCCAGCGTGATGGCGTCACGATCAGCTCGCAGCACCGCACCAAACATCACCACACTGTTCTCACCCAGGGTGACCTGACCCACCAGGGTGGCCGACTCGGCCACAAAGGCGGTGGGGTGAACCTGGGGTTCATGGGACTCAAAGGGCACCAGAGGCATGCCTCCAGGATAGATGGCAGCACAGTTTTGTCAGCTAATCTTGTGGACCATGGCTGCCTTTGGTTCTCTCTCCGAGCGTTTAACAGCCACCTTCTCCTCGCTGAGGCAAAAGGGCAAACTTTCCCCCGCCGATGTTGATGGAACGGTGCGCGATATTCGTCGCGCTCTCCTGGAATCGGATGTGGCACTCGATGTCGTGAAGGATTTCACCGCGAAAGTGCGAGAGCGTGCGCTCTCGGACGATGTCAACAAGGCTCTGAACCCTGCCCAACAAGTGGTCACCATCGTCAATGAAGAATTGGTGGCCATTCTGGGTGGGGAAACCAGAGGACTCGCCTTTGCCAAGAGTGGCCCCACGGTCATCATGCTGGCGGGCCTGCAGGGGTCGGGTAAGACCACGCTGGCAGGAAAGCTGTCCAAGTGGCTCGTCGATCAGGGTCACACTCCCGTCTTGGTGGCCTGTGACCTGCAGCGCCCGGGTGCTGTCAAGCAATTGGGGATTGTGGCGGAGGCTGCCGGGGCTGCGTTCTTTGCTCCCGAACCTGGTGATGGCGTTGGGGATCCAATAGCGGTTGCAAAAGCTGGCGTGAAATATGCACACGACAAAGCGCATGATGTAGTCATCATCGACACCGCTGGTCGTTTGGGTGTGGACCAGGAGCTGATGACTCAAGCGTCAGACATTCGCACGGTCACCAACCCTGACGAGGTGCTCTTCGTCATCGACTCGATGAGCGGTCAGGACGCCGTCCAGACCGCGAAAGCCTTCCAAGAGGGTGTGGACTTCACCGGTGTGGTGCTCACCAAGCTCGATGGTGACGCCAAAGGTGGTGCCGCCTTGAGTGTGACCGGTGTCACCGGTCGGCCCATCCTGTTTGCCTCCACTGGCGAAAAGATCGACGAGTTCGAGGTATTCCACCCCGACCGCATGGCCTCTCGCATCCTCGATTTGGGTGACATTCTCACCCTGATTGAGCAAGCCCAGAAAGCTTTTGACGAGGAGGAAGCCAAAGAGCTGGAAGAGAAATTCCGCTCAGAGACTTTCACCCTGGAAGACTTCCTCTCGCAGTTGCAGCAGATGAAGAAGATGGGCTCGCTTGGGGGAATGCTCAGCATGTTGCCCGGAGCTCGGGGTATGCAGGACCAAATCGACAACCTCGATGAGGGTGAGCTGGTCCGCACCGAAGCCATTATTCAGTCGATGACGCCGAAGGAGCGTCTGACTCCCAAGATTTTGAACGGTTCGAGGCGGATGCGTATCGCGAACGGTTCTGGCACCACGGTGACCGAGGTCAACCAGTTGGTGACACGCTTTGACCAGGCCGCCAAAATGATGAAGACCGTCGCGAAGGGCGGGGTGCCCCAGATTCCTGGCATGGGGCCTATTCCGGGCGGAGCTGGTCGCGGCAAGAAGAAAAACCCCAAGAAAAAAGCTGGTTCTCGTTCGGGAAACCCGGCAAAGCGGGCCCAGGAAGCTCTGGGAAAAAGCTCCTCGAGTGGAGCGGGATCGAGCTTCGGTTTGCCTAGTTCGCCGACCGATTAGGCGAGAAGCCCTCCGCGGTCACCACAGTGCGAGAAAATCTGACAGAATAAGCACTCGAGCACTTCGCCCGACCCTCTATCTGGCGCTTGAGCTCCCCCTTAGACGTCCTGTCGATTGTGTCCCCACGTAATCGTCGGCTGTTATGACTACTCATCTACTTGGAGAAACGTGGCTGTAAAAATTCGTTTGAAGCGCATGGGAAAAAT
>JAIOWW010000030.1 GCA_021741925.1 Pontimonas sp. | reverse complement strand
GGGTTCACGCCTTCAGGAGAACCGGGTCGTGCCGGGTGACATGGAGGCTTTTGTCCGGGAGTTTCATGCCGTGGTGGACCTACCCGCGGGGGGCACAGGGACGTATAAGCAGGTGGAGGAGTGGGCAGAGCGGATTGACTCGCTCACCACCTTGATGGCGCTCGTCGAGGAATTCCAAGAAGCTAAGCGCCTGCGCGGAGTTCTGGAATTTTCCGATCAGATTGCCTTGGCGCTCGAGATCGTGCAACGCTTCCCGCACGCCATCGAGCAGGTGCGCTCTCGTCATCAGGTGGTGCTCTTGGATGAGTACCAGGACACCAGTGTCGCCCAGACGACGCTCTTGACAGAGCTGTTTCGCGGGCACCCGGTGATGGCGGTGGGGGATCCCCACCAGGCCATTTATGGCTGGCGAGGAGCGAGTAGTAGCAACCTGGCCGACTTTGTGACCGGCTTTGGCGAGTCCATTGCCACCTACAGCCTGTCCACCTCGTGGCGCAATGGAGCCCGAATTCTTGATGCGGCCAACACCATTGCTGCACCCCTTCGAGAACTCCCCGGACCCGAAGTAGAGACCCTGAAACCCTCACCCAAGGCCAGTGATCACGCCCTGGAGGTGGTCTATCCCGAAACACTGGCGGAGGAGGCCGAGCAGGTGGCCTCGTGGCTTGCCGATCGCCTCGGTGAGTCGAATCCCCCGCCCAGTGCCGCCATCATCGTGCGTGCCCGAGCGCACCAGGGAGTGTTTGTTGATGCGCTGAGCCAGCGTGGGCTTCCCGTCCATGTCTTGGGAATTGGCGGGTTGCTTGATGACCCAGCAATCGCTGACATCGTCTGCACTCTCCGAGTTATCGCTCAGACCTCAGCGGAATCGGAACTGATTCGGCTTCTTGCGGGAGCTAAGTGGCGAGTCGGTGTTGCTGATCTCCACGCGCTCGCCGGAACAGTCCGCTGGCTTCAGGGCCGGGACTATCACGGTGTTGCTCTCCCCGACGATGTTCAGGCGCGGCTCAAGAACTCCGTGTCCGCTCACGACGCTCCCGGGCTGTTTGATGCGCTGCGGTTCATGGCTCAGGCTCCTGAGGACCACACCCAGTGGCGGGACTATTCCCCTGAAGCACCCGCTCGCCTGCGGGATGCCTGGGACACCTTCTCGACGCTGTCGCGAATGCAGGTGGGAGACCTGGACTCGCTGGTGAGCGCTATCGAGTCGACACTCGGACTGGATGTCGAGGTGGCGGCAAATCCCGTCAGGGTCAGCTCGCGAGCTGCTAGAGAAGCGTTCCACGATGCCCTCCACACCTATGTGGGTGTAGCCGAGGAATCGAGTGTGCAGGGTTTCGTGCAGTGGCTGGAGGATGCCGAGCGACGCGACAACCTGACCCCGCGGGCGGAACCGCCCGAGGCGGGATGCGTCCAGGTCCTTACTATCCACGGTGCAAAAGGCCTCGAGTGGGATCATGTGGTGATTCCCCGAGTAGTACAAGACGAGGTTCCCGCCAAACCCCGGGAGACGTCCGCGTGGCTGGGAATGGGCGAACTCCCCTATCACTTCCGGGGCGATAGAGATTCGCTCCCCGTGTTCTCCTGGAAATCCGCCACTACTCGAAAAGAGTTAGTGGACGCTCAGAAAGCGTTTGTGGAGGACGTCAAAAAGCATCGTGGTGCGGAAGAGCGCCGCCTGATGTATGTCGCGATCACGCGTGCGAGGCATCGAGTACTCCTCAGTGGGTCGTTTTGGGCCCACCACACCACCGCTCGTCCTCCTTCGGCGTTCTTGAAGGACCTGGAGGAGGCGGGGATTGTCGACGCACTGCCCACCCATCCGCAGAATGCGAATCCCCCCGAGGCTGAAGCATCCGAAGAGAGGGTCTGGCCCCCTGACCCCTTGGGGTCCAGGCGATCCATGGTCGAACAAGCAGCTGCGAGCGTCCGCGAGGCTCAGGCCGGCGAGCTGGGAGATCCTCAAACACCCGCTGCTGCAGGCCTCATCACTCGCCTCGATCGAGCCCGCTCATCCTCGAGCGGTATCGAGGTGAGAATTCCCCGGAGGATTCCCGCTTCATCTCTGGAGCGCTGGTTCCTGGATCCAGAAGCTCAGCGGCTCGCTTTACGGCGCCCACTTCCTCAGAAGCCCTATCGCCAGGCATTGCGCGGGACCCTGTTTCACAGCTACGTCGAAAAGCACTTCGACCAGACACCCTTGTCTGCGCTGGGTGGTCTCGAGGATGACGACGACGGCGACACTCTAGGCATGGAGGAGTGGATTCAGGCTTTTGAGTCCTCGCCGTTTGCAACCCTGACCCCGCACGCCATTGAACAGGAGTTACACCTTCCCGTGGCTGGACACCTGGTGGTGTGCAAGCTGGACGCGGTCTTCCCTGGTGCAGACGGCCCCCACATCGTGGACTGGAAGACCGGCGCGAAGCCCACCGAGCCTCGTGACATCGAAGCAAAAGCCCTCCAATTAGCCGCGTATCGGGCGGCGTGGTCCCAGTGGTCGGGGGTCCCCCAGGACAGTGTCACGGCAAGTTTTTGGTATGCCGGCGACTCAACACTGCTGACTCCTGAGGTTTTGCCCACGCTGGTCGAGCTTGAGGATATTTTCCGGCCGCTCTGGAGCGACTAGCCCTCGAGCGGGTGTTTGGCCTGCGAGATGGGCTGGGTGAGGGCCTGATCCATATCTCCGGAGACTCGGTCGTGGAGTGCCGAGAGCATTGCGGTGGCATCCTCGGTGATGGTCTCGTTGTGGGTGTCTATGCCGTGGAGTAGCCACTTGGCGACATCGAGCTCGGCGTAAAAACGTGCACGCTGCAGCACCCATCGATCGGCACCCGATCGGGCGCTGCGATACGACGTCAACACAGCAGTGTGGAACGCGCTCGTGGCCGGCGTGGTGAGCCACGCAAGATCTTTCGCCGGGTCGCCGACACGGAAATCACGCCACTGGTCGATCGCAACGACAGTGTCATTGTCGACCAAGAGTCGGCCCAACTGCATCAGTCCATGGATTACCGTGGAGTCGAATTGCCAGAGAGTCTTGTCCTCGCAGGCCGTTTCCCAGCGGCGAAGCAGAGCTTGGGGGATGAGACCTGTCGCGGCAACCCGGTCCACAATTCCGGCACACTCGCGGAGGGAATCCAGGGCACTCTCGGCGGGCCGATCAAAATCTTGCACACTGCTGGTGGGCAACAAGTGAATTTGGGCGAGTGCAGTGCCAATGGAGGCGGCAAGAATGGGCGAGACCTTGTGGGATGCGCTCGCTTGACCAGGGAGGTATTCACACACGCTGAGAGTGAAACTTCCCACCTCGGTCACACCGGCCAGCCGAGGGACTCGGAAGGACAGCCTCGAGCGCAACCCTTCGCTGAGTGACCGGATGGCTCTGAGGTTCTCGGCGTGAGCCGCTTCAGCCTGAGCTGAGGTGGGCAGTTCAACCAACCAGGGCGCCTGGTTCACGTCGTAGACGAGGGCAACGTCCTTCTCCGCACTCGACAGTGTTTGTGCACTCACAGCTTGAAAACCGGGAACAGCGCTGGTGGCCAGCGCCGATAACATGAGAGCAGTGTGGCCCATGGCTCCAGGGTAAGCGCGAAGGCCGGCGCGGCCCTCCTGCCACACCGAAGCTTCTGCCACACTGGCAGGTCATGACGAAGGAGAGTGGCGGATGTCGTTAACCCCCCAGCTGCCTCTCTCGCGCACCCGCATCAATCGTGATGCGGTGTCTCGCAAAATTCCGGGGTTTCTCGACCAGGTCATGGCGGAGGAAGGCAGGACCCGAGTGGTGCTGATTTGGCGCGGTGAGGCGCTCTTGGCCGAGGACACCACGACGCGCATTCAGTTGGTGGCGCCCAGCGAGATCCCCGAGGGTTCGCTTCTGATTTACCTGGGCATCACCACTGAAAGCGTTCGCGATATTCCCCACGGCACCCGCATTGTTGCCGCAGTGCTCGACGATGACAGCGGTCCCAAAGTCTGTGCGGACATGACGCGGTGGGTCTCAGCTCGGACCATGGCTCACGCTCTCGATGATTTGGACACGGGAATCGTGGTGGAAGCGCTCGCCATGGCCAACTGGCATTACGCCCACACGTTCTCACCGACTACGGGCGCCCCTGCTGAGTCTGACCAGGCAGGGTGGACACGTGTCGATCAATCAACCGGGAAAGATCTTTTCCCTCGCACCGATGCTGCTGTTATTGCACTCGTGACTGACCAGCACGATCGAATTGTCTTGGGGAGTAATGCCCTCTGGGAGGCCAGCCGGTATTCGTTGCTCGCTGGGTTCGTCGAGCCCGGTGAATCACTCGAAGCCGCCGTCATCCGCGAAGTGTTTGAGGAGTCCGGTTTGGTGGTCACCAACCCGGTGTATATGGGATCCCAACCCTGGCCTTTCCCCGCCTCCTTGATGGTCGGTTTTGCCGCGGAGATCGACGAATCATCGCTGGCAGACATCCGACCCGATGGCACCGAAATCATCGACCTTCGGTGGTTCTCCCGGGAGGAACTCCTTGACTCTCTCGGCGAAGTTCTCCTGCCGGGACGCCCCTCCATCGCGCGCGCCATGATCGAGAACTGGCTAGGGCAGGAACTTCCTGAGGGCGCGTAGTGGTAGACACACTCGCCGGTTTGGACGACTCCCAACGTGTGGTTGCCACCACCTGGGGTGGGCCACTCTGCGTGTTGGCCGGTGCGGGTACAGGAAAAACCAGGGCACTCACCCATCGGATAGCCCACGGTGTTGCGCAGGGAAAATACCAACCTGACCAGGTTCTGGCGCTAACCTTCACCACTAAAGCGGCCTCAGAGATGGGGCAGCGCCTGCGGGCCCTCGGAGTGAAGGGTGTCGCCACCAGAACTTTTCACTCTGCCGCGCTTCGACAACTTCAGCATTTCTGGCCGAGTATCACCGGTGGTCGACTACCCGACATCGCTTCCTCCAAAGCTCCGTTGATAGCCAAATCGTTGGACCAACTTTCGCTCTCGGTCGATACCGCCGTCGTTCGCGACCTTGCAGGCGATATTGAGTGGCGCAAAGTCCATGCCTACACCGTGGAGGACTATCGCGACAAGCGTGCTGCTGCTGGCAAGAGTCTCCCCGGGGGCTTATCCCTGGAGGTAGTCGCCAGCATTCATGAACGCTACGAGCAGGTCAAAGATGAACAGGGTCGCATCGATTTTGAGGACGTTCTTTTGGCGACCTTGGGAATGCTCGAGTCAGAAACACGGGTGGCGGACCGAGTGCGCGCGCAGTACGGCGTTTTCCTTGTGGATGAGTACCAGGACGTCTCGCCACTGCAGCAAAAACTGCTCGACGTGTGGCTCGGTGGTCGAGAAGACTTGGTCGTGGTTGGCGATGCGAGCCAGACCATTTACAGTTTCGCGGGAGCTTCGAGCTCCTACTTACTCGAGTTCCCGGAGCGCTTTCCTCAAGGGACTGTCGTGAAGCTGGAGCGCAATTACCGCTCGGGGGAGCACATTGTGCGAGCGGCAAATCATGTCATGCTGGGCCGTCCCGGTGCTCTCACACTCGAGGCTCAGGGTGGGTCCCTGGAGCCCCTTCATCGCCATATTGCCCGGACCGATCAGGCCGAAGCGCAGTACGTGGCGCGCACCATCAAGAGCCTCATTGAGCAGGGGACACCCCCCGATGGGATTGCTGTGCTGATTCGATTTGGGGCGCAGTCTCTGGAGATTGAATCCGCGCTCAGAGCAGAGAGCGTGGGTGTCAGGGTTCACGGTTCAACTCCGTTCTTCGAGGAATCCCACGTGAAGCGAGCGTTGATGGAAATCCGAGGCGCTGCTGTGGCAGGCGTAGCGGGTTCTCTCTCCCAGGTCGTCGACGACATTCTGTTTGGGCTGGGTTTGCAGGGCGAAGCACCTGATCACCAAGGGGCGGAGCGAAACCGCCACGACGATTTGGCCGCTCTTCGGGCGCTTTCGCGTTCGATGCCTCCGGGCAGCACCGTGGCAGAATTCTCCGAACTCCTCGCGGATCGGGCCGGGGCGGGTGATGCTCCCGAGGTGGGGGCAGTCACCATCACAACAGTTCACTCCGCAAAAGGTCGCGAATGGCCCGTCGTGTTCGTGGTGGGTCTCACCGAGGGAATGTTCCCCATTTCGTATGCGACTACCGAGGACGCCATCGAGGAAGAGCGCCGGTTGTTTTACGTCGCCATCACCCGGGCCCAGCACGCGCTGTATCTTTCGATGGCAGAAAGAGGGCGCTCCGACCAGAGTGTGCGAGCGCCCAGCAGGTTCCTTCAATCGCTTTCGCCCGCGTCCCGTTAGCCCAGAGAGCGACAGAGACAGGAGCCAGATGGCTCCTCTTGATAGCTTCGGACCTTCAGCGTGTAGCGGTCAATCCGATAGGTCAGCCCTGGTTCTCGCGCTCGAAGGAGATCCTGGGTGTGCCAGGCGGCCACGGCATGCAAGGGCGGTGTATCCGTTGCGGCACCGAGAGTTGAGAGCTGGGTTGCCAGCGCAACGAGAGCTGGCTCACGGTTCGCGTTGTTCTCCCAGACGCACTGAAGGCATGGGCCGACCCCGGGGGTTACTCGAGGCCCGACGGTGATCGACTGGTCACTCATGATGACAGGGGTGTGGGGCACATCTGTGGCAAGCCACGGGCGATAGGCGGACGCTGGCATCACAAAAGAGGAAACCAGTAGTGCCTCGTCAGGTGGGTCCGCGTCCTGGTAGCCCAGGTCATGAAGCACCCGCGCAAAGGATGCAAGGTGTCGGGTCGAGCCGGTAATGCTGAGGCGGGGGAGAGGTTCCGGGGCTCGCGGTGTGAGAGCCCCGGAGAGCTCTTCCAGAAACAGATCGGTCTCTTCGGGGCTGAGGCCTTCATGGGAGGCGATGGCGTCATAGCCCTCCTCGCTAATTCCTCGATGGAGTGCCGCAAGTACCGGGAGGTAGCGCTGATCGATGGAGTCGATGAGCGCTATCGGGGGATCAACACCTATCTGAAGACCCTCAGGTGTGCGCCACACCACAGGCAGGGACGAGTCGAGGTAGAGCAGTCGTGACATTCCGCCATCGTGGCCCAAACCCTTGCCCGAGCGGGAAACTTATCCACAGTTAGGCTTCGGGTGCTTCCTCATCCAAAAGATCGCGCAGTGCTTGATCAAAATCGTCGTCGGCGGGTGGGTGAGCAATGCGCTGCACAAAGCCAGCCGGGTTATCGAGGTCTTCGAGGTGGGGCAACGTGTCGGGATGCCGCCACAGCTCATCCCTGGCCGAGGCGCCTAGCTCCCGGTATATCTCTCCCCAGAGTGCACTGGCTTCGCGGAGTTTTCGCGGACGAAGCTCCAATCCCACGAGAGTGGAGAAAGCATGCTCAGCGGGTCCGCCACTGGCCCGTCGCCGGCGGATGGCTTCCGCGAGCGCATCGGATTTAGGCAGCCGGGCAGTGGCAAGCCCGGTGACATGGTCCACCCAGCCTTCCACCAGGGCCAACATTCCTTCCAGGCGCTCCAGCGCTCGATTTTGTTCCTCGGTGCGCTCAGGGAGTAGCGCCCCGGTGGTGAGCAGCTCCTTCATCGCTTCGGCGTTGGTGGGATCGAAATCTTCGGCTAACTCCATCACTCGGGAGAGGTCAATACTGATTCCCCCGGCGAAGTCGCGGATAGCGCTCATCATGTGGAGGCGAAGCCACTTCGCGTGGCGGAACAGTCTCGCGTGGGCGATTTCTCGGGTGGCGAGGAAAATGTCGGCTTCTTCTTGCGGGACATCGAGGTCGCGCGAGAACGCCCGCATGTTTTGTGACAGTAGGAAAGCTTTCACGTCATATTCGTCACTGCCATTGACCAAGGGAATTCCGATATCCCCTCCGGAAAGAACTTCCCCGGAAAGCTTCCCGACGGCTCCTGCAAGCTGGATCGTGAAAAGGCTTTTCGAAACCTGTTCCATCGGGCCGCTCATTCCGCCGATGAGACCCTGCATGTCCTCTGGCGCCTGGCTCGCCATCATCTGGGAAATCGCCCGAGGAATGGCTGTTGCAACGGGGTCGGCGATTTCCTCCCAAACAGGCAGGGTGACCCTGGCCCATTCAGCCCGGGTACCAATCACGGGGGTGTCGGGTAGGTCGGAGATTGCGGTGACATCGGTGAGCCAAAGACTCGCAACGCTGGCCGCTTGGCTCAGCGCTTGGGTGGTGGCCGGGTCCAAGGGAAGTGCTCCCTCACCCGCGACCGACACTGCGTGATCCCTGGACGCCTGCGGTTTCAGGCCGCCACCGGGCGCGAAGGAGGTCCCCAGCTGCGCCATCATCTTCTGAAGGTCCTCGGTGGAGACATTGAGGCCAGCAGCCTTCATCAGTTCTTCAGGGTTGAAAGACTCATCGCCGCTGAGGAACTTTCGAAAGGCTTCCTTCATCCACTCTTCGTCGCCAAAGCGCGGATCGTCGCCAGTTTCCTCGGACATGCCACCACGGTACAAGGGTGGCCGCGCAGGTGTCGCTGATTTCGCTAACGGCTTGTTCCCTGATTCCGTGGCTATGCTGACCCGGTTAGTCAATCTGGGAGTCATGCGTGGCCATTTATGAAACCGAAGATCCATCGGATCAGGTTCAGCGACGCTCCCGCCTCGCGGGATGGTTGATGCTTACTTTCACCGCCGCCATCATCATCGGCTTGTCGTTTTTTCCCGCGCCCTACGTGATCGATAATCCCGGTCCCACCTACAACACTCTGGGTTCGGTGAGCGTGGGGGAAGAGGAGATGGAACTCATCTTGATTTCGGGTGAGGACACCTACGAGTCGACCGGGTCCCTTCTCCTGACCACAGTGACCCGCTCCGGAAATCCGGAGAGCCTGCCCGGTTGGCTTGATGTCTTCCAGGGTTGGGTTGACCCCACCCGCACCGTGATACCGGTCGACGTCGCGTACCCGCCGGGTATCTCACTTGAGCAGAATCGCGAGGCCGCGGCGATTGAGATGGAGAATTCTCAGCAAGAAGCAGTTGCGGCAGCGCTGGATCACCTCGGTATTGCCTACACCAGCCACATGGTCGTCTCCCAGGCCCTCGAGGACGGTCCCAGCGAGGGTGTTTTGCTTCCCGGTGACGTCATCCTTCAGGCCAATGGCATGAGTGTGGAGACGGTCAGCAGTTTGAGACAGATGATTGCGGACTCGGGTGTGGTCACCCCGATGACCATCACCGTGGAGCGTGAGGGATCTCCGGTCGATGTGCAGATTCTTCCCCGGATGTCCGAGGGCCAGGAGCGGGTACCCATGATCGGAATTCTCGTCTCGGGAACCTACGATTTCCCGCTCGAGGTCGATATCGCCCTAGAAAATGTGGGTGGTCCGAGCGCCGGGCTCATGTTTGCCTTGGGCATCATCGAAAAGATGACAGTGGAGGACTTGACGAAAGGCCAGGTCATCGCTGGTACCGGAACGATTGACGCCCAGGGGACTGTCGGGCCCATTGGGGGCATCCGCCACAAGATGCACGGTGCGCTCAATGATGGCGCGACCTGGTTTTTGGCCCCCGTTGACAACTGCCCTGATGTTCTGGGGCACATCCCTGATGGGCTTGAGGTGATACCCGTGGCTACTCTCGAGGACGCCATTGAGGCGCTGGAAAGTATCCATGCTGGGGGAGAGCTGCCCCGCTGTGCGGGGTCGTAGGCATTCCTCCAGCCACCCTTTGTAGACTAAGCACCCTAACCCCGCCAAGGAGAGTATTCACTCGTGTCCCAAGCCGCACCGCAATTATTTGATCGTCGCCGACTTCCCCTGATTATTACTGTCGCGGTATTGGCCGCGATCTTGGGTGGGTTCTTCCTCTTTGCCTCCCTCTACACCGAGGTGTTGTGGTTTGACCAGGTGGGGTATCTCGAGGTGCTGTTGACCACGTGGGGTGGTTCAGTGGCCATGTCCCTCATTGGTTTTCTCACGATGTTTATTCCCGTCTGGTTGAGCATCACTCTGGCGTATCGATTCCGACCGGTGTATGCGAAGCTCTCGAACGAGCTCGACCGCTACCGCCAAATCATTGACCCCATTCGTCGCGCAGCAATGCTCGGAATTCCCGCCCTGTTGGCCCTCTTTTCGGGGTTGGGATCGGCAAATACCTGGCCTCAGTTCCTGCTCTGGATGAACCGTGAACCCTTTGGGACAGTCGATCCCGAGTTCGGCCTCGACGTGGGTTTCTACATCTTTGAACTTCCCGTCTACTCCAGCGTTATCTCCTATGTCTCGACCATTCTTGTGCTCTCGGCTGTGGGTGCTGCGGCGACCGGTTTCCTGTACGGGTCGATATCGATCACGGGTCGCGAAGTGCGTATCTCTCGGACAATGCGCATTCAGCTCGCCATTATTGGTGTCCTCTACTTCGCAGCTCAGGGTGTCGACCTCTGGCTCCAGCAGTACGAAGCTCTCGTCACCGCAAGCTCCGGCTTCTTGGCTTTCGGCGCGGGTTTCACGGAGGTCAACGCCACCATTCCTGCTCGTGCCATCATGGCCGGCATTGCAGTGCTCGTGGCGTTGCTCTTCCTGGTCACCTCCATCATCGGACGCTGGCGCCTCGCCATTGTTGGAACAGCTCTCTACCTCGTCTCAGGCTTAGTGCTGGGCCTTGCCTATCCCGGCCTGATTCAGAGATTCCAGGTGGACCCGAGTGCTCGGACCCTTGAGGCCGAGTTCATTGAGCGCAACATCGACGCCACCAGGGACGCCTACGGCGTCTCGGACATTGTCGAAATCAACTACGAGGCTTCGACAGACACCTCCGCGGGGGCGCTGCGCGCTGACGCGGAAACCACGGCCAACATTCGCATCATCGACCCCGCACTGGT
>JAIOWW010000029.1 GCA_021741925.1 Pontimonas sp. | reverse complement strand
TGCTGGGCGCGTATTCCAGGACCACGAACTCGCGCTGAGAGGTCATGGCATTTCTGCCACCGGTCGATATCTCTCTCGAGACCAACTCCACAAAGCGACCCACGCCGTGAGTGTCGTGGACGACATAGTCACCAGCGGAGAGCTGCAGAGGGTCCACCACACGGGTGCGCTTGGTGGCCAATGTTCGACCGGTCCGAGGAGAGGCGCTGACGGCTTTGCCATAGAGCTCCTTCTCGGTAATAACCACCAACTTCGAGCCTGGAGCCAGGAACCCCTCCTGCAGAAAACCTCGCACCACGCTCACCACGCCGGGGCTTGGGGCCTCGGCTAATTCCTCATCGATGCGATGAGGAATATCGCGATCGCCCAACACTTGGGCGCTTCGCTCGACCAAACCGTGACCAGCTGCGACCACGATGACACTGTCGCGGTCACGGATGCGGGTCGCAATGAACTCCCACACCTCTTCACCACCGGTAGTCACCAGCGGCAAACTCTGCAGAGGTGGTCGCAAGTTAGTGACCTCACCGGTGTCAAGAGAATCCAGTGACACCCAGGGCCTCGGCGCCACAGAGTCCTTCAGTTCCTGGTGGGTGAGGAAGGATCCAGCGTGAAGATCAACAGGTGCCTCGGACCCATCAAGGGCTGCCACCTCCCAGGCGGCCTGCAAGAACTCTCGGTTGGTCTCCAACAAGATGGACGCTCGAGCCTGGACCTTCTGAGCCCCCACCTCCACAATCAGGGCGTCATCAGGCAACACACTCAAAGGAGCCACAAGGCCTGGAACCAAGAGGGGCTGGAGGGACTCCATCCCTTCAGTGGGAATACCTTCTGACACCTTGGTGAGTAACTGTCCCAATCCTGGATATTCGCCAGCCAGCTGTGAGGCGCGAGCCCTCACATCGGGGGTGAGGAGCATCTCTCGCACCGCCTCGAGGACCACCGGTGCCACCTCCTCGGGGAGTGAGCGCTGGTCGGCCACGGAGAAATAGTTCACCTGGTCGATTTCTGAACCAAAGAAATCCAGGCGGACAGGGTGCTCGGCCAGAGGGGGAAAAACGTCGAGGATGCCGCCTCGAACAGCGAATTCCCCACGTCTGGTGACCAAGTCCACACGCTGGTAGGCGGCCTCCACCAGGTATTCCACCCAACTCTCGAGCGAGCGTGAGGCATCACCCTTGGTCGCCACCCATGGCTCAAAGGAGGCGATGTGGGGGTTCACCGGTTGCACGAGCGCCCGAATCGAGGCGACCACGACAAGACCACCGGCGGAACCACTTGCCAGGGATATCTGGCGCAGAGCGCTGCGGCGTCTCGCCACCGTTTCGGCGTGAGGGCTTAAGCGCTCATGCGGCAGCGTTTCCCAAGCCGGGAAGTCCAGAACGTGAGTACCCTCAGGCACGACCGAGCGCAGTTCGTCGCGCAATTGGTCGGACTCTCGCCCCGTTGCACAGACCACCACGGTGACGGAGGGCATCGGAGACAGCCCGGACAGGGCTTGGACGACCGCCGTTGTGGCGCCCGTGGGAACGACGAGAGAACCGCCATCGCGGGCCTGCTCGAGCGAGGTGAGAATGCCAGAATCTTCGACCAGCAAAGAGGGAAGCGTCGAGAGACTCACTCGGGGAAGTCTATTAGTCCCGGGCGGGCCTAAAACCAGAGCCCTAGGAGCTCTGCGGCGGGTGAATTTTTTGCTGGGCGGCGGTAAGGCCCTCGGTCACCAGAGCCTCCACAGCGTCACACGCGAGGCGCAACACGGCAGAAAGCTGCGCTTCCTGCTCAGCGCTAAAGCGCTGAAGAACGTAATCCGCAACGGGTCTGGGGTCATTGGGTCGACCAATACCCACTCGCACCCGATGGAAATCTAGTGTTCCGAGAGCTCGGGCGATGTCTTTGAGGCCGTTGTGTCCCGCGTGACCGCCGCCGAACTTAAGGCGAACAGTCCCATCGGGCAGATCGAGGTCATCGTGGACGACAAGCAGCTGGGCGGGAGGAATCTTGTGAAACGCCAGCATCGCCTGGACCGGTGCACCCGAGCGGTTCATAAAGCTCGAGAGTGCCGCTAAGCGCAGGGTGAACCCTGCGGGGTGTGACACGCTCGCGAGCACGCCGTGACTCTTGAACTTCTGGAAGCTCACCCCTGCAGAATCTGCACAGGCAGCAACGACCATCTGTCCCACGTTGTGGCGGGTGCGCTCGTACTGGGAGCCCGGGTTACCGAGCCCCACAATCAGCCACTCCGTGCTGGAGGTGCTTTTCTTGCGGGGGAAACTAAAGCGCAGGGTTATTCGCCGCCCGCGTCATCGCCACCGGAATCGCCACCAGAATCTCCACCCTCAGCGGAAGCCTCGCCGGCGTCGCCACCAGCTTCGCCCTCTGCTGCCGCACCGGGCTCAGGCTCGGCGACCTTCGGAGGCTGCTGGATGGTGATGACCAGCATGTCGGGGTCGGAGACGAGGGTCGAGCCACCAGGGAGTGCAAGCTCACCGGCGCGAATCTGGCTGCCCTCTTCGAGGCCATCCACGTTCACGGTCACATACTCGGGGATGTGAGTTGCTTCTGCTTCCACGCTCACGGTGCTGTGCTCCAGCTGAACCATGGTGCCGGAGAAGGGCTCGCCCTCAACGTGAACGGAGATGTCCACGGTGACCTTCTCACCCTTGCGGACGATGACGAGGTCGAGGTGCTCAATGATCTGACGAACGGGGTCACGCTGGATGTCCTTGATGAGGACTAGCTGCTCGCCATCGGTCATCTTGAGCTCGATCAGAGCGTTGGCACGACGAGCAATCAGAGTGGTTTCGTGGGCGGGAAGCGCCACGTGAAGGGGGTCAGCACCGTGGCCATAGACCACTGCGGGAATCTTGCCGGCAGCGCGCAACTTGCGTGCGGCACCTTTACCAAATGATGTGCGGATATCAACCGCGACGTGGTTATCTACCATGAACTGCTCCTAAGTTTTCTGCTTTTTCTCGAACTCGTACGCTGTGCGTGAGGAGAGACATAGGAGCCTGCTCCACCGCGTCGATTACGAAGGGTTGTGTGTACAACTCTTCCTCGCCGAAGTACCACGTAATGCTAGCTGAGAATGGGGGCTTCGTCTAATGGTTGAGGGTTGGTTTTTTCTTGAGCGCCCAGACCAGAAGGCCCACGACGAAAATCACCCCACCCGTGGCTACTGACTGCCAGGGCAGGGTCGCGACCAGGCCCACGCAACCCACCAGACCCACCCACGGGGTGATGACCGGCAGGATTCTCTCGGATTCGGGCTGCTTAATGGCGGCGCCATGGGCAATTGCGTAATAACTCAGCACCGCACTCGAGGATGCCCCCACCAGCCAGATCGGGTCCACCACCAGCACAGCCACCATGGCGCCAAGCGCCATCGTCAACTCCGCAATTGCCGGTGATGAGGTCCGCTCCCACACAACACCGAGTCGAGAGGGCAAGTCTCCTCGCTGCGCCATCGCCATGGAGGTTCGAGAAAGCCCGGCAAGTACCGCAGCCAAAGACCCCAGTGACGCGAGTGCTGCCACCGCGATCACCCAGGGAGCCATGCTCGCGGTGGCAATATCTGCGAGGGGAGCTTCGCTTGTTGCTAGGGCCTCTGCACCCAGGGTTCCGAGCAGTGTGAGGGCAATCGCCCCATAAAGGACCAGGACACCGAGCAGTGTCAGGACAATCACACGGGGTAGGACGGTGACGGGATTTTTGACTTCTTCCCCCAGAGTCGCCATCCGGGCATAGCCGGCAAACGCAAAAAAGATCAATCCAGCGGCAGGGAGAATCCCCCAGGCTGATGCCTCACCCTCGAGAGCGAAAGCTGTGACATCACCCGTGGCGCCGAGCAGTGTGGCGATGAGAAAGCCCACCACAATCACCGCAATCAGAATGCTGATGGCGGCCGTGGTGCGAAGGCCCGAGATATTGGCAAGGGCAAAAACTGCGACTAAAGCCACTGCGAAAACGGTGGGATTCTCTGGCCACAGGTATCGCCCAGCAACGGCCGAGATGGCAGCCGCTGACGCGGTCTTTCCCACCAGAAAGAACCAGCCGGCTAGGAAACCTGCCTGAGGGCTGATGTATTTCTGCCCATACCTATAGGCACCGCCGGAGACCGCGTTGTTAATCGTCAACTGCGCCATCACCACAGCGTTCAGCAGAGCGATGGTGCCCGCCAGGAGCAGAGACACCCACATCAGCGAGCCGGCAAGCGCCGCAGCAGGAGCCCAAACATAGAACGCTCCGGCCCCCACCATGGAGGCAACCCCGATACCCGCTGCCCCGAAGGGGCCAAGAGTTCTTCTTAGTGAGCTCACGACCCACACTGTAGAGGGCGTGGGAGACTAGAAAGTGAACATGAGCTTGGACGACGAGATCGACAGACCGCTGTATTCGAGGCGACGCCGAAACCTCATGCGTGGTGTGGTTCTCCTCGCGATTGGTGCGCTCGTTCTCCCCGGAGTCATCGTGACCTGGAGCACACAAGTGCGCACAGCGAATTACGCCTGCCAGATTGCTGTCGAGTATTACGCCCCTGGTGCGACATCCTCGAGAGCCTCGTTTGATCTGTTCCCCACCGACCTACTGGGGTGGAACTGTCACGCCGTCATGTTCGATGACCAAGAGTTCTTTGTGGCCCACTTGGGAGTGGTGCCAGGCGCCCCGCGCCTGATTCCCCTAACAGGAACCTAAGCGGCTCCATCAAACATGGAGGTCACCGAACCATCCTCGAATACTTCTCGAATGGCTCTGGCCAAAAGCGGAGCAATCGGGAGAACGGTCAAGCGGTCCCAGTACTTGTCCGGGTCAACCGGGAGGGTGTCCGTCACGACGACCTGATCGATGAAGTCGGACTGCAGAACCTCGACAGCGGGGTCAGAGAACACGGCGTGGGTGGCAGCCACCACAACCCCGGTGGCCCCATTGGCCTTGAGCGCTTCGGCGGCCTTGGCAATCGTCCGTCCCGTGTCGATCAGGTCATCCACCAGCAAACAGACGCGACCCTCTACCTCACCCACAATTTCGTGGACAGATACCTGGTTCGGGACCTTGGGGTCACGACGCTTGTGGATGATGGCCAGGGGTGCACCCAGCTTGTCGCTCCAAATGTCTGCGACTCGCACGCGACCCATGTCCGGGCTCACCACAGTCAACGTTTCTGGGTCGAGCTGCTTCTGGAAGTGCTCCAGCAGAACTGGCATCGCAAACAGGTGGTCCACTGGTCCATCAAAGAACCCTTGAATCTGGGCGGCGTGCAGATCCACGCTCATGATGCGATCGGCGCCGGCAGCCTTGAACAAGTCGGCAATCAAGCGAGCTGAAATCGGCTCGCGACCGCGACCCTTCTTGTCTTGGCGGGCGTAGGGATAAAACGGTGCCACCACCGTAATGCGCTTCGCGCTCGCACGTTTCAATGCGTCCACCATGATGAGTTGCTCCATCAGCCACTCATTAATGGGGGCGCAGTGGGACTGCATGACGAAGGCGTCGCAGCCTCGAACGCTGTCGCCATAGCGGGCATAAATTTCCCCGTTGGCAAAGGTTCTCGTTTCTGCAGGAACGAGCTCGGTTCCCAACTCTTTGGCGACCGCCTCGGCAAGAGCGGGATGAGCACGACCGCTCACCAGGACAAGGTTTTTCTTCGTGGTGGCGGTAATCGTGGTCACGGGTATCTATCGCCTCTTCGCGCTTAGGGGTGGGAACGGGGACGTCATTAGCTATTTCTTACCGTGTGATGCCTGGGACGCGGCGTCGGCTGACGGCGTGCCCTTCCGGTTGGCCTCAACCCAACCTTCAACGTTGCGCTGAGTGGAGACACTCATGGCCAATGCTCCGGGTGGGACACTTCGCCTAATCACCGCCCCCGCAGCACCGTAGGCGCCATCACCAATCTCCACGGGTGCGACAAAGACGGTGTGGGACCCGGTCTTCACGTGAGCACCAATGGTGGTTTGGTGCTTCTGGACCCCGTCGTAGTTGGCGGTGATCGCTCCCGCCCCGATGTTGGTACCCTCGCCAATCTCAGCATCACCGATGTAAGACAGGTGAGGGACTTTGGCTCCCCGGTGCAGGATGGAGTTCTTGATTTCGACGAACGCTCCAACCTTGCCGTCTTCGCCGACACTGGCTCCGGGACGAAGATACGAAAACGGTCCGACGCTGGCGCCCGCTGCGATTTCTGCACCCTCGGCGTGAGTGCGGACCACACTGGCGCCCTCACCGACGGACGTATCCAGCAAGGTGGTGTCGGGGCCAATCGTCGCATTCGACTCAATCACCGTCTGCCCCTGGAGTTGAACACCCGGAAGAATCGTGACATCTGGTGCGAGTTCCACGCCCACGTCGATAAAACAGCTCGCCGGGTCCACAATCGTGACGCCTGCCAGTTGCCACCCCCGGACAATCATGGAATTCAGGCGGGCCTGGACATCTCCCAGCTGAGCTTTATCGTTGATGCCCTCGAGTAACCAGGAGTCTTCAACCCGCACTGCTTGAACAGCCGAGCCTGCCTGGGAGAGTGCCTCCACCACATCGGTGAGGTATTTCTCGCCCTGCGCGTTATGGGTGCCAACGCCAGCGAGTGCGTCACTCACCGCAGCCCGCTGGAATACATAGGCTCCCGCGTTGACCTCCTGGAGTGCCGCTTCAGCGGTGCTCGCGTCACGCTCTTCGACGACCTTCTGCACGAGCCCGTGATCATCGCGGACAACGCGACCATAACCCGTCGGGTCCTCCAGCACCGTCGTGATCAGTGTCGCCACGGCAGCTTGGTCACGGTGGTGAGCAATGACAGCTCGCAGCGTGTCTGAATCCAACAGAGGCACATCCCCGCTAATCACCACCACGTCGCCAGTGAACGCTGTCGGGAGAGCCTCCAGGGCGACCTCGAGTGCGCGACCTGTCCCTGGAACCTCGTCCTGATCCACCATCAACGCCTCAGGGGAGAACTCGGTTACGAACTCTGCTACCTCATCTCGCTGGTGGCGCACCACGACAGCAACGTGGTCGGGCTCGAGAGCCTGGGCCGTGGCCAGCACATGTCCGATGAGGGGAACCCCGGATAGCTCGTGCAACACCTTCGCACGGGAAGACTTCATACGTGTTCCCTGGCCTGCGGCCAGGACCACAACGGCCAGCGATGCATCGCTCATACGTTCATTTAAGCCCATCGGGGGGTTTCTTGGGCTGAGACTGGCGGACAATGCTGGCTCCGCCCCCAGGATTCGAACCTAGACCTAACAGCTCCAAAGGCTGTCGTGCTGCCGTTACACCAAGGCGGAAGAGGCCCTAAGGCCTCCCCTAGTCTGCCAGAGGACAGATAATGGTGTGATGACCACGCCCGCTGATGATGTTGACCGCATCGTCGAGGCATGGTCCAGAGAACGACCAGACCTCGACATCACACCACTCGAGGTCCTCTCCCGCGTGACGCGCATCGCGAAGCGTGTGGATAAATACCGCCGGGAGGCGTTCAAGGCCTCCCACCTGGAGTCGTGGGAATTTGATGTCCTCGCCGCTCTTCGACGAGCAGGCGCTCCCTACCAACTGAGCCCGAAGAGCCTGATGGCAGAAACGCTGGTCAGCTCGGGGGCGATGACCCACCGGCTGAGAAAGCTCGAAGCCCGTGGCTTCATCACCCGCTCGTCGGATCCCGACGATGGTCGGGGTGTGGTGGTGCGCTTGATGCCCTCCGGTAGAGACGCCGTCGATTTGGCTTTTTCGACCCTGATCGAGGCCGAAAACTCCCTGATTACGGCGCTAGCCCCTGGGGAACAAGCCACGGTTGCCAGGGCTCTTCGCTCGCTGAGCCTCAACGTAGAGAACCGCTAATGGTAGGGCGTCTTTCGCGACTGCGCAGTTACACAAGGACGAACTTTAGGTTCGATGTCATCGCTGGCATCACGGTCGCGCTTGTCGCGCTCCCCCTCGCGTTGGGTTTTGGGGAGACCTCCGGCGCAGGGCCAGCCTCAGGATTGGTGACGGCCATCGTGGCGGGGGTGATCGCCGGAGTCCTGGGAGGTTCTCGCTACCAGATCAGCGGCCCTACAGGCGCCATGACTGTCGTGCTCGTGCCGCTCATCGCACAGTTTGGGGTGTCCGCTCTCGTTCCCATTGGGGTAATCGCCGGAGCAGCAATTGTGCTCATGGGCATTCTTCGGGCAGGGAATCTCCTCGAGAAGATTCCCTGGTCCGTCATGGAGGGTTTCACTCTCGGAATCGCCATCATCATCGCTCTCCAACAAATTCCGCTCGTTTTCGATGTTCCTCGAGGTGAGGGCGGAGAAACGCTCAACAATGCTTGGTCAAGCCTGACCTACACCGTTAGCCACCCTCTTCATGGAGTGTCAATTGCAATTGCGGTGTTGACAGTGGCACTGAAGATGGCCTGGCCACACCTAATGCGCAGGTTGAGAGTTCGCATTCAGATTCCGGCCAGTGCCGCCGCTCTGGTTCTCGTGAGCGCCCTGGTCGTGGGACTCGGTCTCAACGTCCGCACCATCGGGGAAATTCCATCCTCAGAGCTTTTCCAGGTGGCGACAACCTGGCCAACTATTCCTCTGCCCAGTCTCCTCTGGGCTGCTCTCATTGTGGCATTCCTAGGAGCACTCGAGTCCTTGCTCTCCGCTCGAGTAGGCGACTCCATGGTCCACCGTCGTGACCATGAGCTCCCCGTGCCTTTCAACCCACACCGCGAACTCATCGGCCAAGGAATTGCCACCGGTGCGGCTTCTCTCATGGGTGGTATGCCGGCTACAGGAGCAATCGCACGGACCTCCGTCAATATTCGCGCAGGTGCTCGCACCCGAGTGGCGGCGGTCACCCATTCCGCGGCTCTTCTCGTCTTTGTCCTCGCGCTGTCCTCGGTGGTGAGCGTCATTCCCATCGCCGTTCTGGGAGGCATTCTTCTGGGAACCTCCTGGCGCATCGCCAACCCGCGCTCCATCATGGAATCGCTACGAACAACCTGGCCGGAGCGAGCAGGCTTCGTGGTGACAGCACTCGCCGTAGTGGCGCTCGATCTTGTCTGGGGCATCGTCATTGGAGCCGTGGTGCATGCGCTCCTGACACGGCTGCTGCCCGGACACAGCACTCACGCGTGAACTGCCCCTTCACTCCTGCATGGAATACTGCTGGGGTTGCCAAACGCCAGGAGACACTGTGAGCACTGCCACTGCATCAAGCCCGACCCTTCGATGGTGGATTGGCATTTCTGCGGTGCTCATTGTGGTGGTGGACCAGGCCACGAAGTGGTGGGCAGAGACAACGCTGGAGTTCAGAGAGTACACCCCGATCATCGGCGACCTTCTGGGGTGGCGCCTTGTCTATAACCCCGGTGCCGCCTTTGGTCTTGCCGCAGATTACACCTGGACTTTGACCATCCTTGCCGGCGCCGCCGTCATCGGTTTGACCATATTTGCCCTTCGGGTTCCCAACGTCTGGTGGGGAATCGGTGTGGCAGCACTACTGGGCGGCGCCATCAGTCACCTGGGCGATCGACTATTTCGTGAAGACGGCTTCGCCGTCGGTCATATCGTCGATTTCATCGACTATGCCGGGTTCTTTGTCGGCAATGTTGCCGACATCTTTTTGGTCGCAGGCGCGATCTATTTGGTGTTGGTGAGCGTGTTCCAGAAGGACCCTAGTTCCGCAGAAGATGAGCTCCCCGCGCAGGAGAGCTAGCTCCTAGCGCGTGGAAACCCTCGCCCTGGAAACCATCGACGAGCCTGGTTTGATGCTGGGTGTCTTCCGCCAAGAAAACACACGTTGGACCGGAGCCAGAGACCATTCCAGCCACAGCGCCGAGAGTGGTTCCCCTGTCAAGAACGCTCTGAATCTGCGGGGCAAGGCTGATCGCTGGAGCGGCCAAATCATTAACCAGTTCACCCGCTAACGCGTGGGCGTCTCCGGCGAAGAGAGCATCGACTAGTCCCTGTGAGGGGGCCGAGGGCACTGCTGGCGCACTCTCTCCACGCAATCCATCCAAAGTCGAGTACACCAGGGGTGTGGAAAGGTGCAGGGTCTGGGGGACGATGACCCAGTGGAAGGGCAAAGAGTCAACCGGCTCCAACAGGTGCCCTCGCCCTCGCCCGATCTGGGTGTAGCCCTCGAGAGAGAAAGGCACATCGGATCCCAGTTCCGCGGCAAGCTCCAGGAGCTGCACCTGCGAGAGCTTTGTGCCCCAGAGGGCATCGACGGCGACCAGCGCCGCGGCGGCATCTGCCGAACCACCCGCCATTCCTCCACCGACAGGGACCTTTTTGTCGATGTGGAACGCTGCAGCGCCCTCGAACCCACTGACGCGCTGCACCGCCCTGGCCGCTTTGATGACCAGGTTGTTCTCATCGAGGGGAATCTCATCCAAGACGACATCGCCGCTGACCGTGAGGGAGAACTCGGAAGCGTCTTCGGCGGTGAGTGTTTCCCACACGTCCACGGCCTGAAACACGCTCATCAGGTCGTGATACCCCGATGCTTCGAGGGGTCCCACATGCAAGGCCAGATTGATTTTTCCGGGAGCCTTGACGGTGACGTGTGCCATTCGACGAGCGTATCGCGCTGTGGTTAGTGCTGGCTTAGCGAGCGTCCGAGGGAACGAGCTCAGGGACGATGGTGCGATAGACCATCATGCCGATGACCTCGAGGGTCAGTTGCGTAATGACGACCAGGGGAACCAGCCCCCACACGTCCTGGTCAAGAGCGAGGCTGATCGGCAACATGATGACGCCACCACGGCCAGCTCCCACAATCATGATGGCGCGCTTCTCCGGGATGGTGAGGCTTGCCAAAATTCCTGCCAAGAGTCCGAGCGGTGCCAGGAGCACCAGGAACGAAAAGAACAGTGGCACCACCCGGTAGAGCTCTTCGAGCTCTTCCAGGTGGTTAGGAACCTGATTCCACAGAACGAGCGCCACCGCCACCGCAATCACGGGAACCCGAGCCTGCGTGAGAGCGCTGCGTGATCCCGCAAGCGCAGCGGATCTCGTCATCCCCCGCTGGAGGGCAAGCGCCAGAACGGTGGGCGCCACGATGATGCCAGCGATCACCGCAAAGGTCGGCGGAAGGTCAGCAAACCCGAGAGCTCCCCCGGAGAGAAACACTGTGTAGAGCGGGACAATAACAAGTTGCCCGGCAAAGAGGAGGGGTTTTGCCCCGAGCACACTCTCAACATCGCCGCCGGCTTCATGGGCTGTGGTCAACGAGAGCGCCACACCGGGTGCCAGCAGCACCAGGAGCAACCCCACCTGTAGTTCAGGGACTTGAAACACCACACGGGAGAGCACAAAGGCCACCAAAGGAACCACCACGAGGTTCACCGCAAACAGTGCCACGAGCACCCTGGGTTTAGCGATGGCTCGACCGACTGAGAGTAAGGGCAGCGACACCACGACCAAGAACACCATGAGGGCAAGAGCCGCCCACTGCAGTCCCACGAGAATGTCACTCTCCCAGGGCGCATAGATTCCGAGCAGCCCACCACCGAGGACCCCCAGCAGAATCCAGGAGGTCGAGGGTCCTCGTACTTTCTTCACGAGGACATCACCACTCGGGCGAGTGCGACAAAGTCCTCCAGAGTCCACTGCTCGCCACGGGCTTCAGGGCTGAGCCCGGCTGTGGCGATCAGGTCACTGACTCGCTCAGGTCCTATGTAGTGCGCCAGGGCACCTCGCACCATTTTTCGCCTGG
>JAIOWW010000028.1 GCA_021741925.1 Pontimonas sp. | reverse complement strand
ACCCTCTATCTGGCGCTTGAGCTCCCCCTTAGACGTCCTGTCGATTGTGTCCCCACGTAATCGTCGGCTGTTATGACTACTCATCTACTTGGAGAAACGTGGCTGTAAAAATTCGTTTGAAGCGCATGGGAAAAATCCGCGCGCCGTATTACCGCATCGTTGTCGCTGACTCACGCACCAAGCGTGACGGTCGCGTCATTGAAGAAATTGGCAAGTATCACCCGACGGAGAACCCTTCGGTCATCGAGGTCAACTCTGAGCGCGCTCAGTACTGGCTCGGCGTGGGTGCACAGCCCACCGAGCAGGTCGCAGCGATCCTCAAGCTGACCGGCGACTGGGGTCAGTTCAAAGGTGAGAAGGGCGCAAAGAGCACCGTTCAGGTTGCTGAGCCCAAGCCTGAGTTCAAGGCAGACACGAAGAAGAAGCCTGTCCTTCGCCCCAAGACGGTGAAGCCAGTCGAAGAGGCACCAGCTGCTGAAGCCCCCGCAGCTGACGCAGCAACTGACGCACCTGCTGAAGCCACTGAGGCTCCGGCTGCCGAGGCACCTGCCGAAGCCGCTGCACCTGCTGAGGACGCAGCTCCTGCTGCTGAGGACGCAGCTCCTGCTGCTGAAGAGGCTCCCGCTGAAGAGGCTCCCGCTGAAGAGGCTCCCGCAGAGGAGACCCCTGCAGATGAAGAGGCACCTGCTGCCGAAGCTCCCGCAGATGAGGCTCCCGCAGAGGAAGCCCCTGCAGCTGAAGAGGCACCTGCTGACGAGGCTCCCGCTGAGGAGACCAAGTAGCAATGTTGGATCGCGCGCTGAATCACCTCGTCCGGGAAATCGTTGATAACCCGGACGAGGTCAGCGTGAGCGTTATAGACACCCCACGTGGTGAGCTCATTGAGGTCCGGGTCCACCCGGATGATCTGGGTCGCGTGATTGGTCGTCAAGGCCGCACCGCTAAAGCGCTGCGAACCGTCATCAACGCGTTGGCCGGTGGCCGTAAGGTCAGGGTCGACGTCGTCGACACAGACTCCTAATGTCTGAGACCTCCAAACCCTCGGCGCCCAAGCCGGAGCGGGTGGAGCTGAGGGTTGCCCGTCTCGTTAAGGCCCACGGCCTCAAGGGTGGACTCAAGCTCGAGGTGTACACCGATGACCCGGAGCTGCGATTTGCTCCGGGCAATGAGTTCACTCTTCAGGTTCCCCAGGATTCTCCCTGGTTCGGCAAGAAAATCACCCTGTCGAGTGTGCGTGAGGTGAACGCGTCTCCGGTGGCCTTCTTTGAGGGCGTGGAGGACCGCACCGCAGCAGAGTCGTTGGTGAAGGCAATCTTGTGGGTGGAGCACGACCCCTCATCCAGGCCTACAGAGAAGGACGCCTGGTTTGACCACGAGCTGGTCGGCTTGAGAGTAGTCCGAGGTGGTGTGGAGGTGGGCACCGTTGCCCGTGTGGAGCATTTCCCAGCACAGGATCTCTTAGTCATCACGGCGGATGGCTCCGAAGTGTTGTTGCCTTTTGTGAAGGACTTTGTCCCTGTGGTCAATATCGACACCGGTGTGGTGGAGATCACCCCACCGGGAGGTCTCTTCGAGAGTATTCCTGACGAGTCATGAAAATAGACATCGTCAGCATCTTCCCCAGCTACTTCGATGTGCTGGAGCTGTCGCTACTGGGCAAAGCAGCGAAGAACAAACTGGTGGATGTCAGCGTTCATGACCTCCGCGATGCCACCACCGACGTCCATAAGAGTGTCGACGACAGTCCCTTCGGCGGTGGCGCGGGCATGGTGATGAGCCCTGAACCGTGGGGAACCATGCTCGATGGTTTGCTGCAGGAAGATTCGTGGCTGATTGTGCCAAGTCCTGCAGGTCAACTCTTCACCCAGGGCCTTGCCACAGAGCTCTCGGGTGCCTCCCACCTGGTGTTCGCGTGCGGACGGTACGAAGGAATTGATCAGAGAGTGATTGATCATTACAGCACCACGCATCGGGTTCTTGAGGTGAGTCTTGGAGACTATGTCTTGAATGGCGGAGAAGTCGCGGTGCTGGCGATGATCGAAGCCACAGTGCGCCTGTTGCCGGGTTTTATGGGCAACCCTGACTCGCTCGTGGAGGAAAGCCACGAAAAGGGGCTGCTGGAGTATCCCTCGTATACGAAACCGCGCTCCTGGAGGGGTCTTGAGGTCCCTGAGGTTCTCCTCTCAGGCAACCACGAAGCTATTCGTGCCTGGCGTGAGGAACAATCTCAGGAGCGCACCCAGCGTGTGCGTCCCGACCTGGTCGAGGACTAGGACCGTTCGGTCAGTACCAAGGGTCCATTCTTGGTGATTGCCACCGTGTGCTCCACGTGAGCGGAGCGGGAGCCATCCGCGCTCATTAGTGTCCAGCCATCCTCCGCTGTGTAGATCTCATCAGTGCCGTGCATCAACCAGGGCTCAATGGCAAAGACCATCCCTGGTTTCAGGACCGGGCCTGTTCCCGGAGTGCCGTCATTGGGAATGGAGGGATCCTCGTGCATGGTCCGACCCACACCGTGACCGCCAAAATCAGTGTTCACCGAGAAACCGGCTGCTCTGGACACCGCACCAATGGCAGCAGAGATATCTCCCAAACGATTTCCGGGAACGGCAGCGGCAATCCCCGCAGCCAGGGCCCTCTCGCAGGTGTCAATCAGGCGTTGATCCTCTGGTTGGCCTTCGCCGCCCACGATCATGCTCACGGCTGAGTCGGCGACCCACCCTTCGAGGCTCACAGCGAAATCGAGGGACAGAAGATCCCCGGCCTGGAGAGCGTAGTCGTGGGGAAGGCCGTGCAGTGCCGCGTCATTGACGGAGGTGCAGATCACTTTGCCAAACGGAGAGCCACCAAACGAGGGGTGGTAGTCGATATAGCAGGAGGTCGCACCGGCCTGGCGAATGAGATCGTGGGCGAGAGCGTCAAGCTCCACAAGGTTGACGCCGGGCTTAGCAGCCTGGGAAACCTGGGTGAGCACGCCGGCGACGAAAGCGCCCACGGGGCGCATTCGCTCGATCGTTCCCGAAGAATGCCGGGGGATCACGAAGAGGAGATGGGGAGGTAGGTGCGGAGGTAGTTGCCGATGAACTCTCGGGCATGCTCAATAAAGCGTTTTTCACCCTTGGGGTCATGGAGGAAGGCGCGGTGAATGATGGCGGATCCCATATTCACGCCCACTTCCAGGTGGAACAACATCTCCTGTGTGACGGGAATGCTGTGTGTTTCGGAGACCTGCTCGGCGAATGCCCGCGCAATCACGGTGTTGTTGGATTGCTCAGCATCGAGAAAGCGATCGGAGATGATGTCACCAAAGCGCAGCCCTCGAAAGCCTGGCTCGTGGCGGAACATGTGCACATAGGAGTCGAGCGTGTTGTCCCAGGAAGACCAGGGGATATCAGGTGTTCGGTCAGATCCCTCGGCCACCATTTCGAGGTATCGCTGCATGTTGCGCTGCGCGAGAGCTTTCAGCAACGAATCGATGTTTGGGAAGTAGCGATAGAGAACTCCGACGGACGATCGTGAGCGGTACGCCACGGCAGTTGTCGTGACCCCGTCGATGCCCTCTTCATCAATCAAGACGGCGGCGGCATCCAAGAGTGCATTCATCCGGTCGGTACTGCGACGCTGCACCGGAATGGTGCGTAAGTCATTGTTCTCGCTGAATGTGGTGGGGCTCTCGCTCATGCTCTCATCCTGGTCCCGTGTGTGCGCCCTAGCCTAAGGCTTTCCGGTGGAATATGAGTCGTTTTTGTGGCAGACTAAGCGCTTGTGCCAGCTGGCGCCTCTGCCACAGGGGAGTAGCGCACCACCATCCGGTGGACGGCATAGTTCCAGCCTTAGTGCGCATGAACCTGTGGTCAGCGCAGAGAGTGACACCATCATGCAGACGCTTGATTTTCTTGACCAAGCCTCCCTCAAGTCCGATATTCCTGACTTCCGCCCCGGAGACTCCCTCAAAGTTCACGTGAACATTGTGGAAGGTAACCGCTCGCGTATCCAGGTTTTCCAGGGCGTCGTAATTGGTCGCTCCGGCCACGGTGTGAAGGAAACCTTCACCGTGCGCAAGATCAGTTTCCAGGTCGGTGTGGAGCGCACGTTCCCGCTGCACTCCCCGGTCATCGACCATATTGAGGTTGTTTCCCGCGGTGACGTGCGTCGTGCGAAGCTCTACTACCTGCGTTCCTTGCGAGGCAAGAAGGCCAAGATTCGCGAGAAGCGCGAATCCTAAGCACTTCCCTTGGGCACTCCGCCTACACTGACAAACGTTAAGCGTGAGCGAGAGAGCGGAACTGTAGGGTGCACCAGGTCAAAGCTCGTGGCTGAGTCTCAGCGTTCTGTGGGACGCATGCTCGGAGTGTTCCTGCGCGATGCCGTCATCATTGTGGTTGCGGCTCTCGTGGTGTCCTTCCTCATCAAGACGTTCTTGATTCGCTCGTTCTTTATTCCCACCGACTCGATGGACTCGACACTGATTCGGGATGACCGCATCATCGTCTCGCAGCTACATGGTGGTCCGCTGGAGCTCAGCCGAGGTGATGTGATTGTCTTTGTCGATCCCGGCGGGTGGCTCTCCCTCCAAACTGGGGTCAGTGAGGATGATCCGCTGACCCGACTACTCGACGGGTTGTCGGTATTTGTCGGGTTGTCGGGCCCTGATGACAACGAGCACTTGGTGAAGCGACTGATTGGGCTCCCCGGTGACACTGTGGTCTGTTGCGATGAGCTGGGGGCTATGAGCGTCAATGGGGCGCCCTTGTCGGAGCCCTATGTTTCGTTGCCTGAGGGCGTCACCAAGGTGAGTTCCAACGATTTCGAGGTCGTTGTCCCCGACGGTGCACTCTGGGTGATGGGGGATAACCGCTATAACTCTGCAGATTCGAGGCGCAACATGGACAAGCCCGGTGGCGGCTTTGTTCCGTTGGAGAACGTGGTGGGACGAGCCATTGTGATCTCCTGGCCACAAGAGCGCTGGGCCTGGCTTTCGAACTACCCCGAGACGTTCATGGGGGTCACGGTGAAAGAGGCTCTGCCATTCCTCGAGTAGAGCCCACACTCGAAATGGAAAACCAGCTGGTGGCCCAAGGCTTCACCAGCGTGATTGGCTGTGACGAGGTCGGACGAGGCCCGCTGGCGGGTCCTGTCGTGGCGGGGCTTGTGGTCTGGACTCCCGACATTCTCGAGTGGCCCGAGGGTCTCTATGACTCCAAAGCGGTTACCGAGAAACGGCGCGGACCTCTGGCCAATGCACTGCGAGACACTTTCCCCCAGCATGCGCTGGGGGAGTCCTCCGCTGAGGTTATTGATCAGGAGGGAATCCAGCGCGCACTTTCTCACGCGGTGGTGCAAGGTCTGCTCGCCTTGGCTCAGCAAGGGGTGGCAGTAGGCAGTGCGGTTCTTTTGCTGGATGGATCCCACGACTTTGTGACACCCCACCTGCCTCACCCCCTGCGAGTCGTCACCCGGACTAAAGCAGATCGGGACTGTGTTTCCGTTGCGGCGGCTTCTGTGCTTGCCAAGGTCCATCGTGACGAGGCGATGATTGCCCACCATGAGCGCTATCCCGAATATGGCTTTGCGAGCAACAAAGGCTATGGCTCGAAAGGTCACCTGGAGGCGATTGCCCAGCACGGCATTACCCCCTTACATCGGGCGTCGTGGATAAAGAAATAGCGAGGACATTTTTGCCCTTTAGACTCGGGTGCAATGGACTCTGACGACTTTGACGACTACGACCGGGAAGCCGAGCTTGCCCTGTATCGCGAATACCGGGACATTGTGTCCCAGTTCCGCTATGTCGTGGAAACAGAACGCAGGTTCTATCTCGCGAACGAGGTGACCCGAGAGGTCAAAGAGCGCGGCAACGATTTCTACTTTGAGCTCACGCTGAATGACGTGTGGGTGTGGGATATTTACCGCTCGGACCGCTTCGTCAGCAACGTCACCGTTCTCACCTTCAAAGATGTGAACGTGGAAGAGCTCGGCAGTAAAGACTTGAAACTTCCCCAAGAACTAGCCCTCGACGAGTAACTGTCCACCACTCCACTGCGCCGGGATATCTTCCCGTGTTATGGCAATAATCCCGGGGCCCCAGTGCGCTCTGTCACTCTGTGGCTATGGATGCACACGAGTTGCGCGCGAGGACTGCCTGGGGGTTGATGGCGGAACCGGCGGATGTTCTTGCCTGGCATTTGCACCACGAACTGGGCGCCAGAGAGGCACTCGACATGGTGCTCCACCCCACCGCGCTGCGAGGGCTCCAGGACAGACTCTCGGCCCGCACCGAGCAGTGGCGCGCATTGCCCCAAAAGCTCTCTGAGTATCGAGCTCGCTACTCGCCCGCTCGTGTGCGCCTTGCGTTGGAGACCCAAGCGGTCCACGAGATTAGCGCGATATCACCGGATCACCCGTGGTGGCCTCAAGGACTGGCTGATCTGGGCCACCGTGGACCCACGACCCTCTGGGTGAAAGGGAGCCTGCACCAGGCTATGGCGGCACAGGCTGTGGCGATTGTCGGCAGCTCGACACCATCGCGCGCTGGCCGTCAGGCTGCACTTGCAGTGTCCGACGTCGCTCTCGAGCGGGGCTTGGCACTCGTCGGTGGTGGGACGAGAGGAATTGCTACGGACGTCCATCGAAGGGCGGTCAACCGAGGGGGAATCAGCGTTGCTGTCATGGCGGGAGGACTTGAGAATACTTATCCACCCGACAATGCTTCTCTGTTCGCTCGGCTACTCCAGCGAGGCGCACTCGTGTCGGAGGCGCCCTGCACCGTCGAGCCCACGATGAGTCGATTTTTGGCGCGTAACCGACTGGTGGCAGCTCTAGGGGCAGGAGTCGTCATTGTCCAGGCCGAATATCGCTCTGGAGCGATTAGTGTGGGGTATCACGCCGCGTCCATAGGGCGACATGTGGGGGTTGTGCCTGGGTCATGGCATGACACACTCTCGGCAGGCTGTTGGCGAATCTACAGAGAGTGTGGTGCGATTGTTCTGACTGACCCGGCGGAACTCTCGCTGGTTACTCCCCAAGTCGCCTAACACCACAAAAATGTAGAAGTCAGAGAGCACGATGACCGCCTTCAGTCAACACCCCCCAGCTGATCACATCCTTGTACACCTCAGCGATACCCACTTCCTGGGTTCGGGCCGCAAACTTTACGATCAGATTGACTCCGATGGCCCACTTCGCCAGCTGATGGAGCGTCTACACGCCAGCGACATGACCATCGATGCTCTGGTATTCACGGGGGACCTTGCCGATCGTGCTGAGGCGGATGCGTATGAGCGCTTGCGTGACCTGATTGAGCCTTGGGCCCAAAAACTGGACGCCGAGCTGATCTGGGTGATGGGTAACCATGATGAGCGAGAGCCCTTCACCGAAATACTCTGGCGCGAAGACCCCACCATGGAGACCAGGGATCGGGTCGTCATGCTGGGAGACCTTCGACTCATCGTGGTGGATTCGACTGTGCCTGGCTATCACCATGGGGAAATTACTGAGGCTCAGCGGACTTGGTTACGTGAAGAGTTGGCAACTCCTGCGCCCCATGGAACACTGCTCGCACTTCACCACCCCCCGATTCCCACGCCTATTGATCTCATGGGTTTGATCGAATTGGACGATCAAGCTGCGCTTGCGGACGTGGTGAGGGGCACTGACGTCCGGGGGATCCTCGCAGGGCACCTCCACTACTCCACCTTTTCTACCTTCGCTGGAGTCCCGGTCTCGGTCTCCGCAGCATCCTGTTACAACATTGACTTGGTTGCAGATTCCGCCAAGATCTTGTCGGCTAAGGCCGATTCCCTCTCAGCGTCCCTCGTCCATGTCTATCCGGATCGGGTCGTGTTCTCCCTGGTGCCGATGGACGACACTGTGGAACTAGCGTCCTACGAGGCGAGTTACCGATCTCTCATTCAGAGCATGTCTCCCCAGGAGCGTCGCGAGATGTTTAGCAACAAGAATTCTGAGTTCAATCGGCAATCCGATGAGCAACAATCTGGTTTCTGAGTTATGAGCTTGCTCAAGGTTGCTCACAGCTACCTGGATTACCTCGAGCGCTCCCGGCAGCTCTCCGATAACTCGCTGACTGCCTACGGGAAAGACATTCTGCAGTTCGTGGCCTTTGCCGGGGAACAGCGAGTGGAGAATCAGAGCGAGGTAGATGCTGAACTTGCTCGATCCTGGGTGTGGTCGATGGCCGAGGGAGGTATGGCGGGGTCATCTTTGCGTCGCAAAGTCTCCGCACTCAAAGGCTTCACCGCCTGGATGGCTCGCGAAGGTCACACCGATGGTGATGTTGGGATTCGACTTCGCGCCCCGGGAGCGTCCAGGTCTTTGCCCCGAGTATTGACCAGACGTCACATGGAGGAGATATTCCAGTCTCTGCAGGTTCACGCCGACACGGGTGATCCTGTGGCGATCCGGGATCTCGCCATCGTAGAGGTCCTCTATGCCAGCGCAATCCGTGTGAGCGAACTGGTCGGGCTACTCCTCGAGGGAGCCGACCTCGATTCCCGCATCCTGCGGGTGGTGGGTAAAGGCAACAAGGAGCGGATGGTGCCGCTCGGGGCGCCCGCAGTGTCGGCACTGCGTCGCTATCTCGATAATGCGCGGGGGGCACTCCTGGGCGATGGTCAGAGTTCACTCGTGTTCCTCTCCACTCGAGGAAAACCCTTGGGTCAGCGCAGCGTGTATCAGGTTGTGGCAACGCTTCTCGCCGACATACCCGGGGTGGGACCTCTTGGACCGCACACCCTGCGTCACACTGCCGCCACTCACCTGCTCGATGGCGGAGCTGATTTGCGCAGCGTTCAGGAGCTGCTGGGCCATGCGTCACTGGGCACCACGCAGATTTATACCCACGTTTCTCACGAGCGCCTCACCGAGGCATACCAGCAGGCTCATCCCCGGGCGTAGTCGCCCAGTGGCAGCAGAACGCTGCGTTGGAGAATCCCCAGCTCACGTCTCGCGGAGCGATACTCGCCATCCTCTCTGAGTCCGAGGTGGAGACACAACTGAGCGCAATGACCGGGTTGGACTCTAGCGATCAGGTCACCGGCCTCCACCTGCTCACCCAGCTTCACCAGAGACTCCACCGGTTCCATGCTGATCAGTATTCCCTCCGGGGTTCGAAGGGTCAGCACACCGCGGGTGGCAACCAGCCCACTAAAGCTCACAACACCGTTCGCGGGGGCGACGATGTTGGGGTGTGAGGCCGACAGATCGAGACCACGGTGGCCTGGACCCCAGGGAGAGTTGGGTGCGCGAAAATCTCGCAGAACTCTGTGATCACCTTCCGTGGGCCAATCCCAGGTCGCATCGGGTGGGGCAGGCAGCAGCACGAGCAGGAGGGCGAGGGGAATCATCCTCGCAGTGTGGGGGAATCCCGGTCGACCCGCCGAGAATGCTCGGGCTGTGGTGGATTCTCGGGGTGGAATGAGGGACCTGGACAACTGCGCTGATACTGTCAGAGCACCATGGAATCTGCGGTCGCCTTTGCCTTTCTCGTGACGCTCGGTGCCGGCTTAGCCACTGCCGTGGGGGCCGGTGTGGGGCTCTTCGCAAAGCACACGAATCGCCATTTCCTGGCGGTGGCCCTGGGTTTTTCTGCCGGGGTCATGATTTACGTCTCGTTCGTCGAGATTCTTCCCAAAGCAGGGGACTACATCACGCAGGGCTCGGGGAACGTTGCGGGAGCAATGACGACCGCAGGAGCCTTTTTGGCGGGCCTGGCCGGGATGGCGCTGATGTATCGGCTCATCCCCGATCTTGAGCATCCTGAGCTGACCAACCCACAGACGAAGCTTCCGGGAGAGGAAGGACCCGTCTTGGTTTCCGAGGGTTTGTTGTTCAAGGCGGGTCTGGGGGTGGCGCTGGCCGTGACGTTGCACAACTTTCCCGAAGGAATGGCCACGTTCTTCCTCACCCTCGACGATCCGCAGGTGGGGATTTCGGTTGCCATGGCGATAGCCATTCACAACATCCCTGAGGGCATTGCGGTGGTCGTCCCGATCTACTACGCAACGCGGAATCGTAAGCTCGCGTTTGGTTTTGGTGCGCTCTCCGGGCTTGCGGAGCCAATTGGAGCCATCATTGGCTACGCGATTCTCCAGCCGTTCATCACGGACCAAGTCTTAGGAATCGTGTTTGCGGTGGTGGCGGGAATCATGGTCTATATCTCGATTGACAGCCTTCTCCCCGCTGCACGCCAATACGGCAATGCCCATCTCGCCATCTACGGCATGATTGCCGGCATGGCGGTGATGGCAGCCTCTCTCGTGCTGTTCATGGTCTGACGACGCCGCGTTGACCAGGCTTAGCTAGGGCGCTTTCCGAGCAATGCTCAACGGCGTGAGATCCCCGACGTCCACACGTTCGCGCACCTGCCAGAGATCCCAGGCATCCTGCATCGCTAGCCAGCTCTCCGGAGAGCGTCCCACCACAACAGACAGCCGAAGAGCCATCTCTGGGCTCACTCCATGCGAACCCTTGAGGAGTCGCTGGAGTGTTGAGGGTGTTACTCCCAGGCCTCCCGCAAACTCCCGAATGCTCATGCCGGAGGGTTCCAGGTAAACATCGGAGAGGAACTCTCCTGGATGAGGAGGGTTATGCATCGCGAGTGAATCTGACATTAGTGATAGTCCTTATAGTCAAGGAGAAAAACATTTCCGTCTCGGTATTCGAAAGTTAGTCTCCAGTTCTTGTCTACTGTGATTGACCACACAGTGGGTTTAGGGCCCTTGAGCCGGTGGAGGCGCCACCCTGGCACATCCATGTCCTCGATTGTGCGTGCCGTGTTAAGTGCAGCGAGTTGGAGCCTAAGCCTTCGGTGGTGATGAGCTCCGACCCCTTACGTCTCACTCTTTTCAAAGAACCTCCTCAGGCCTTTATGGCGGATGGACACAATCATCTCACGACCGTAGCACAGTGCGCAACACGCAACACCATCGCTCATGAAGTGCTGTGGAAACCCCTATCGGTTCCGCGCGACGTGACACCCAGTGCGGAAGAAGGGACTTGAACCCTTACGCCCGAAGGCACAGGAACCTAAATCCTGCGTGTCTGCCAATTTCACCACTCCCGCTGGCGACTCCCAGTGTATCGAGGCTAGGCGCGAAGCCAGGCTTCGATCTCGCTGGCGGTGCGAGGAATCGCTGCCGAAAGGTTGAGCGCCCCTGTCTCGGTGACCAGGATGTTGTCCTCGAGGCGGACGCCAATACCCCTCCACTCGGGGGGAACGGTCTCATCATCGGGCTGGAAATACAGGCCTGGCTCAATGGTGAACACCATGCCAGGCTCCAGCACACCCTCGAGATACGTGTCACGTCTCGCCTGCGCGCAATCGTGAACATCCAGGCCGAGGTGGTGGCTGGTGCCGTGAATCATGTAGCGACGGTGGTGTTGGCCCTCCGGAGAGAGGGCCTCCTCGAGGTCCACCGGGAGGAAACCCCACTCGGACACTTTCCTGGCGATGACCGCCATTGCGGCCTGGTGAATCTCTCGGAATATTGCACCCGGCGTGACCACCTGGAACGCGGCGTCCGCCGCCTCCACCACTGCGTCATAGACAAGACGCTGTGTTTGGGTGAACGTTCCTGACACCGGGAGGGTGCGGGTGATGTCCGCGGTGTAGAGAGAATCTCTTTCGACCCCGGCATCAACCAGTAACAAATCCCCGGGTTTCACGGGGCCATCGTTGGTGACCCAGTGCAAGATACAGGCGTGGGACCCACTGGCGGCAATGGTGCCATACCCGACGTCGTTGCCCTCGAGCCTTGCTCGTTGGTGGAACGCCCCCTCGATGATGCGCTCTCCCCGCGGGTGTCCCATGGCTGTGGGGAGCGTGTCAATGATGTCCTGAAAGCCTCGATGGGTTGCCGCAACGGCCTCTTGGAGCTCCGCAATCTCATAGTCATCTTTGACCAGTCGCATTTCACTGATCACCTCGGCCAGGTGATCATCAGCATTCGAGTCTTCGGTGCCTCGTCGATCTCTGAGATCTCGGGTGAGCCGCTCCTCGGCGTCGGCGATGATCGCACTGCGCTCCAGGTTGAGATCC
>JAIOWW010000027.1 GCA_021741925.1 Pontimonas sp. | reverse complement strand
TGTCTGCATCGCAGTTCGTGACTCAGCTTCAGATCATGTCGAAGAATCAGTCTCCGGCGATGAAGGAAAGCCCCATGTATCGGCAGCAGCGCATCCTGCTCTACATGTTGCCTCTCGTCTTCCTGTTCTCGGGTGTCTATTTCCCACTCGGTGTCATGGTCTACTGGCTGGTGTCGAACTTTTGGACAATGGGCCAGCAATTCATCGTGATTCGGAACATGCCCACACCGGGGAGCGAGGCGGATAAAGCTCGCGAAGCGCGCTTAGCTAAGAAGCGGGAGCGCCGAGGAATTGTCCTGGTCGAGGAAGATGACGAGCCCGAGGAAGAGCAAGACAAGGGTCAACGGCCTCAACCCAAGGGCAAGAGTCGTTCTAAGAAAAAGAAGAAGAGGAAATGATGGCCACGAAAGACCCTGAGATTGTTGTCCCCGACGAGGGAGAACTAGCGGCTGACTACTTGGAGAACCTGCTCGATATCGCCGATCTTGATGGCGATATCGAGATTGAGGTCAAGCAGGAACGCACCTATGTGACGGTCGGGTCAGCTGAGACTAATGACCTTGATGCCCTCTCGTCTCCCGATGTCGTGAGTGCTCTGCAAGATTTGACGAGGTTGGCCGTTCAGCAGAAGACCGGCGAGTTCGCTCGGTTGGTCTTGGACATTGGTGGATCTCGCGAAGCTCGGGAGCGCGAGCTCGAGAAACTCGTCACGGTTGCGATTGAGAAAATCGAAAATGGTGCGAAGTCTGCGGCACTCCCCCCGATGAGCAGCTACGAACGTAAACTCGTGCACGACATGGTGGGCGAGCGCGGGTTCCAGTCTGGATCTGAAGGCGAAGGCAAGGACCGCCACACGGTCATCACAGCCTCCGCGTAGGAATGTTTCACGTGAAACATCCGGAGATTGAACCAGAACCAACAGCAGCGAAAAAGCTCTGCGGAGACGCTCTCCCGACCCTAAGACAGTTTGCTGAGCATCTCGCCCAGTGGGGTGAAGAGCTCGGGCTTGTTGGGCCTCGTGAACTGGATCGCTTGTGGACGCGTCACATTCTGAATTCGGCCTTGGTTGCGCACAAACTTGGAGCTGGAACCCTCATCGATATCGGGTCTGGCGCAGGATTCCCTGGACTCGTGATCGCGGCCATGCGCCCCGATATTCAGTGCATACTCATTGAGCCTCTGGGGCGACGCGCTCAGTGGCTTAGGGACGAGGCCGGACGTCTCGGTCTGAACAATGTTGTCGTCAGAAACGAGCGCGCAGAGGAGGCCGCCGGGCACGTCGTTGCTGACTGTGTGACAGCGCGAGCTGTCAGTGCGCTGAAAACCCTTGTCCCCTTGGCGGCGCCGTTACTCAAGGTCGGTGGTGAACTAGTCCTCATGAAGGGCCAGAAAGTCGAAGATGAGGTGCGCGACGCAGCGTCAGTGTTGGTTAAGTGGTCCGTGACGAACCCGAGTATTGAGATTACAGGACCCGAATTCGACACCGAAGAAACCCGGATCTTTCGGGCTACAGTGGGATAAATCAGAGCGAATGTTTCACGTGAAACATCGGAGGGAATGTCCGGGTGACCCAGCCACAGTTTGACCAGTCCACGCCCTTGGCAGCTGAGCTGGCTGACTTAAGCCAACGCCGGGCGGCTCTGGCTGCTGCTGTGGCGCCGAAGCCCCAGCGCACCAGAATTTTCACGGTGGCCAATCAAAAAGGTGGGGTCGGAAAGACCACCACCGCGGTCAACATAGCGGGATCCCTAGCCCGCTTTGGCAGCACAGTTCTCGTTATCGATCTTGATCCCCAAGGAAATGCGGGCACCGCTTTGGGCATTGATCACCACGGCGATATTTCCAGCATCTATGACGTTGTGGTGGGCGTCACCGCATTGGCTGATGTGGTTCAGGTAAGCCCGGAAAACCCTCGGCTTCTCTGCGCTCCCTCTAATTTGGATCTCGCGGGCGCCGAGATTGAGTTGGTGTCTATGGCTGCCCGGGAGTATCGCCTCCAGAGGGCACTCCAGGCTTTCCTCGATTCGCCGGCGGGGTCGGGTATTGATTATGTCTTCATTGATTGCCCGCCATCCCTAGGTCTTCTGACCATCAACGCTTTTGTTGCGGCGAATGAGGTACTCATCCCCATCCAGTGCGAGTATTACGCGCTTGAAGGTGTGAGCCAACTGGTGAGCAACATAGAGCTGATTAGGGGACACCTCAATCCCGCCCTGAATTTGTCCACCATTCTTCTCACGATGTTTGATGCGCGGACAAATCTCGCTCACCAGGTCGTTTCGGACGTTCGCTCCCACTTCCCCCACCAAACGCTCCAGGCGCTCATTCCCCGGTCTGTCCGCGTGTCAGAAGCGCCCAGTTATGGTCAGACAGTGATTGAGTATGACCAAAGCTCTCCCGGAGCTGTTTCCTACCAGGAAGCCGCCCTCGAAATTGCACGCAGAGGAGCACCACAGTAATGGCACAGAAGAGAACTGGACTCGGCAGAGGTATTGGTGCGTTGATTCCTGGCGCCCCCACAACAGGAGAGCGCCCGGTCGACGTGTTTTTTCCTTCCAGCGCTGAAGCTAGCGACTTAGTCAGCATTCCTGGGGCATCGCTTGTCGCTGTCCCGCCAACCAGTATTCGCCCGAACCCCAAGCAGCCGAGGAAAGAATTCCATCAAGAAGAACTTGACGAACTCATTCACTCGGTGCGGGAGTTTGGAGTTCTCCAGCCCATCGTGGTGAGGCCTCTCGCTCAGCCCGAAGGAGCTGTCGCCTACGAGCTGATCATGGGAGAAAGGCGCCTTCGCGCGGCGACCGCGGCGGGCCTGGACACGATTCCCGCAGTGGTGCGAGAAACGGACGACGACGCCATGCTTCGCGACGCTCTTCTGGAAAACCTTCACCGAGCGAACCTCAATGCTTTGGAAGAAGCCTCGGCTTATCAGCAGTTGCTCGCGGACTTTGGCATTACCCAGGATGAACTTGCGACCAGACTGGGTCGATCCCGTCCCCAAGTCACCAACACGTTGCGTTTATTGCGCCTCCCTGCTGATGTTCAGAAGAAGGTAGCCGCAGGAGTGTTGAGCGCTGGACACGCACGAGCCCTTCTAGCAATGCCCGATGCGGCCGGTATGTCAAAGCTTGCGAACAAGATCGTTCAACAGTCTTTGACGGTTCGTCAGGCCGAGGAAGAGGCTGGCCTAGCAAAAGCGTCAAAGCCGGGAGCCAAAAAAGTCCGTGGTGGCAGGAGAAGCGAGGGTCTCGATGAGATTGCCGACCGGATGGGCGATCGCCTCAACACCCGCGTTCACATCACCTTGTCGAAAACTAAGGGCACGTTGGCCATCGACTTTGCGACGGTGGCGGACTTGAATCGAATCCTCGGTGAGCTGGGAGAGCCGGGCTTTAACGCCTAGCGAGCGCTGCTTCTACTAGGGCCCCGTAAACGCCGCCCACGTCATAGCCAGCAGCGTCGAGAGCCAGTGCTGTGCTCGAGGTTTCTGTTAGGCCAGGCATAGTGCTGGCTTCCAAGAACCATGGCCGCCCATCAGAGTCGACGATGAAATCCACGCGGGCGAGGTCCCGGAGCCCCAGAGCGCTAAAAGCGTCCAACGCGATGGTGCTGAGCGAGTCGAGGATCGGTTGCTCGAGACGGGGTGGGGTGTAGAACCTGGTAGCGCCAGCGGTGTAGCGAGCCTCAAAGTCATAGTGGCCAGAGAGCGGTTCAATTTCCACGGCGGGGATGGCCCGGGGGCCATCGCCGGTGTCGATGATGGGGACACACACTTCCACACCAACGATGCGTTTCTCAATCAACGCGATGTCAGAGTAGGTGAAGGCGTGGACCATGGCCTTGCGAAGGTCTTCGCTCGAGTCAACCCAGGACACGCCTTGCGCAGAGCCGCCTTGGGCCGGCTTCACGATAAGGGGAATACCCAGGCTGGCGGTGACTGTTTCCAGGACACTTTCGGCGCCCAACTCCCTGAAGGCGTCTCTCGACAAGGTAATCGATGGTGGAGTTGCCACGCCAGCCCGCTCCACGAGGCTCTTAGCCACCGGCTTGTTCCACGCAATGCGTGATGCATCTGCAGTCGACCCCACGTAGGGAATGGTGAGCATCTCCAGCAGGGCGCGTAGTGCACCGTCCTCGCCGGATGCTCCGTGCAGAACCGGCCAGATTACTTCGGGGGAGCTTTCGCCGAGGTACTCAATCAGAGAGCCATCCGGATCTCGTAACTCAACACTCACGCCGTGGGAGAGCAGCCCGTCAGCCACTTTTCGCCCGGATTTGAGCGAGATATCTCGCTCATGAGAAATCCCACCGGAGAGGATGAGCACCAGCGGCATGTCGGCCACGGCTAGAGCACCTCGGGTGGTGGAGATTCGAGATTCGCGGCCAAGGGAACCTCGGAGGTGGCGGGCCCGAAGGTCTCCACGAGTTCTCGCTCTTCAGTGATGACGCGCGCGAGCCGCCGGATACCTTCGGTGATGAAATCGGGCTCGGGATAGCAGAAGGCCAGCCTCAGGTGACGTTGCCCCTCGCCATTGGCAAAGAAAGCGGTGCCAGGTGTGTAGGCAACAAGTTCGGTGATGGCTCGAGGCAACATGTCTTTAGAGTCGAGGCCTTCGGGCAGGGTAAGCCAGAGGTAGAAACCCCCAGCAGGATTCGTATGGGTAATGTCGGGAAGGTAGGTCGCCAGCGCTTCCGTCATTGCATCTCGGCGCTCTCTATAGACACCCCTGAAGGTGTCAATTTGGCCCTTCCAGTCGTGAGACTCAAAATATTCGGCCAACACCATTTGCGCGAAGGAGCTCGGTGACAGGATTGCTGCCTCTGAGGCTAAAACGAGTTTTTCTCGTATTCCGTGGGGGGCGACGACCCACCCGACACGGAGACCGGGAGCGAAGGTTTTCGAAAACGAGCCTAGGTAGATGACTCCAGCATCATCGACGCTGCGCAACGCTTGAGGGGGCGGGGAATCGAACCACAACAACCCATAAGGGTTGTCTTCGACAATCAAAATCCCGTTATCTTTGGCGATATCGAGGATTTCGACTCGGCGAGACGCCGATAATGTCACTCCGGCCGGGTTTTGGAAGTTCGGAATCAGATAGAGGAACTTGATCGGAACGTGGGCTGCCCGAAGTTCTTCAATGCGCTGCGTGAGAGCTGCCGGGACCATCCCGTGCTCATCCATTTCCACGTGCTCGACGCGCGCTTGGTAGGAGCGAAAGACACCCATGGCGCCGACATAGCTGGGTGATTCTGCGAGGATCGCGTCGCCAGGGTTTACAAAAAGTTTTGCAACAAGGTCAAGTCCTTGCTGCGAACCCGTAGTGACGACAATGTCGTCGACTCCCGCCCGAATACCCTCTTCGGCCATGATGTCGCGAATTCTCTCGCGAAGGCTAGGTAGGCCCTGGCCTGAGCCATATTGGAGAGCAGTGGGTCCCTGGCTGGCGAGCACAGAATCGACAGAGCTCCGGACTTTGTCAAAAGGCAAAGCCGCGACAAAGGGCATACCCCCGGCCAGCGACACGACCTCGGGCCGAGACGCAACAGCGAAAAGCGCTCGAACTTCACTGGCGCTCAGGCCTGCAGCGCGGTCCGCATAGTTGTCAAACCACGGGTCAAGGGAAATTCCCGAACCGGAGGACATCATGAGAACACCTTGGATGCTGGGGACACTGAAGCCCCCAGAATACGCGGGATCTGAGGAAAATGGGGTCTTAAGCCAGGAATTCCTGCAGGTCTGCTTCAAGAGCTGGCTTGGGCTTCGCCCCAATGACCGTCTTGACGACCTCCCCCGCACGGAACACCTTCATCGTGGGAATTGAGGTGATCTGGTACTTCATGGCCGTTTCAGGGTTGTCATCCACATTGAGTTTCACGACGTCAATCTTGTCGGCGTGCTCGGTGGCAATCTGGTCCAGAATTGGCGAGACAGCGCGACAGGGACCACACCACTCGGCCCAGAAGTCGACCATGATGGGCTTCTCACTGGCGAGTACTTCGGTGGCAAAGTTCTGGTCGGTTACATCTCGTGCGCTACTCATGTTTTTCTCCTTGGGTTATCGGGCGCTCTAGGCGCTATGGCTTGCGGCTGCCTGCTTCTGAGGCAGTGACTCGAGGTAGTGCTGCACATCCAGTGCCGCGACGCACCCTGAACCGGCAGCCGTCACGGCCTGACGGTAGGTCGGGTCAATGACGTCTCCCGCTGCGAAGACACCTTCCAGGTTGGTTCGTGAAGTGCGACCATCCACAGCAATCGTGCCCTCTCCGGTGAGATCCAGTTGACCATGAACAACGTGGGTGCGGGGGTCAGACCCAATCGCGATGAAGAGCCCGGAAACATCGAGAGTCTTCTCTTCTCCGGTGACTGTGTCCACGATGCCAATTCCGGAAACCAGGTCATCACCGTAGATGTGCTCCACTGTGGCGTTCAAAATGAACTCGATTTTGGGGTCATTCTGAGCGCGCTCCTGCATGACCGCCGAAGCTCGCAAATTGTCAGAACGGTGGATGATGTACACCTTGTCGGCGAAACGGGTGAGGAAGGTGGCTTCTTCCATGGCAGAGTCCCCGCCTCCCACGACAGCGACAACCTTCTGGCGATAGAAAGCGCCATCGCAGGTGGCGCACCACGAGACGCCATATCCACTCAGGCGGTCCTCGTCGGGAATGCCGAGCTTTCGGTATGCGGAGCCAGTGGCGACAATTACAGCTGCGGCTTCAACCGTGTCGCCATTGCCCAGGGAAATCTTCTTCACCGGACCGGCGAGTTCTACCGAGGTCACGTCGTCGTACATAATTTCGGCGCCAAAACGTTCAGCTTGTTTCTGCATGTGGGTCATCAGTTCCGGACCCATGATGCCCTCGGGGAATCCCGGGAAGTTATCCACGTCAGTGGTGTTCATCAAATCGCCGCCAAACTCCACCGAGGAGGCAACAACCAAAGGGTTGAGGTTCGCGCGCGCCGCATAAATGGCTGCGGTGTAGCCAGCAGGCCCTGAACCGATAATGACGACATTTCTCATGGTTTTTCCCACTTTCCTTCACCGCTAGCAACGCAAGTCTAGGAGGAAGTATTCCCCGTCCGGGTAAACGGCAGACGACGAAGAAGGGGCCGGGCCACAGCCCGGGCGTCCGCGTTTCGCAGAAGCAACAAAGCCCCCAGGTAGACCAGCACCATGGAGAGCGTGATGATCACCATCACGAGGGCTGACCACAGGGCGGACCCCGTCAGGTAATCCTCACCGCCCATCCCTCCGAAAGCCACGAGAAGAGCGACACCGGTTGCGCTGGCGGGCAGGGCGGCCATTGCGAACTGAGAAAGGGAGGACACCAGCGGCACCATGCTGAGCCCGCCGAGTTTGCGCCGGAGAACGCCAATAGCCACGAGAGTTTGCACACTTCCGGCGACACTGGCGGAAAGCGCCAGCCCCACAGCAATCTGTGTGACCGGCAACGTTGAGACCCCGAGGGCAAGCGACACAAAGAGTGTCGCCTGCAGCACCTGCAGGAAAAAGGGAGTTCGTGTGTCTTCGAGAGCGTAAAAGACCCTCTGCACAACGAAGAGAACGCTAAAAGCCAGCAAACCCAACGCATAGCACGTGATGACGAGAGCCATCGCCTGTATGGACTCGGGCTCACCCCCAAACTGTCGGGCGAAGGGCAGTGACACCACGATCAAGCCGGCACTCGCGAGAAGCATGAAAAACCCGATGCGCGACACAGATTCCAGGAAGTCTTGCCGGACTGCGGCGACATCTCCATCACGTGCGTGAGTCGACATTCGCGTGAAGTAGGCAGTAGCGAGAGAAACGGCCACTACCGAGTGAGGGAGCATGAAAATCAACCAGGAGAAACGCAAAATGGCGAGACTCGGAGCGTCCCCTCCGGCGGCCAACGACGCCACATTCGCTTGAACGATCCCTGCCAACTGTGCGACCAGAATCATCCCGAACATCCAGGACACTGCCCTCCCGGTGTTGGAGAGCCCCACTCCGCGCCAACGGAAGTCAGCACGGAAGCTCAGGCCAGCTCTGCGCCAGAAAAGGAAAAGAATGAGGGCTTGGGCCGCGACACCGGCCGTCGCAGAGCCTGCGAGCAGGGCGACCATAGAAGATGTCCACGCGAGAGCGTTTGCTGTGTCGGCACCAGGGAAAACAAACCCGAAGGCAACGAGCCCTGTCATCGCCACGATGTTGTTCAACGCGGGTGCCCAGGTGAAGGGTCCAAAGATTTGCCGGGCGTTCAGGACCTCGCTGAGCAGGCTATAGAGCGCATAGAACAGGATTTGCGGAAGGCACCAGTAGGCAAAGGCCACGGCCAAAGCAATCTCTTCAGGGCTGAACCCCCGTCCGCCATCACCGCCACTTTGGGCGTAGAGAGCCACCAAGGCGGGGGCGAGCAGGGTCGCCAACACGGCCACTGCGAAAAAAATCACGAATCCGAGAGTGACAATCTTGTTGATGAAGCTTTGCCCTCCATCTGTGTCTAGACCGGCTTTCACGATGTGAGGGACAAGAACAGCACTGAGAACACCACCGGCCACAATGGCGTAGATGTTGTTGGGGAGCTGATTAGCCAAGGCGAAGGTGTCCGCACCTGCCCCGACAGTCCCTAGGGTCCGCGCGAGGATAATCGCGCTGATGAATCCCAGAACCCGCGACACCACGGTCCCCGATGCGAGCACCATGCTGGCGCGACCTATTCCGCGATGTTCCTCAGACGGTGTCGTCATCGTCACCCCCGACCAAGGATCGACGTCGTTGGATGGCGCGAATCAGGCCGAAGGTGAACACTCCACCGACAAGGCCTGCGAGAGCAAAACTGATGACACCCTCCCACCCGGCCCGGATGGTGACCGGGATGGTGACAATCTCGCCGACAATCTGCCCCCCTGCTGAGAGGAGACTGAACTCGACCGGAACGGATCCATTCGCCAGAGACTGAACCGGAACAAAGACGCGTATCGATGACCCCGGTGCAATCTCCACCTGGGTGACGGGTTGTTCCACGGCAAGAATTCCTGTGGTCGGTCTTACCTGAAGAGACACTACGACAGAGGATGCTAAGTCATTGATGATGGTGACCGGAAGTTGGGTTTGGTCACTGAGCACCGTGATGGCGCTGCCCTGCTCTACTCGCACGGAGTTATGGAAATCGCGCGATTCCTGCTGAGCCCTCTCCCATTCACTGACTAACCCGTTGGGGTTATCGCTCCACGTTGAGGAGAGCAGGGCTTGGTATCTGTTCCATCTACTAAAGACAACTCCACCGGGGTCAGAGGCGATCGTCGCAAAGGAGACATCGCTTTCCCAGAGAGCCTTCACAGCACCCACAAAGGTCTGCCATTCGCGGCTTTGAGGAATGGTCGTGATGCCCGGCAGGGTCTCCGTGGCCGGCGCCCCCAGAGGGACCGCCACCGTTGTGGCCAGCCGCATCGAGCTAAAGCCTTCAAGCACCGACTCGAGCCTCGGGGCGATAGCGGTGGCGGGCAAACGTCCGGTGCTGAACACCAGGACCTCATCATTTCCGGTGAGAGCGCGGTAAGCGATAATCCCTTGGGCGCGTTGAAGGTCCGCCTCCGCCTCCAACACGGTGGGCGCTTGCAGAGCATCAGTGGCCAGGCCGGAAAGTTGGGCGTCAACGCGAATAATTCGCGCATCTCCCACTGATACGACGGCTCGATCGGAAGGCAAGCTATTGCTCGAAAGAAGCACCGCGGAAGCTGAGCGAGTGGCAAGGGTGGCGAGCTGATCGTTGCTGATGGCGTCACCGTGTACCCACGGGTATTCGCCAAGCTTTGCGTAGACGAGGGTGTCAATGGCGAGCGTCGCCAGAGGGTCGGCATCTGCCCAGGGCAAGGCAAACTGGGTTAGCCCAATGGACCCCAACGTGCTCGCCCACGCGAGCGACTCAGGCGGTGCTTGATCTCCCAGAACCGTGATGGAGCTCGTAATCCTGCTGTCGATGGCCAGTGTGGCGGGAAAAGCCTTTAGCGCGCTGGTGACTTGATTGAGCGCCCCACCCTCGATCGTTTGGGCCTGGAGCTCACCAGGGCTCAGAGCTTGACCGCCAGTCGCCGAAGTGGTCAATGTGACGATGGGGGCAATCAACGCCTGGCGTAGCTCGGTCCCCGCGGGGACAAGGATGAGGATTTGTCTCCCCACCAGCTGTCGTAATCCCGGCACCATGTTGCCGGGATTGAAATACGAGACTTCAAGACCAAAGATGCCTGGTTGTGCGGAATCGTCGCCGTCTTGTTGGGCTACCCGTTCGCTCAGAACTTCCGGGTTGAAGCCAAAAATCATTTCCCGGGATTCGAGTTGGGGTACTTCAGGACTGGACGCTTGGGCAATCTCCGTCACAACGGGTTCACTGTCCCCCGAAAGAAAGCGACGGATCTGTTCCTCACTGGTGAAAGGGTCCTCGGTAAGACTGACCACAATGTCTCCGGTAGAGAGCGTGCCCGTTTCGTCGGCGCGAAGCAGGACACTGTAAGCGCCACCCAACGCGGGATCAATGATTCCGCCAGCATCAACAATCAGGTCCACGCGGGCCTGAGAGCGTTCTTCGTTCGCGACTGTCGCGTCAACAGGGGCGAGGAGTGACAGGGTCAGCCCAAGGAGCACCCCGAGGGCCACGAGGGGCCGTCGGGTATTGGTGAAAGCTGCGCTGGCGCTTGAGTTATCCACGCCTGCGTGTCACTGTCCCCCGAGCTGGCATGGTTCAGAGTCTAGACTCTGAACACTATGTCGAGCGTTGCGAAAGCCGTGGAAACACTGCGTCTCGTCACCTCCGAGGAGCCGATTAAGGGCCTCGCAGAGGCCTTTGCCACAGCTGGTTTTGAGTTAGCTCTCGTGGGCGGGCCGGTTCGTGACGCCTTTCTGGGTCGCAAGGTGCATGATCTGGATTTTACGACGTCGGCTACCCCTGATCAGATTGAGAAAATCGTCAAGCCGCTGGCTGACGCCACGTGGGATGTAGGGCGGGCGTTTGGCACCATTGCCGCGCAATTGGGCGAGCATACGGTGGAAATCACGACCTATCGCGCGGACTCGTATGACGGGAGCAGCCGTAAACCAGATGTTGTCTTTGGCTCCAATCTGGAGGAGGACCTGCACCGGCGCGACTTCACCATGAACGCCATGGCCTTGAGCCTTCCCGAAGCCAAGCTGATTGATCCGTGTAACGGCCTGGAAGATCTTCTCGCGGGGATTTTGCGAACCCCTATCGAACCTGAGGTGTCCTTCCAGGATGATCCCCTTCGGATGATGAGAGGCGCCCGCTTCACCAGTCAATTGGAGGCATCGATTCATCCTGACACGATGGCCGCTATGACCGCGTTGGCTCCTCGCATTGCCGATATTTCTGCAGAGCGGGTGCGCGAGGAACTGACTCGTCTCCTCTCTACCGATTCACCACGCCAAGGTCTTGAGGTCCTGGTTCAGACCGGAATCGCCGAGATCGTGTTGCCTGAGCTTCCTGCGCTTCGCTTGGAGTCTGACGAGCACGCCCACCACAAGGACGTGTATCAGCACACCCTGACCGTGGTGGAACAGGCGATTGAAGAAGAGAAGCGCCGTTTCCCGGGCCAAGCCCCCGATGTGGTGTTGCGGGTGGCGGCACTACTACACGACATTGGCAAACCTGCCACGAGGAGGTTTGAAGGTGGCGGAGTTGTTACCTTCTACCACCACGATGTGGTCGGCGCAAAGCTTGCAAAAAAGCGCCTGAAGGCACTGCGTTTTGATAACCACACCATTGATTCCGTGGCGAGGCTCATTGAACTTCACCTTCGGTTTTTCGGCTATTCCGAGCAGGCGTGGTCTGATTCTGCTGTCCGGCGATATGTGCGAGACGCGGGTGACGAGTTAGATCGCCTCCATATTCTTGTGCGCGCTGATGTGACTACGCGCAACAAGCGCAAAGCTGATCGCCTATCGTTCGCCTACGACGACCTAGAAGCCCGCATCGCGGAGTTGGCGGAGCAAGAGGAACTTCAGTCAATCCGGCCAGAGCTCGATGGAGAAGCCATCATGGCAATCCTTAATTTGCCACCCGGTCGAGAGGTGGGAGAGGCGTATAAGTTCCTCCTGGAAGTGCGCCTGGACGAGGGTGAAATCGGGGTGGACGAGGTGACGAAGCGCCTACTGGGATGGTGGGAGAGCCGCTAGCTGTTGCTCTGGGGCGCCGCGGCGCCTAGACTGTGGCAGTTGTCTTGTTCGCAGGACACAGCACTAATCCCTCCTGTTGCAGAAATCCTGTAACCGTTGAGTCCGAAGGAGGTGGGGTAGTCGTGCACGATTATGAACTGATGGTCATCCTTGACCCAGAGACAGATGAGCGCACCGTTGCTCCCAGTCTCGAAGCGTTCCTTGAGGTCATCCGCAAAGACGGTGG
>JAIOWW010000026.1 GCA_021741925.1 Pontimonas sp. | reverse complement strand
GACACTCACGGCGTGGGTCGCTTTGTGGAGTTGGTCTCGAGAGAGATATCGACCGGGGGCAGAAATGCCAAGACCTCTCAGCGCGAGTTCGTGGTCCTGGAATACGCGCCCAGCAAACGAGGCAGTCCCCCTGATCGTCTCTATGTCCCCACCGATCAGCTCGACCAACTGAGCCACTACGTGGGCAGTGATTCACCAGCACTGTCCAAAATGGGAGGCTCCGATTGGGCTGCCACCAAAGGCAAAGCGCGAAAGGCTGTCCGTGAGCTCGCGGTCGATTTAGTGAAGCTCTATTCCGCTCGGATGGCAGCCCCAGGTTTTGCGTTCTCCCCCGACACCCCTTGGCAGCGAGAGTTGGAAGAGGCGTTTCCGTTTATGGAAACGCCTGACCAGCTCACCACCATCGATGAGGTGAAGGCCGACATGGAGCGACCCATTCCGATGGATCGCTTGATTGCCGGTGATGTCGGGTTTGGAAAGACTGAGATTGCGGTGCGGGCGGCGTTCAAGGCAATTCAAGACCAGAAGCAGGTGGCGCTGATTGCGCCCACCACGCTTCTGGTGAAGCAGCACCTGGAAACGTTCCAAGAGCGCTATGCCCCCTTCCCGATCAACTTGCGCGCCCTCTCACGGTTCCAAACCGATGCTGAAGCGAAAGCAGTGTTGGCGGGCCTTGCCGATGGCAGTGTCGACATTGTGATTGGAACCCACCGGTTGCTCAGCAAGAACGTGGTGTTCAAAGACTTGGGTCTGGTGATTGTGGATGAGGAGCAACGCTTCGGGGTGGAGCACAAAGACTCACTGAAAGCCTTGAAGACCAATGTGGATGTATTGGCGATGTCGGCCACACCGATTCCTCGAACACTGGAAATGGCGGTCACCGGTATCCGGGAAATGTCGACACTGGCGACACCGCCCGAAGCTCGCCACCCGATTTTGACGTTCGTGGGCCCCTATAACGAATCCCAAGTCGTGGCAGCGATTCGTCGTGAGTTGTTGCGAGAAGGACAAGTGTTTTTCGTCCATAACCGGGTGTCCAGCATTAACAAGGCCGCAGCTCATGTCCAGGAACTCGTTCCCGAAGCCCGGGTTGCTATTGCGCACGGGCAAATGGGTGAAGCCGACCTGGAGCGGGTGATGGTGGACTTCTGGGAGCGACGCTTCGATGTGTTGGTCTCCACCACGATCATCGAAACCGGTCTCGATGTCACCAATGCGAACACGTTGATTGTGGATCGAGCAGAGCGTTACGGCCTCTCCCAACTCCACCAGTTGCGCGGTCGCGTGGGCCGTGGTCGAGAGCGTGGTTATGCCTACCTGCTCTATGACGATGACCTTCCCATGGGTGAAAACGCTCACGACCGCCTCGCAACCCTGGCCTCCACTACCGATCTGGGTGGCGGAACCCGCATCGCGATGAAAGACCTCGAGATGCGAGGAGCAGGAAACCTGTTGGGTGCAGAGCAGGCCGGTCACATCCAGGGAGTTGGCTTTGACCTCTACCTGCGGATGGTGGGTGAAGCCATCTCCATGTTCCGAGAAGACATGGCACCGGGGCAAACAGAGCTTCGCCTCGAGCTCCCGGTGGATGCCAGGATCCCGACCGACTACATCGACTCCGAGCGCTTGCGCCTGGAGATGTATCAAAAACTTTCCGGTGCGGCAGCTCCCTCAGCTCCAGATACCGCTGTCGATGAGCTTGTGGACGAAATGACGGATCGCTATGGCGAGCCGCCCACGGCAGTGGGAACACTGGTGCGGGTGACCAAGTTGCGACACCTTGCGATGACCCGGGGTATCGGGGAAACCATGGTGATGGGCAACAAACTGAGGGTGGTCGGCCCGCCCCTGCCGGATTCTTTGCAGGTGAGGGTTCAGAGGCTCTATCCCAAGGCCACCTATATGGCGCCGGCCCGGGTGCTTCTTGTCCCACTTCCCGAGGATTACACCGACCAAGCGCTCATCACCTGGGTGGAGGGAGTCATTGAGGCGCTCTATCCACCGCCGAAGAGTGCAGACTAAAGACATGTCCCAGAACGAGGCCCTGAACCGCTTGGTCGAGACCATGGCGCAGCTCCGGGCTCCCGGTGGGTGCCCGTGGGATGCGGAGCAAACCCACGAATCTCTCGTTCCCTATGTCATCGAAGAGGTCTATGAGCTGGTCGAAGCGCTCGAGTCCGGCAGCCCCGAGGATGTGAAAGAGGAACTCGGCGATGTGCTCTACCAAGTGCTCTTCCACGCCGACATCGCCGCTCACGCGAGTGATTCCCCGTTCACGATTGACGATGTGGCGGCGGCCGTGGACGAGAAGATGCGGGTTCGACACCCGCACGTCTTCGCCGAGGGAGACGCTAGGAGCGTTGACGAGGTCGTGAAACGCTGGGATGAGATCAAGAAAGAACAAAAAGCCCACCGCGAGAGCGTGGTGGAGGGCATCCCCGAGAAGCTCTCCGCTTTGGCCAGAGCCGCCAGTGTCCTCAAACGCTCGAAGGACGTTCTTCCCCCTCCCGCCTCAGAACTCTCGGGTCCAACCACCGAGGAGGAGCTGGGTCACCAGCTTCTGGCCGTCGTCGCTGATGCCAGAGCACAGGGTCTTGACGCTGAGCGAGCACTGCGTGTTGCCACCAGGCAGTGGGAGGAACGTGTGCGGGCTGTAGAGCAGGCTGCCCGGAATGGGGTCCAAGACCCTTCGCAGTCTTAGGGCAGAATCGCTATATGGCTGTCACCTCTGCTCGCGGTATGCGCGATTTCTCGCCGCGCGAGAAGGAGCGACGGGACGCGATTCTTGACGTCATTAGTGAGACCTACCACCGCCACGGGTTTGAGTCGATCGAGACCCCAGCCCTCGAGGATTCCAGTGTCTTGCACTCTGGAATGGGTGGGGACAACGAGAAGCTCAGTTTTCAGGTTCTGAAGCGCGGTCTCGAACCCTCAGATCTTGCTAGCGCGAAAGACACTTCGGAGCTGTCTGACCTGGGGCTCCGCTTTGATCTGACTGTGCCGCTGGCGAGGTTTTATGCCACCCACCACGCTGAGTTGCCTCCGGTTTTTCGGGCTTTTCACACGGGACCCGTCTGGCGGGCAGAGCGCCCCCAAAAAGGTCGCTACCGCCAGTTCGTCCAGTGCGATATCGACATTTTGGGTGAGCCTGGTGTTCTTGCCGAAGTAGAGGTCATGATGGCCACCGCGGATGCGCTCACCAGGGTGGGGGTGGAAGGTTTCACCTTCCGGGTCAATGACCGCAGACTCCTCACCGAGTTACTCGGTGCAGCAGGTATTGCCGCAGAGAACCAAGCCTCAGCCTTGATTACCCTCGACAAGCTCGACAAAGTCGGGGTCGACGGTGTGCTCACCGAGCTTCGCGAGCGACTGCCAGCAGGCTTTGACGAAGCGATGATCCAGGCAGTGCTGACCAGCACAACGCCCGCCCAGGATGCCACCGCCATTGCAGCTCTCATGGGGAACACACCAGAGGCAGCGGCAGCCGCCTCGGAGCTCGTCACCTGGGTGTCCCAGGTTGCGGGAGTGATTGGTGAGGATGCACTGGTGTTTGATCCCACCCTGGTGCGAGGAATGGGCTACTACACGGGCTCCATTGTGGAGATCGCGCACCCTGACCTTGGTATTTCCCTCGGTGGCGGAGGTCGCTATGACGGAATGATTGGTCGGTTCCTCGGCACGAACGTGCCAGCATTTGGTGTCTCGCTCGGTTTCGAGCGACTGGTCGACATTTTGAAGACCTCACCGGTTGTTCACCACGACCGGGTGGCGCTGGTGATTCCCTCCGGTGCTGACACGTCCCACGTGATTGCTTTGAAAAAGCACCTCGTTGACACCGGTCACACAGTCCGGGTGGTGTCAGAGGCGAAGAACATGCGGGCGGTCTATGAGCAACTGGTGACTGATGGTTTCACCCGTGTGGCCACTGCTGTGGAGACCGCCCACACAGTGGAAGAACTGGTCTGGAAAGATCTCACGTAAACGCCACCCAGGTCTGGCGTCGGGATTACTAGACTTGTTCTGGCGATACCCCGCCTCCCTGACTACCCACACTCGTGCTATCCCAACAAGGAAGAGGACCCCTCGTGGCCGCAATTGACGCCCTGAACGCTCGCGAAATTCTTGACTCGAGGGGAAACCCCACTATCGAGGTAGAGATTCTCCTCGAAGATGGCACCGCGTCTCGGGCTGCTGTTCCCTCGGGAGCCTCTACGGGAGCGTTTGAAGCGTTTGAGTTGCGCGATGGCGACAATGCTCGCTACCTCGGCAAGGGTGTGGAGAGAGCAGTCGCGTCGGTCCTGGACACCATTGCCCCAGCCCTCGAGGGTATGGACGCCACCGAACAGCGTGCCATCGACCAGTTGATGCGGGACCTTGATGGCACCCCCAACAAAGAGAAGCTCGGTGCTAACGCGATTCTCGGTGTCTCCTTGGCCGTTGCCAAAGCGGCAGCCGAGTCCTCTGACCTAGCCCTGTATCAGTACGTGGGTGGATCCAACGCCCACATCCTCCCCGTCCCGATGATGAACGTCATCAACGGTGGCGCTCACGCCGACACCGCTGTCGACATTCAAGAATTCATGGTGTTGCCCATTGGTGCTTCGACCTTCCGTGAAGCCTTGCAGATGGGTGCCGAGGTGTATCACGCCCTGAAAGCAGAGCTCAAGAAAGCGGGAATGCAGACCGGGCTCGGCGACGAGGGTGGATTCGCCCCGGAACTCGCCAGTAACCGCGCAGCACTGGACTTCCTGATGACCGCTATTGCGTCCGCTGGGTTTAAGCCTGGCGCTGACATTGCCTTGGGTCTCGACGTTGCGGCAACCGAAATGTTTGAAGGTGGCAGCTACCAGTTCGAAGGCCAGAAACGCGATGCCGCGTTCATGGCGTCCTACTACGGCGAACTCGTGGAGAGCTACCCCCTGGTCACCATCGAGGACCCCCTGGATGAAAACGACTGGGATGGCTGGGTTGCCTTGACCGAGGCGATTGGCAGCAAGGTTCAGCTGGTCGGAGATGACCTCTTTGTCACCAACCCCACCAGGTTGCAGGAAGGCATCACTAAGGGTGCCGCCAACTCATTGCTGGTGAAGGTCAACCAGATCGGAACCCTCACCGAGACCATGGACGCTGTAGCCATGGCACACACCAACGGCTACACCGCAGTCCTCTCGCACCGCTCCGGTGAAACCGAGGACACCACGATTGCGGACCTGGCCGTCGCCACCAACTGTGGTCAGATCAAGACCGGTGCTCCTGCACGCAGCGAGCGCGTCGCCAAATACAACCAGTTGTTGCGCATCGAAGAGGAACTCGACACCGCTGCCCGCTACGCGGGAGCTGGCGCATACCCACGCTTTAGCTAAGACCTGCGCGCCCTAGGGTCACACCGAAGCGCCCTGTCTACACTGATGCCGTGGCGAAGCCGAAGCAAAAAACACAGAAGCAGACTCCAAGGAGTCGTGCTTCTGCTGCGCAGGTTCTCCTGAGCCTGCAAGCCTCAGGCTTTGTTGTCACCTTTTTGGTCTTGATTGTCGCGGGCGTGGTGATTTTGTCCCCGACGCTGCGTGTTCTGGCCGAACAGCAACAAGAAATTGCGAATTTGGAAGCGGCTCTTGCCGAGAGTGAACAGCAGGTCGTGGCGCTCGAGGAGCAGCGAGAGCGCTGGAAAGACCCCGCATTTGTGGAAACCCAAGCTCGGGAGCGTCTGCTGTTTGTCTACCCGGGAGATATCACCTACCTCGTCATCGATGACGCCGGGACCCTCGAGGACGACACAGAGTGGGAAGTATCCACGGGGATTATTGAAGCGCAAACTGATTGGCGAGAGTCACTGCTTGCCTCCTATCTGGTGGCTGCGACAACGTCCCAGGATTACCAGGTGGAAATCACCCAGAGTGATGACTCGACCACGGATCCAGAAAGGATTCCCTCTCCCGAGCTGGAGAGCACTCCATGAGTCTGGGGGGCAAGCCCACACCTCATGACATTGAGGTGGTGAGCGAGCAGTTGGGCAGACCGGCGCGAGACATCGTCGGAATCCCAGCCCGTTGTGTCTGTGGAAACCCTCTCGTGGTGGTCACAAACCCAAGGCTCGAAGATGGAACCCCGTTTCCCACGCTCTATTACTTGACCCAGCCTGCCGCCACCCAGGCGGCCTCCCGCCTGGAAGCGGAGGGCAGGATGGCGGAATACCAGGAGCGACTCGCGGAGGATGAGAACGCGATGGAGGCCTATCGCCTTGCCCATGAGTCTTTCCTTGCCACCAGAGCGCAGTTGGGTGCCATCGAGGAGATTGACGGGATTTCTGCCGGAGGAATGCCGACTCGGGTGAAGTGTTTGCACTCTCTTATGGCGCACTCGCTTGCGGCTGGGCCTGGGGTGAACCCGGTGGGCGATTGGGCGCTTGCTGACACACCGTGGAGTAAAGACGAGTGTTCATGTTAGGCACCACGGTCACTCGACGACTCCTCGCTCTGGCACTACTGGGAGCCCTGGTGGGTGTCCCGGGAGCAGCGTTATCCAGCACTGCCGCTGTGGCCGATCAGGTTCGCGAGCGCGAGTACTGGCTCGAGGATTACCGCATTGAGGAGGCTTGGGGGATCACTCGCGGAGCGGGTGTCCGGATTGCGATTATCGATACGGGGATTGATGCCACCCACCCGGACCTGGTGGGTGCCGTAGTGGGCGGAGCAGATTTTTCAGGATTAGGCACTGCGGATGGGCTCACCCCGGTGGGGTCAGAGCGAAGGCACGGCACAATGGTGGCGTCCCTGGCTGCCGGGCGGGGCAACAACGGGGTGGACGGTGTGCTGGGTAGCGCTCCCGAAGCGGAATTACTGAGCTTGTCGATGAGTTTTGGGGGAGGGACGATCCCACCCGATGAGCAAGTGGCCAATGCGGTGCGCTTCGCAGTGGATAACGATGCTGACATCATTTCGCTCTCGCTTACGAGAAACACCCGAGACTGGCCTGAATCCTGGGATCGAGCGTTCAGTTACGCGGCGGCCAACGATGTCGTCGTCATTGCCGCAGCCGGGAATAGAGGCAGTGGCACGGTGTCCGTCGGAGCGCCCGCGACTATGCCTGGAGTGCTGACAGTGGGGGGAGTGGATCAAGATGGACAAGCCAGTGATACTGCCTCCTCGCAGGGCATCACCATCGGCGTGATGGCCCCCAGTGAAGGACTCGTCGGAGCGACACCCGGCGGGGGATACGTCTCATGGTCAGGCACCAGTGGTGCCACCCCCATCGTCGCCGGGATTGTTGCACTGGTGCGATCGGCCTATCCGAACATGGATGCGGCAAACGTCATTAATCGGGTGCTGCTCAGTGCTGAGCGCGTGACGGAAACCGTCCCGGACCCCATTTATGGCTATGGCCTGATTGATGCGTATGAAGCGCTCACCGCAGATGTTTCCTACGTGAGCGCTAACCCTCTGGGGTCACTAGACGAGTGGGTAGTCCTGCACCGCAAGCAGGAGGGAAACCCGATCGTGGTGCCCCTGGGGCCACAATCCACTGCGACAGAAGAGGAAAAGGCTCTTCCCCCTCGGATACCGGCGCGTGATGATCCCCAATGGAGACTGCTCCCCTACGTGGTCACCGTGGGATTTGCCTCAGCGCTCAGTGTGGTTATCTTGACCGGCGCCGTCCTGGTTCTGTGGCGCTTGCGAAAGCGATAGATTAGTCAGAGTCTTCTTGTTCTCCCAGTCTTAGGTGCCTCGTGACTCGTATTGTGATTGTCGGTGGCGGTTACGCCGGTTTCTACACAGCTTTCAAGCTCCAGAAGCTTCTCCGTCGTGGAGAGGCGGAAGTGGTCGTCATCGATCCGCTTCCCTACATGACGTACCAGCCCTTCCTCCCCGAGGTTGCCGCAGGATCCATTGAGGCCCGCCACGCGATCGTTCCCCTCCGCCGCCACTTGGACAAGTGCCGCGTTATCACCGCTCGTGTGACCGGTATTGACCACAGCGCGAAGACCGTCTCGGTCACCGCGGAGGGTCAGCCTCCTTTCAGTGTGGAATACGACCACATCGTCATTACCGCCGGGGCTGTTTCGAGGACATTCCCGATCCCTGGGGTCGCAGATTGCGCCATCGGCATGAAGACCATCGAAGAAGCGGTCTCCGTGAGGGACCGCGTCATCGACAACCTTCACTTGGCGGCAGACATGCCACCTGGCCCAGCGAGAGACCGAATGTTGACGGTCGTGGTGGTTGGTGGCGGTTTTGCGGGTATTGAAGCTTTTGCGGAGCTGAGAAGCATGGTGTCCGCCATGCTCAAAGAGTTCCCCACTATCACCATGGATGACACGCACTTCCACCTCATCGAGGCAATGGATCGCATCATGCCTGAGGTCTCCCTGAAAAGCTCCCACTGGGTTATTAAGAATTTGGAGAAGCGTCAAGCTTTCATTCACTTGAATACTCAGCTCACCAGCGCTGTTGATGGCACCTTGGTGCTCTCGAACGGTATGACCCTGGAGACCGACATTGTGATCTGGACTGCAGGGGTGAAGGCACAGTCGATGCTTGGGGGAACGGGAATCCCGCTCGATGAGCGTGAGCGCATCTGCGCCAGAGCTGATCTGCGCGTGGAAGATGGTGACACGATCGTGGAAGGAATGTGGACCGCCGGGGATGTTGCCCGTGTTCCCGACCTGAGTGGTGGCGGAGTGGGTGGCTACTGCGTCCCCAACGCTCAGCACGCCGTTCGCCAAGGAAAGATTTTGGCGAAGAACCTGGTCGCCGTCATTCGCGGTGAAGAACCCAAGAATTACGTGCACAAGAACCTGGGTGCGGTTGCGGGCCTGGGTGTTGGCTACGGGGTATTCCAGAGCGGCAACATTGCCCTAGTGGGCTTGTTGGCTTGGTTCGCCCACCGTTTCTATCACGGCTTCGCTATCCCGACGTGGGAGCGCAAGGCTCGAGTATTCTCCAACTGGTTGGTGCACTTGGTCTGGGGACGTGATTTCTCGAGTGTCCGTAAGGTGCAGCGACCGCGCGACTTTTTCGAGGAATTTGCGACGAGGCCTGCTGAAGCCCCCAAAAAAGCCGCCCGGCAAAAAGTGGGCGCTCGCTAGTATTGGGGCCACCGCCCCGGTAGCCCAATTGGCAGAGGCAGACGACTTAAAATCGTCCCAGTCAGGGTTCGAGTCCCTGCCGGGGCACCCTCACCCGTTCCACAGGTACCACCCCTAGGCTGGGGTACATGGAATCACTCATCATTTTGGGCGTGGTGCTCGGTCTTGCCGCCATCGTCGGAATTTACCTCTGGGTCACCTACAACGGCTTGGTCACCCTGAATGTTCGCGTGGACGAAGCGTGGAGCGACATCACCGTCCAACTCAAGCGTCGTGCAGATCTCATCCCAAACCTGATCGAGACGGTCAAAGGATATGCGTCGCACGAAAGCAAAGTTTTTGAGAATGTCACCAAAGCGCGTGCGGCAACTCTGAGCGCGGGGGATCCCGCTACCGCTGCTCAGGCCGAAAACATGATGCAGAGCGCACTGAAGAGCATTTTTGCCGTTGCAGAGGCCTATCCTCAGCTCCAGGCAAGCCAGAACTTCCTGCAGTTGCAGGCAGAGCTTGTCGACACCGAAGACAAGATTCAGGCTGCACGCCGTTTCTACAACGGCGGTGTTCGCGAAATGAACACCCGTGTCCTGCTTTTCCCCAACACTTTGTTTGCGAAGAGCTTGGGCTTTGGGCAGCGCGACTTCTTTGAGGTCGAAGACGCTTCGGCTATCGCTAACGCACCCCGCGTTCAGTTCTAGTCGGGGGGCTCACCTGCTGTGTATCGGGCTATAGCCGCCAATAAGCGCAACACCTGGTTCATCATGGCGTTCTTCGTGGCGCTCATTGCAGGGCTGGGCTATGTCTTCGATCTCTACCTTTCCGGTGGGGGAACAGGAGTCGTGTTCTTTGGGGTTCTGATTGGTGCTCTTGTCTACGTCGCCATCCAGTACTACTCAGCGGGAAAACAGGCCCTCTCGATGGCTGGGGCCAAACAGATCACCAAGGCGGACAATCCCCGGTTGTATCGCATCGTCGAGAATCTGGCGATTACGACCGGACTGCCGATGCCGAAGGTTTACATTGTCGAGGACCCCGCACCGAACGCTTTTGCTACCGGTCGCGATCCCGAGCACGCCGCTGTCGCGGCGACCACTGGTCTCCTCGAGATCATGGACGACGCCGAACTCGAAGGTGTGATGGCACACGAGATGGCCCACGTTAAGAACTTCGACATTCGCGTCACCACAGTTGTATTCGGGTTGGTTGTCGTGATTGGACTGCTCGCTGATGTCCTCGCCCGCATGGCCTTTTTCGGAGGCATGCGTCGCAATAACAACAATGGTGGTGGTCACCCTCTCGTGCTGGTGCTGGGCATTCTCGCGATGATTTTGGCTCCCCTCCTGGCGGCCTTGATTCAAGCAGCCGTGTCGAGGCAGCGAGAGTACTTGGCTGATGCCACCGGTGCGCTCACGACCCGACACCCAGAAGCCTTGGCTAGCGCATTGCAAAAATTGGGTGAGTATGGTCGGCCGCTGAAGAAACAGCAGGCCTCGATGGCTCACCTGTGGATGGCGGACCCTATTCAGCCCGGTGTTATCGACCGGATGTTCCAAACCCACCCGCCGATCAAAGATCGAGTGGCACGGCTGTTGGAGAACAAAGCCCGCTTCTAGATGTTCCTTCCTGGCATCGCGCCTAGACTAATCGCATGATTCCTTCGCGCAAGAGTGCCAGGGTGCAGAGTCCCCGTGTGGTGATTCCTGCTGGTCTGGAGCGTGCCACACAGTGGTCATGGCGCCTCTTGCTCATTGCAGCAGCCATTACCCTCGGGCTTTTTGTGGTGGCTCAACTCAGTTTCCTGATTATTCCGCTGTTTATCGCGGTTCTGTTGGCTGCTTTGGTGGCACCAGTGTCGGTCGGCCTTCGGAAATTGCGCTTTCCGCGGTGGCTCGCGACCCTGACGACCATCATTGTTTTTCTTGCGGCCGTCGGTGGACTGTTTTACCTGGTCATCAATGAGGTGATTCGAGGCTGGGAATCGCTTCAGGCCCGGACAATCCTCGCCTATGACGATTTCGTCCAGTACCTCCTCGATTCACCCTTGCAGGTGACAGAGGCGCAACTCAACGAGTGGGTCACGGCGCTCGCCACCGAATTCAATATCGATTCCTCGTGGATCCTCTCCGGGGCGCTCTCGGTGACCTCGTCAGTAGGTTCCTGGTTGGTCGGTGCCGGTATCGCCATCTTCGCCTTGATTTTCTTCATCCACGACGGAGCTCGGATTTGGGAGTATGTCGTCTCCTGGTTCCCGAAGCTTGCGAGACCCGCCATCCTCGGTGCTTCCCGCTCGGGCTGGAACACCCTGATCGAGTTTGTGAAGGTTCAGATCCTGGTGGCGTTCGTGGATGCCCTCGGAATCGGATTGGGTGCGTTCTTCTTAGGCCTCCCCTTGGTCGTTCCCATTGCGGTGGCAGTGTTCTTGGGTGCTTTTGTCCCCATCGTTGGTGGCACCGTGGCGGCAGCGCTCGCCATCTTGGTCGCGCTGGTCTATGAGGGTCCGGTAACAGCCCTCATTATGTTGATTATTGTGTTGGCGGTTCAGCAGTTGGAGGGTCAGATTCTCCAGCCGCTAATCATGGGACCGGCTCTTCGCATTCACCCCCTCGCGGTCGTGCTCTCGATTGCTGCCGGAGGTTACCTCGCGGGAATCGCGGGAGTGCTCTTTGCTGTTCCCGTGGTGGCATTCACCAACGTGGTCGTTAAGTACTTGGCAGCCGGGGACTGGCGAGGAGACCCAGATGCTCTCCCCACAAATGAGAACCCGGTGGTCCGATGACTCTTGTTGATAACCAGACTGGCGACCAACTTCCTGGCCCCACCCTGGAAGATTTCGAGGACGCGAAACGCGTCCTCGAGGGTGTGGCACAGACCACACCGATGGAGTACTCGAGGTACCTAGAAGAGGTTCTGGGCGTCCCGGTGTATTTGAAGTGTGAAAACCTCCAGCGCACCGGTGCCTACAAGATTCGTGGTGCGTACTACTGCATGTCCAAACTCAGTGACGAGCAAAAAGCCAAAGGCGTGGTGGCGGCGAGCGCCGGCAACCACGCCCAAGGCGTTGCCTTCGCGGCTAAAGAGCAGGGCATCAAGGCGACCATCTTCACCCCGATGGGTGTTGCGCTTCCTAAACTCCAAGCCACGAAGGCCTATGGAGCGGATGTTGTCCTCGGCGGGGATGACATGTTGGAGCCCTTTGCTAAAGCCAAAGAGTTTGCTGAGACAACCGGTGCTGTTCGTATTCCCCCCTTTGACCACCCCGACATCATTGCCGGGCAAGGAACAGTGGGGTTGGAGATTTTGGAGCAACAACCCGATGTTCGCACCGTCATTGTTCCGATCGGTGGTGGAGG
>JAIOWW010000025.1 GCA_021741925.1 Pontimonas sp. | reverse complement strand
CGTTGTGGGCATCGAGGCCTCCGACGAGCTCGATGCGGCCAGAAGGCTTGCACGGGAGCTGGGGGTCACGATCTTGCTCAAGGGCTCTGTTACACACGTGGTTAACCAGCTTGGGGCCCACTGGCAACTCCCTGTTGCAACACCGTGGCTTGCCACGGCCGGGACCGGTGATGTGCTGGCAGGGATTCTCGGAGCTTTTTTCTCGAGGTTACGCAAACACCTGGAGTCCTCACCAGCTGACCTGGGAGAAGTCGTCGCCGCGGGAGCGCTACTTCATGCTTTGGCGGCGGAATCTGCTTCACGTGCTCGTGCCGGAGGCCCGATTACCGCAAGTGATGTGGCCGAGCATGTGGCGAGCGTGGTTGGTCGCACACTCCGTGCTACGTCGTAGCGAGTAGGTCCCGAAGTGCACCGCCGACACGATCTGATTCGATGAGGAATCCGTCGTGTCCGTAGGGAGATTCGAGCACGAGAGCGTCTCCTCCGGAGAGCGAGCCGGGGATGTGTGTGGCCAACTCGTGCTGTTGCTCGACGGGGAATAAACGGTCACTCGCAATTCCCAGAATCAAGGTTGGTTGGGTGATCGAGCCCAAAACCTCGGCAAGATCCCCTCGGTCTCTTGTCACATCGTGGGAGTTCATTGCGTCCACGAGAACCAGGTAGCTGTTGGCGTCAAAGCGTCTGGTGAACTTGTTACCGTGGAAATCGAGGTAGCTCTCCACGGCGAAGCGACCGTTGTCCCCCAGTGGTGACACTCGGCTCTGCCAGGTGCGCTGGAACCGGTCATTGAGTTCTGTGGGGGAGCGGTAGTTGACCAGCGCCATCCTTCTCGCGAGAGCCAGTCCCCGGTAGGGCCCCTCATCGTGGTCGTAGTAGTTGCCACCCTCAAAGAACGGGTCCACCATGATGGCTTCACGTTGGAGGGAGTTTCCCCCCAGTTGATCAGCGCTCGTAATGGCGGAGGTGGCAATGAGCGCAAGTCGCTCCGAGGAGTCGGGGAACATGATGCCCCACTCGAGAGCGTGCATTCCACCCATGGAGCCACCGATGACGGCGGCAAACTTTTCGATGCCCAAGTGATCCGCGAGTGCTTTGGTGGCGTGAACCTGATCGCGAATCGTGACGTAAGGGAACCGTGACCCCCACTCTCTGCCATCGGGAGCAAAACTGGAGGGGCCAGTCGAGCCTTGGCATCCGCCCAGGACATTGGGCACAATCACGCACCAGGCGTCCGTGTCCAGAGCGAGTCCGGGTCCGACAACACCGGACCACCACCCCGCGGTGGGGTGACCGGGCCCGGCGGCCCCGGTGATGTGGGAATCACCGGTCAGCGCATGAAAGACCAAGACGGCGTTTGTTTTGGTGTCGTTGAGTTCACCGAACGTCTCATAGGCCAGTCGAACGTGCGGGAAAGTGTCACCATGCTCTGTAGTGAGTGAGCCCACCTGGCAGAACGAGCGTTGACCTAGGTGGTCACCGTCTCGCCAGGCTCCCGTTACCGGTGGTGTTCCGCGCAGAGTCGATTGCATCGCCTCCGAGACAAAAGCGGAGGGCAATGATTCTGCCGGTGATTGCCAATCCATGGTGGGGCTATTCTTCCCTAACTGAGCATGGCCGGGGAGTTATCCCCGGCCATGACTCTGCGCAAGGGAGATCTACGCGTCCTGCAGGCTCTGTGCTGCAACCTTCTTCGCTGCCTGGAAACCAGATTCCAGGTCAGCGATGATGTCATCGATGTGCTCGAGACCCACCGAAAGACGCACAAGCCCGGGGGTGACACCTGTGGTGAGCTGTTGCTCGGGGGTGAGCTGAGAGTGCGTGGTGGAGGCAGGGTGAATGATGAGGCTTCGCACATCACCAATGTTGGCCACGTGGCTAAACAGAGACACGTTGTCGACCAGCGCCCTGCCAGCGTCCACACCACCCTTGATTTCGAAGGAGAGCACTGCTCCCACTCCGTGAGGAGCGTACTTGGCAGCAGCCTCGTGCCAAGGGCTAGATGGCAACGCTGCGTAGTTGACGCTGGCGACCTGGTCGTGTGCCTCGAGCCACTGCGCGACAGCCAGAGCGTTCTGACAGTGACGCTCCATGCGCAAACTCAAGGTCTCGATGCCCTGAATCAAGCCAAAGGCGTTGTCGGGTGAGATGGCAGCTCCGACATCGCGAAGCAGCTGCACCCGTGCTTTGATGATGTACGCAATCGGGTCACCGAGAACACCGGTGTAGCTCGCCCCGTGGTAGCTGGGGTCCGGCTCGGTCAGGCCGGGGAACTTATCCACGTGCTGCGACCAAGGGAACTTTCCACCATCGACGATGGCGCCAGCAATCACGGTCCCGTGTCCTCCGAGGAACTTGGTTGCAGAGTGCACCACGATGTCGGCACCGTGCTCAAGGGGACGGAGTAGGTAGGGGCTCGCCACCGTGTTGTCGACGATGAGAGGTAGACCGTGCTCGTGGGCGACTCCGGCAACTCCCTCAATGTCGAGAACATTGATGCGGGGGTTAGCGATGGTCTCGCCAAAGAACGCTTTGGTGTTGGGGCGAACAGCCTTCGCCCACGCTTCCAGGTCGTCCTGGTCTTCGACAAAGGAGACCTCGATACCGAGCTTGGGCAGCGTGTACTTGAAGAGGTTGTAAGTCCCCCCATACACCGAAGAGGAGCTGACAATGTGGTCGCCCGAGTGCGCGATGTTGAGGATGGCGTTCGTGGTAGCGGCCTGGCCCGAAGCCAACAGTAGCGCCGCGGTTCCACCTTCAAGTGCTGCGATGCGCTGCTCTGCAACATCCTGGGTGGGGTTCATGATGCGGGTGTAAATGTTCCCAAACTCCGCCAAGGCAAAGAGGTTTGCCGCATGCTCGGCACTGTCGAACACGTATGCCGTCGTGCGATAAATCGGTGTTGCCCGAGAATGCGTCGTGGGGTCAGCACTCGCTCCCGCGTGAATCTGCTGGGTCTCAAACTTCCAGGTGTCTGCCATGAGGAATCTTTCGCTAAAGGTGAGGGGCACCCTTCTGGGAGCCATTGGTTGATAACACTAGGTCGGAGTTTCTTCGACGTCACCTCTGGCTGTAACGCTCTGTAATAAAGACTTAGCGCCGCAAGGATTTTTGCATCATCACAATGCCAATCCAGCGACCAAATTTGAAGCCCACCTTGCCCATACGACCCGATTCGACGAACCCAAATTTCTGGTGCAGAGCCATCGACGCTTCCGCTCCTGAATCGGCAATCACCGCGATCATTTCGGCCATGTCCCCTTCTCTGCAACGCTCAATCAAGTCACCCAGAAGTTCGCTCCCCAGTCCTCGACCGAGTGAAGCGGGTCCTAGGTAGATGGAACTTTCTACGGTCTTGCGAAAACCTGCTTTTTCGCGGAACGGAAAGACGTACGCATACCCGAGTAGCGTCCCCTGCGGAGACATGGCCACCCGGAAGGGGTAGCCCAGTTTCTGGAGATGTCGAAATCGAGCCAGAAACTTCGTAATGCTCGGAGCCTTCTCGTCCAGGGTGACCACTGAGTTCCTCACGTAGTGGCGGTAGAGAGCCAGAATGTCAGGGACGTCCTCTTCCGTGGCATCACGAATCTCATAGGCGAACTCTGCCGGTGGTTCACCCGGCGGTTGGAGATGACGGGGGAGAACCCGCCGCTTCTGGTATTCCTCGGGCAACATCAGGTGGCTCCTAAAGACCAGTCGATGGGGGAGAAGCCAGCCGTTTCTCGGACACGATTCACGGTACTAAAGGGACGGGATCCAAAGAACCCGCGGTGGGCCGAGAGCGGGCTCGGGTGTGCGGATTCAATGACCGGAGTCTCACCTAGAAGAGGTCTGAGCTCGGCGGCTTCTCGTCCCCACAGCACCGCCACAAAGAACTGCCCGGTCGAGACCAAGCCCCGCACCACCGCATCGGTGAAAGTTGTCCAGCCCAGCGTGCGATGAGCGCCGGGAGATCCCACCACGGTGGTGAGGTGACGATTGAGCAAGAGAACTCCGTGTGTAGCCCAGGAGCTGAGGTCTCCGTGGGCTGGCAGCTCAAGGTCTAGGTCCTCTCGGAGTTCCTGGCGAATATTGCGCAGGCTGGGAGGCAGCGCTATGACAGTGCGCTCAACTGAGAAGGCCAGCCCGCTGGCATGGGATTGCCCGGGGTAGGGGTCTTGTCCAAAGATCACACACCTCACTGCTTCAGGCGGGGTATCAAAAGCGCGCAACACTTTGTCCCCACCGGGAGTCATCAACGCTTTTCGTGCAGGCGATGAATCCAGTTTTCGTCCCACCTCTGCCAGGGCGGCGAGGCCCTCCGGGCCCACCAATTTGGCCCACCGTGGAGGCAGCGCACTCGGAAAATACGCTTCGAGGGAGCCCTGGTCCATGACCCCAGGTTATTGGGTGGTCTGAGTGCGCATCGCCTGCACGAGGGCAACGCCCAGGTCATAGGACTCTCGCCCACCGGGCTGGATCAGCGCGGAATACCACGAGTCGGTGTAGAGGGAATTGTGGATAGCGGGGACGATAACCTCATCTCCCCATTTCCAATAGGTCAGTGCGCCGTCTGCTGTTTGACCCACGTTGAGTTGCTGTGCGAGAAGGTCATCGATAACGGTGGGTCGAATCGCAGCATCAACCGATGCGGTGCCCAGGATGATGTTTATTCCGGTATCCACCTCACCCGGAACGGCGTATAAGCACGAGAGTCCACCGACCAGCTCTTCTGGTGTCTGCCCTTCCACATAAATCGGATCATTGCTGGGGCTTCCTGGCCCTGCAATCAACTCGAGTCCCCCGGGGGCAAGGAGGGCAAGTCCAGCGTCATCGAGAAGACTGGTGCAATCTGTGGGGCGAGAGTAGGTGATTTCCGCGGGAGCTTCTTCCTCGACCGCCTCCTCGGCGGCCACAATTTCTTCCGTCACAATCGTGTCGCTCGCGGTGCTACAGGCGGCAAGGAGGAAAACCAGGGCGACCAGCGTGAGCGAGCCCTGCTGCATCCGCATGGACTTGGACACTGTCATCACCCCTTTGCCTGGAGTATAGAACCCGGGCAAGTCATAAACCTGGCGCCACGATAGTCTGCAACCGTGTCGTTACCTCACGAATTTTCTGCCCGTGAGCTGGTCTCCAGGCGTCAATCAGGCGAGCTGTCTGCCACAGAAGTGGTGGAACATTTTCTTGCTCGTATCGATGCCAAAAATCCTGTAGTGAACGCTCTCGTCACGACAACTCCCGAGCGAGCTCTCGAACACGCCGCCGCCATGGATCTGGGCGAGCGCGATCCCGGAATCCTCTGGGGGCTGCCTTTTGCGGACAAAGATTTGACGAATCGGGCGGGGGTTCACACCGGCGCTGGTTCCCGCGTCATGTCGCAGGCGCCACCGGCCACCGAGTCTGACCCCATGGCTTTGGCCATGGATAATGCAGGGGGCATCAGTATCGGTAAATCGGCGGTGTGTGAGTTTGGCCTCTCCTCCTACACCGAATCTCTCGTGTTTTCTCCCACCCTCAACCCCTACTCACCAGATCATGGTTCCGGCGGCTCCAGCGGCGGTGCCGCGGCTGCAGTCGCAGGCCGGCTCGTGCCCGTGTCTCCTGGAAGTGATGGTGGCGGCAGTGTCCGAATTCCAGCGTGGGCGTGTGGGGTTGTCGGCCTGAAACCCTCCCGGGGGCTCATCCCCGGGGGCACCGGTTTTGAGTACGTGGCGGGACTCGTCGTTCCTGGTCCACTCGCAACAAACGTCGGAGATGCAGCACTTCTTCTTGATGCTCTGCGAGGACCGGGACGCACCCACCGAGCAACCCATCCTGGTGGCCCACAGAAGGGTTTTGGCGAAATCTTTGCGAGAGCACCTGGTCCTTTGCGGATTGGGGTCACGCTCCGTCATCCCTGGGAAGACTTCGTGGACACACCCCTCGATGCCAGCGCACTAAACGCCTACAGCCAAGTCCGATCCCTTCTCGAAGAGCTCGGTCACACCGTGGTGGACCTGGGCTGGGATCCACAGCCTGGCTATCCAGAAGCGTTCACGACGATCTGGAAAGCTTCCGCAGTGGGGTTGGATCTCAACTCCGAACAGCGCGAGCTCCTCGAGCCGCTGACCCGCTATCTCGTGGAGGAGGGGGACAAGCTGAGTGCCAAGGAACTCGCTACTGCCCTCCGCGCACTCTCTGCTTTTGAAGAGCACACCATACGGTCCTTCTCCGAGGTGGATGTTGTTCTCACCCCTGGACTTGCCACTGCACCACCACCGATTGGGTTCTACGACTCCGTGGATCCTCGGCGCAATTTTGCTCAGCAGGTTCAGGTGACCCCGTATTCGAGCTTCGTTAATGTTGCGGGCCTACCCGCTCTTGCCCTTCCAGTAATGCTCAACCCCGATGGTCTCCCTGTCGGAGTTCACCTGATTGGAGCCCCTGGCGGTGACGGCACGCTCCTGCAACTAGGTCACCAGCTCGAAGAAGCGCTCGGGTTCCACCCCGGCAGCGCTCCCCAGCGTTTCTAGTTGGTGTAGACGCCGAGAGTTCGAGCCGCGTCAAGGGTGAGAGGCTGGGCCTTTCCGAAAGCGTAATTTGTGCTCACCCAGGCACCACAGGATTCTTCTGCCAGCGATGCGGGGCAGGGAATGTCCACCAAGAAGTGTGCCTCTGTGGCGATGTAGTCAGGTGACTCATCGGAGGTAGTGGAATCGAAGGTGTAGAGCGTACCTCCGCCCGCTTCGGCACTTCCGGCACCGGCCGTGCGGAGCACCGAGGTGACATCTCGCAGTACATCGCCACCGACAATTGCGACGCTCGTGACCGAGACGCTCTCGCTCGCAGGGAGATACCAGGTGCAGGAAATCTTCAGGTCAGAACGGACGTTCTTCAGCAGCGGGACGAGATCTGGGTCTGTGGTGCCATAGCCAAAGTCGCCCTCGCTGGTGTCGCCCACATTGGTGCGAAGCTCTTCGAGCAATGTAGCGCTCAGCTCGGGCGAATACATCGTGTCGCAGGTCGGGACGCTGAGGCCCTCATCGACGACTTCAGCCGCTGCCTCCTCCCCTTCGGACTCTGGGGTGGCGTCAGAACCTGTCGTGGGTTCTTCCTCGGAAGGTGCGGCATCCTCGGCAGTGCTCTCCGCAGAGTTCAGCACACCCCAGTCCTCCAAGACAGAGCAACCCGAGAGCCCCAGAACAACTGCGCTGGCTAGGGCAAAGGGGGCAAAGACGCGAGCCCTGGGGGACATACCTACTCCTCGATTACGTTCCGTGGTAGTGCTCCACCGGCACATCCACCAGCGAAGCTATCTTTCGCCAGTATGCCTCAATCAACTCGGTATCTCCGGCAGCTGGATGGGTCGGCCCCTCCGGTGTCAGACCATCAAAGTAGGTTCCATTAGCCACACCGAGCTCCGGTGTGTCCACTAGATGCACGAGTGGTGCCGCTCCGGCTTCGGCAGAGATTTGCATCCAGCCTGTTAGGGCGAGGATCAATTTTCCACTGCGCGACTCCGCCCCAAACCCAGAGCGGACGTAACCAGGGTGGACGGGGTAGCTTTCAAGACCGGTCCGCATCGCGAGTGAGCGCGCGTAAAGAATCACGCCGAGCTTTGCTGACGCGTAGGGCCACCAGCCAGCCCCGTAGCTTCTCTGATCAAAACCCAGGTCGTCGAGTTCAATGCGACCAAATCGCGACACCATCGAGGTCGTGTGAATCACACGGCCTCTGGTGTTCAGAAGTTTCGGGACAAGACGCTCGGTCAGTGCGACGGAACCCAAAACATTGCGCTGCAGGGTTAGCTCGTGACCATCAGCACTGCGTTGCTTGGTCGCCACAATCCCGCCCGCATTATTGACCAGCGCGTCGATTCGGTCGAAGCGTTTTGCCAGAGTGTCCCCGAGTTCTCGCACCGCGTCGAGGTCATCAAAATCGCAGATGAACGGGATGCCATCCATCATGCGTGCGATTTCTTTGGTCCGCTCGGGGTTACGCCCCACCACCGCAACCCGCCACGACCTTCTCGCCAGTTCTCGCGCAACTTCGGCGCCAATTCCACCACTGGCGCCGGTAATGATTGCGGTTCGGTCCACGGGACCCTTTCGTTGGTGCCTCAAGCCTACGGGCTGGGAATTACTTAGTCACCCTCAAAAACAGCAGGCTTCTTCGTCATGAATGCCTGCATGCCGCGCTGCACGTCCTGGGTCATCATGAGCGCACCGAGTCGACGGGGAAGCTCCTGGTGCTCCGCCGCGGGATCGACTACGCCGGCCCGCGCAGAAGCCAAGGTGGCTTGGACGGCCAGTGGGGCTTGAGCGGCAATCTTGTGAGCAATCTGGGTTGCCGCCTCGAGAGGGTCACTCTCCACCACCTGGGTGACAATGCCCATGCGGTGAGCCTCGTCGGCACTCACCGTGTCCGCCGTGAGGAGCATGCGCATAGCGTTACTCCACCCGGCGATGCGGGGCATCCTGGTTGTTCCGCCCCCAAAGGGCAGTATTCCCCGGGCGACCTCGAGCTGAGCGAACTGGGCGTCCCGGGAAGCCACAATGACATCGCTGGCGAGTGCCAATTCCACACCGAGAGTGAAGCAAATTCCCTGGATGGCCATCACCACGGGCTTTCGCACCTGAGCAGTTGAAATGCCCCACGGATCCAGACCCTTTTCGGGAATGGGCAGCGCTCCAGTCCCCGCCATCGCAGGTCCCACGTCTGCGAGGTCTAACCCCGCCGTGAAATGGTCGCCGTGGGCGAAGACCACACCCACCCGGAGGCTTGGATCTCGATCCAGTTCACCGTAAGCGAGGGCGAGTTCTGCGAGCATCGCCAGGTCGGCTGCGTTGCGTTTGTCGGGACGATTCAGGCCAATAAAAAGGACATGATCTGTGCGCTCGAGGGTGACCCTCGTGGGTTCTGTGGTCATGCTGGAACTCTAACGAGTCACTGGGAAAGTCGCTCCCGGGTGGCGCGAAGTTCACGAATAATTTGCTCAGGGAGTCGGTCCCCAAAGCGACCCAAAAACTCTTCGGCGTCATCGAGGTCTGCACTGATGAGTGAAGGGTCCACGCTGAGCAGAGTTTCGAGTTCAACATCGGTCAGCTCGAGACCTTCGGTGTTGAGGGACTTGGGCAACCAGCCAATGGGGGATTCTGTGGCAGCAACAGCACCCTCTAGCCGGTTCACGATCCACTCGACAACCCGAGAGTTCTCTCCGAATCCAGGCCAGATGAAGCGACCATCACTGTCTTTCTGGAACCAGTTCACGTGGAAGATGCGGGGCATCCGACCGACACCGCGCAACCGATCTCCCATGTCGAGCCAGTTCTGCATGTAATCACCCATGTTGTATCCGCAAAAGGGGAGCATGGCGAAAGGATCGCGGCGCACCTCACCGAGAGTTCCTTCGGCGGCCGCGGTCTTCTCTGAGGCCATGGTTGCGCCGAGGAACACACCGTGCTTCCAATCCCTGGCTTCCACCACCAAGGGCATGGTGGTGGAGCGTCGTCCACCAAAGATGATGGCGTCCACTGGGACACCCTCGGGATCATCCCATTCAGACGCCAGGCTTCCACACGCCCCCAGCTTCACGGTGAAGCGAGCGTTGGGGTGAGCGGCAGGGGATCCAGACGTTGGATCAAAAAGTTCTCCTCGCCAGTCGATAAGACCCTCCGGAACCTCTTTCGACATTCCTTCCCACCAGACATCTCGTTCTGGGGTCATCGCAACATTGGTGAACACGGTGTTGGCAGAGAGCATGTCCATCGCGACCGGGTTCGTGCTCGCACTCGTTCCCGGTGCAACACCGAAGAACCCCGCCTCGGGGTTGATCGCGTGAATGCGACCATCAGATCCGGGCGCGAGCCAGGCGATGTCATCACCGAGGGTCTCCACGGTCCAGCCCGGGAGTGTGGGCTGCATCATCGCAAAGTTGGTTTTCCCACAGGCGCTCGGGAATGCTGCAACCACGGTGTAGGACTTGCCTTCGGGGTTAGTGATCTTAACGAGCAACATGTGCTCAGCCATCCAGCCCTCTTCCTTGGCGAGCACAGAGGCAATGCGCAGCGCGAACGCTTTCTTGGGCAGTAGGGCATTGCCGCCATAGGCGGATCCAAACGACCAGATTTCTTTGGTCTCAGGGAAATGAGAAATGTACTTGGTGTCGTTACAGGGCCACGCCGTGTCGGCGTCATCCTCACTCAGTGGAGCTCCGACGGTGTGAAGGCACTTCACCCAGGAGGCACCCTGTGAGATCGAGCTGAGTACTTCGGAGTGGACTCGAACCATCATGTGCAGGCTCAGCACCACATACGGGGAATCCGTGATTTGAACACCGAGTCTCGCCATCGGCGAGTCCATAGGCCCCATGGAGAAGGGGACGACATAGAGGGTGCGACCGCGCATGGCGCCACGACTGAGGTCCCGCAGTGTGTCTCGCATGGAACTCGGGTCTTCCCAGTTGTTGGTGGGGCCAGCATCCTCGGGATCGATCGAGCAGATAAAAGTCCGGGATTCAACCCTCGCCACGTCGGTGGGTTCGCTTCTGGCTAGGTAGCTTCCTGGCCTCACGTCATCATTGAGCCGGGTGAGAGTTCCCGCGTCGACCATCACGTCAATAAGGTGTTGGGCCTCTTCGGGTGACCCGTCGCACCACACAACACTGTGAGGCTCGAGTAGGGCAGTCGCTTCATTGACCCACTCTTGAACATCGATGGGGCGGTGAGTGGGAGAAGTGTGGGTTTCGCTGGTTCGCTGGTTAAGAGTCATAGACATGATCGCTCCTCAGGTGGTGGTCTCACACCAGTTTTGTCAATACCACCGGGTGTGTCTGACCAAAATGCTTGTCAAAAAACACGCTTTTTGCGTTATTGTCAGAGAATGGTCGAAATCTTGGCGCTCGGGCAACGAGTGCGGCATGCGCGGCAACAAGCGGGTCTGACATTGGAGGAGCTCTCCACCCAGGTGGGGGTAACAGCTAGCCAGTTGTCGCTCGTGGAAACAGGAAAGCGAGAAGCCAAGATCGGCCTCCTCTCCTCCCTCGCGACAGCTTTAGGTGTTGAGGTTTCTGAACTCTTGGATGAGTCGCCTCCGAGCGAGCGAGCGCGGCTCGAGCGAGAATGGGCGAGTGCTGCGGCAAGCCCGCTCATTTCCTCTCTGGGTCTCCCCGCACTTCGGGTGTCAAAGGCTGTCTCTGATGAGCATCTGCAGGTCATGGTGGGGCTCTATCACGAGCTGGTTCGACGAGAAAAGCTCGCCCTGGCAACACCGGAGGAAGCCCGAAGGGCGAACACGGAGCTCCGGCATCAGATGCGAGAGCTCAACAACTACCGCGATGATTTGGAAAAACTCGCCGAGGATCTGGTCCGCTCAGTGGGCCACACCTCAAGCGGCGCATTGACCCACCGCGAAGTGGCGATGATGGCGGGGAAGCTCGGCCTCGAAATTGTCCACGTGGGGGACCTGCCGCGTAGTGCCAGGAGCGTCACGGACCTCGAGAACGGTCGGATTTATCTCCCACCCGCGTCCATCCCCGGTGGGCACGGTCTTCGTTCCCTGGCCCTCCAAGCCATCGCCCACCAGGTGCTCTCCCACCCGGTCCCGAAAACCTATGAAGAGTTCCTGCAACAAAGACTGGATATCAACTACTTCGCCGCAGCGTGCCTGATGCCGAAAACCCAGGCGCTCGAATTTCTCCATGCCTCGAAAAAGTCCAAGAATCTCGCCGTCGAAGATTTTCGGGATGCATTTGGTGTCACCCACGAGGCCGCCGGTCTTCGGTTCATGAACTTAGCGACCGAGCAGTTGGATCTGCGCCTGCATTTCCTGCGGGTGGGCGATGACGGGGTTGTCTACAAGGCCTATGAGAATGATGGTTTAGCCCTTCCCGAGGACGTCACGGGCTCCACCGAAGGGCAGATTGTCTGTCGCCACTGGAGTGCAAGGGAGGCGTTCGTTCGCACCAATCGCACGACGGAGTACTACCAATACACCGACACCCCGGAGGGCACCTTCTGGGAGTCCACTCAAATCGGAACGTCCACAGCCGACGAATTCTCGATCACGGTGGGGGTCAAGTTTGAGGATGCGAAGTGGTTCCGGGGTCGAGATACCACTGAGCGGAAAGTGTCCAAGTGCCCTGACACAGAATGTTGCCGCCGACCTGTGCCGGCTTTGCGGGAGAAGTGGTCCGGCAAGGCGTGGACGAGTGCTCGCCTTCATGCCCATGTGCTCTCGCCCCTGCGCGGAGGAATGTTCCCGGGTGTGGACGATGTGGAACTCTTCGAGTTCCTCGAAGTTCACGAGTCACCTGATAGCGGCGCTGAAGCATAAATGTGCCCCCAGTAGTGTCTAGTGTCACGTCATAGTTGACACATGTGTCGGGTCATCCTTGACAGCTCCCACACGAAAAATCGCTGCACTTGGCCCCTACCGCAGGTTCACCATCACACCCGGTTTTTAATGTGTCGCGTCATAGTTGACACT
>JAIOWW010000024.1 GCA_021741925.1 Pontimonas sp. | reverse complement strand
TGGGCGCAGGTTTAGCCGGATACTCCAGGGGCCGGTCTGCGGCGAAGGGACGCATCATTGCAACCTCCTGACGCCAGTCTAGGCGCCAGAAAGGTGCGGAGAAAAGCTGTGAATCCTCAGGCAACACCTAGGCCGGGCCACCAGTTCGGCGTAGAGTTCCACAAACCTGAGGAGGACCACGCATGATCGAACACGAAGCGGATTACTGTCCTGATTGCAACGCCATCTGGCCCAAAGGTCAAGAGAAGTGCGCGGGGTGCGGGTTCGTCACGATGGACGAGGGTGATGTTCACTCTGGGCCCCACGGATACTCCCCCAACACCGCATACCCTGAGACCCAATACGGCAGCGATTTTGATGAGGAAGCGGAATGGAACCAGTAGGTTCCCTGTCAAACTAAAGAAAGTTATAACGGGCAATCGTTACATTCTGGCAACCTGGGCACCAGGTGGCCTCGTTAGCGTGAGCACTGTGGCAGGCGAGCCGTTTGAGCGAGTTCTTCGGGGATTTGACCCCCAAGCAGTTCTTCAGCGCATCCAAGCTCTCGAGGACGAGCGCTCGTACCTGAAGGCGCAGCTCACAGAAGCCAACGACAGCAACACCGAGCTTCGTTTGAGCATGGTCAAACAGGTCGAGGAAGCGAGCGCGGAAGCAGCCATAGTTCTGGGGCATGGTCGCAGCGAAGCGGCTCGCATCCGCGAGAAAGCCATCGCCGAATCTGATGCCACCCTGGCGTCCGCTCGCGAAAGCGCCGAGGAGATTGAGAGTGAGGCGGAAGCCGCCCGCACAGAGGCCGTTGCGCTCCGGGCTGCAGCCAAAGAAGCTGCGGCAGATATTCAAGCCCACGCCGAAGAAGAAGCCCGCACCATCCTCGACCAGGCCCGGGCGCGTGCCGAACACCTGGAATCGGAAGCCCAGTCCACCCTCGAAGACGCCGCGAAACGACGCGAACAACTAGCCAGCGAACTGCGCCTGCAGAAACAGGAGCTCGACCGCACGGAAACGGAAGTTCGAGACGAGGCTGACTCCTACTCTCTTCGGGTTCGACGTGAAGCCGACGCGTATGCAACCGCCAGTGAGAGGCGAGCACTCGATCTTGAGCGACAAGCGGAAGAAATTCTCGCCGAAGCCAAACGCTCCGCCCACGACATCACCTCTCGCGCCACCACGAGTGCCCGGAAAAATTTGGAAGAGTCTCTTCGGCTGGTCAACCTTATCTTCTCTGATGTGAGTGGATCCCTCGCAGAAGTCACCCGGATTCGTAGCGTCTTGGGTGACCAGGTTGAGCGCTTAGTGTCCCAGGAGACGCCCCCACCCTCGATCACCGAGGTGGTCAACCCTCTCGAGCCCTCTACGACTGCTCGAGATGACACTGACGACGAGGAGTAGCCAGCACGCCCTTCCAGGAGGCCTTGATACTCTCTAGGCCACGGCAAGGAGACCTGTGGCGACACTGATTGGCATCTACCGCGCAGAGGGTGGCGTGTTCCAGGAATTTCGTCGAGCCCTCGGACGGCGTGTGGGCTCACACGCCTGCTGGCTCTCCCAGCTCACACACTCCCCACGAAAACCTACCGCCCGGTGGCGAACACTCGAGCAGGCCATCGAGTCAGAGTTTGATCACACCTTCTCACTCGTCTATCGGAACACCAGAACCCCTGAGCAGGAAGCCGCCAGCGCTGGACGAGAGCCGTGCGTGCTCATCGATGATGGCCAAGGACACCTCAGCATGATGGTGGACTGGAACGATCTGGAGATGGCTGGTGGCGACATAGAGCGCTTCGAGCGCATCCTGCGCTCGAAGCTCCTGATGTATTAGACGTCACGCCGCAGTGTCGGTGGTCGCTCCTAGGTTTTTTCTCATGGCGGCACACTGCGGTTTTCCTCTCGTCGGGTTCTTGTTGTCTCCTTTCTGCCCGCAGTGTGTCGCCAGCCAACTCTCGGGAGCCACTCTCTGATGCGCACCCTCCTTACTGCTCTCATGGTTCTTTGGTTACTGGTCGGGTGCGCAACACCCGACCAGCCTGATCCCACGGACACGACCACACGGGATGCGTATCTTGGCTTCTGCCCCGATGTGATGTATCAGATTGCCCAGTACCACGAGGGATTCGACCGACTGATCGAATCCGATGACCCTGCCGACTTCAATCAGGTCCGAAGCGCCTCACTTCGCATGGCAGGACTCGCTGAGCTCGCATCCTGGCGGCTGGGTGAGCCAGTGCCCCTTGAGGGGCAGTGGCTCCATGACCTCGGAGTTGCGGCAGAGGCCTTCTATCGACTCAGCACCCCCGAGAGCACCGCGGAGGAACAGATCATGGCCTTCGATGCTCTGTTTTATGGAGTTATTCGTGCCGAGACTTTCTGCGCTGAGGCAGCGATCTGATGGAGACCCTGTTCTTTATGTGGTTAACCTATGTTGCCGGTGGCGCCATCATGGCGGGACTTGGCTGGTTGGTGTCGAGGAAAAAGTAACCTCACCAGACCGTAGGAACGTTTGGACCCAGTGTCATGACCTGTCCCGCATCTCCGACGGTGATGCGGGCGCTGAGACGCAGGCCCGCTCCTCCTCGGTGTTTGCCTTGGAACATCACGTCATAGTCCCCGGGTTGGAGGGATGGCAAAAGAGCTCTGGCTTCCAAGTTGCCCCTGGCATCCACCACACCCTCGGCGAGCACACGGGAGGTGGTGTTGGTGGTCTGGTTGGTGATTGTGAGGAGATAGGTGGAGGTTATGGCCACCCGGTCACTGCCGTAATACACGGGTGAGCCCTCTGCCAGTCGACCCACCGGACCTGCAACGTGGAGGTAGATGCCGGGGGTTCCGGCACTAGCTGCTTCGGTGGTCACACTCTCTACCGGTATCGCATACACGCGCACGGTTCCCGCGTTCGCTCCACCCCCATCATCCTTCTGCGCACCAGCGGCCAGAGTGGCACCATCTGCACTGAGTGCTACAGAGATTCCAAAGTTGTCTTCTACCGATTCACCGTCAATACTTGAGCCAACTTGGCTCCAGGCGGTCGAGGCGAAATCGAACACTCTCACTCGTCCCGAATTCGATCCTGCGGTGTCGTGTTGGTGGGTTCCCAATGCCAGACGAGTACCCGCATCATCGAGTGCGACCACGTGGCCGAACAGATCGTTCGCGCCTTCTCCGTCAATGCTGGCTCCTCTTTGGGTCCAGCTTGAGGAATCCCAGAAGAAGACCTTTACCTCGCCCGCGTTCGAGTTACTACCCACGTCGTTGTAAATGGCACCTGCTGCCGCGACGGTGCCATCACCGTTGATACTGACGGAGTAGCCCAACCGGTCCTGGGCATCATCTCCATACAGGGTTGACCCTCTTTGCACCCATGCCCCACCCGAGAGGGCATACACCTCGAGGCCGCCAGTATTCGATACGAGTCCGTTATTTCTCAGCCGAGCTCCGACGGCTACCACCGTTCCGTCATCACTGATGTCGACAGCGTTGAGGTGCCCGAGCAGATCACCATCCTCACCCTCAATCTGACCTCGTGACCCTACCTGGGTCCAGGACGTCGAATAGGAATACACACTGACCAAACCTGACTGGAGATATCCACCCGTGACCGCATCAGTCGGTGCTCCCACCGCGACAGTGCGACCGTTCGCACTCAGCGAGACGCTTGTCCCGAACTGATCGTTACTGGAGAACCCGTCGATATCTGCTCCCAGCTGGGACCAGGTGTTACTCGCGAAGGTGAAAACCCGGACGTGCCCCGCGTTAGATCCCGCACCTGCATTAAACGGGGCCCCGACGACCAGGGTGAGGCCATCGTGGCTCAGGTCGAGGGCTGTGCCAAAGTAATCGCCAGCTGCTTCGCCATTAATGTCTGCACCTTTTTGAACCCAGCTATTACCCCCCCCCCCCCCCAACTCATAGACGCGTACTTGACCTTGGAAGGCGCCCAGTGGTCCGGTGTTTTTCCATTCGCCAACGGCCAGGATCGTGCCATCGTCATTCAGTGCGACCGAGTAGCCAGACTCATCGCCCGCAGCTTCACCATCGATATCCACACCCACTTGTTCCCAATCACCTGCGGCATAGGCCGGGGGGCTTGAATGAGTCAGGACCAGAGCGGTCAGAGTGACAAGGGCCAGTGCGGTGAGGTAACGAAACATCAGACTCTCCTTCGGGTCTGGGCTTACAAGGAAGCCAACAAACCCTGGCAGAGCAGTCTGCTGTGGCACTAGGTGCTTAGGGGAACCCTTCCATGAGTTTTCCTCTGGGTCAAGGAATATCTCCCTGTGAGGACATCACGGGTTATCGTGTGGGAGAGAAATTAAGGAGTCGCATGTCGCTGGAACACGTGGTCGATATTGATCTGCGCTGGGGTGATGCTGACGCTTTTGGTCACGTCAACAATGTGGTGTTCTTTCGCTATCTGGAGGAAGCCCGCGCGCGGGTTATTCCTGACTCAGGGCCAGGCTCCACGATTCTCAGTGGTGGGCTCGTGGTGGCAGAGCAGCAACTCAAATACCTCGCTCCCCTGCACTACCGGAAAGCACCTGTTCAAGTGGGGATGACGGTGGACCACGTCGGAGGCTCGTCCTTTCGGCTCGCCTGCAGGGTTTTCGATGCCGCCAGCGGAACAGTATTTGCCGAAGGATTTGTCGCACTGGTGACCTATAACTTCACTACCGGTGCTCCACGCAAGCTCTCCGAGGACGAGAGAGCCTGGTTGGCCACTTATCCACAGGAAGCATCAACCACCCCTTCTTGATACCTGAATATCCCCTAACCTGCTCCGCAGCAGCTAAACAGGGGAGAGTCACATGGCGCAAGCCGCTGAAAGGGCTGCAGAACTAAGAAAAACCATTGTTTTTGCGGACGAGTCCGGAGATAACGGCTCACGGTCTATCGACCCAGAATTCCCTCTTTTTGTTCTGGCGCTCTGCCTTTTTGACGTCGAGTACTACATCCACAAGGTGTGCCCGCAACTGCAAGCAATCAAGTTCAAATACTTTGGCCACGACGGAGTTATCTTCCATGAGCGGGATATTCGAAAACAACTAGGTCCGTTTTCAATCCTCAGAGAAATGTCGGTGCGGACTGATTTCCAGACAGATCTCAGTCTCCTCATCGACTCGCTGAATTTTCAGATTTTTGCGGTCATTATCGACAAAAGGGACTACGCCTCATCGTCTATAGCCGCGTTAGACATGTACTCGGTAGCCATGGAAGCGTCTCTCCGCCAACTAGATGAATATCTTGAGTCTGCTGAAGCTCGTGTCATTGACACGGCAATGATGTTCGAAAGTCGCGGGACACAAGAAGACCGCGCCCTGGAAAACGCGTTTACTCACGCCACGACAGTGGGACCTCACAATGTTCGAGGGAATGGGTTCAATTTCCTCTGTATCGCGAAAAGATCAAACAGTCTGGGTCTCCAGCTATCTGACTTGGTGGCTAGACCTCTTGGGGTTGCGACCCTGAGGCCAGATCAACCTAATCGCGCACATGACATCATTCTGCAAAAAATCCAGTCTCTCGAGACGGTGTCCACGATCGAGGCACGCACACCTATCTTCAGGAGTTAAAGCAGAAAACCTCCGAACGTGTCAGAGGTTTTTGCCGATCGAGTAAGCCCAATCCACTTCTAAAGGTACCAGAGACTGATCGGGCCGTGGGGTTTAATCCCAAGGTTCTGGGGAGTAGGCCCGGTTTGCTCTGGACAGTGTCAGTTCGGTTGAAGATGCCACGCCCGCACAAGGGTCGAGACCGGTTATTGCGATTCTCACGACACGGGTCTATAGTCGTGACAACCTTAGTAATCGATCGATCGATCACCTGATGGAGAGAGGGTTACTAGAGGCTCCGCAGACAGAGCAGTCAGCGGGAGAATCCCACAGACGGCTGCTCTACCTGCACTTCCAGACACGGAAGCAATCACACGGAGGAGAGAAATGGAAAACCGTTTAGGAAAGATGAGCAAGAAGACTCTTATGAGCGCTCTTGCCCTCGCTGGCGCTTCGGTCATGGTTTTGACCGGTTGTGCAGCATCCAACACCGTGGCCTCAGGCGAACTCGCTTGTGCATCCAGTGGTGAGTACCCCCCCTTTAGTTACCGCGACACCGACAACAACTTGATCGGCTTTGACATCGAAATCTGTGAAGCCATCGCAGACGAGATGGGACTCGAGGCTGCTCCCGTTACCGGTGCCTTCAACACTCTGATCGCTGGTCTGACCAGCGGACGCTTCGACACCATCATTGGTTCAATGACGGCCACCGATGAGCGTAAAGAGCAGGTCGACTTCACCAAGAACTACTACGAGAACGGTGCGGTGTTGTTCGTCGCAAACGACTCCACCCTCACGGGCCCTGAGGACCTCAACGACGCTGTCGTCGGTGTTGCTCTGGGAACATGGTTCGAGGACCTCGCTAACGGCCTCGATGGCGTGGGAGAAGTTCGTACCTACCAGGCCGACATTGACGCTCTGAACGACGTCTCTAATGGTCGAATTGACGCCGCCATCACGGTTCGACTTGGTGGCTTCTATGCAGCCAACGAATCCGGACTGGACATCAAGGCTGTCGGCGGCGACATCGCCCCCGACAGTGCAGCGATTGCTGTCGCTAAGGACAACCCTGAGCTCTTCGCTGAGATTAGTGACGCCCTGGACACCATCTTGTCCAATGGTGTGTATGCCGAAATCTCCAACAGGTACTTCGGTCAAGACATCAGCAAGTAATTAGCCTGAGTGTGTGGCCGCCGCCTGGAGGCGGCCACACACTCTGGTTATCAGAAGGAGACCGATATGGAATTCATTGAGGCGTTCATCAGAAGCGCTCCGATCTTTGGTCAAGGCTTGCTCATCACCTTGGCCTTGACCGGTCTCACCATTGTGTTCTCTGTGATTCTCGGGCTCATCGTCCTCGGCATGAAGGTGTCCCGGTTTCAGCCACTGAATTGGCTCGCCAACACATACCTGGCCATTGTGCGAGGAATGCCCCTGATCGCGCTGCTCTTCGTTATCTACTTCGGCATCGTCAGCATCATTCGGGTCGATGCCTTCACCGCCGCCACCATTGGTTTGAGCGTTCACACCTCCGCGTACATGGCAGAAATTTTCCGCTCCGGTCTGTCTTCCGTTCCGAAGGGCCAAACTGAAGCAGCCCGATCACTGGGAATGTCGCGCGTGCAAACCTTACGCAAGGTGGTGAGCCCACAAGCTCTGCGGGTTGTTGTGCCAGCTCTCGCGAACCAAGCCATCCTGTCGCTCAAAGACAGCTCGGTGGCTGCCTTCATCACCGTGGAGGAGCTCTTCCTCACCGCACAACGACTTTCAGCGGCATCGTTCCAACCGCTCACCTTCTACACGATCGTCAGCATCTACTATCTGGCCGTTGTTGGCATCATGACTCTTGTCGCCCAGCGGGTTGAGCGCTACTACGGAAAGCGGGGTTAGTCGTGGCCACACCTCGAGTTCGCATCACCAACGCCGTCAAAACCTTCGGGTCCACCATGGTGCTCAATTCCATCGACTTTTCCGTGAAGCCGGGAGAGGTCTCTGTCCTCGTTGGCCCCTCAGGAGCGGGAAAGTCGACCCTGCTTCGATGCATCAACGGTTTGGAACGTTTGGATTCGGGGACAGTCGAAATCGATGGTGAAGTACTCGAGTACAAGGAAAAGCCCCTCAACCACATGCGTGAGCATGTGGGGATGGTCTTTCAGCAGTTCAACCTGTTCCCGCACCTGACAGCGCTTGAGAATGTGACCCTTGCCCCGCAGATTGTGTCCGGTCTGGATGCGAAATCCGCCAGAGAGCGTGGAGTCATTATCCTCGAAAGGGTGGGGCTTGGTGACAAAATCTCCAGCTATCCCAGTGCTCTCTCAGGAGGCCAACAGCAGCGCGTCGCTATCGCGCGAGCACTCGCCATGGAGCCCAAACTCATGCTTTTTGACGAGCCCACCTCTGCGCTCGACCCTGAACTTGTTGGGGAAGTCCTTCAGGTCATGCGCCAACTAGCGGACGACGGTATGACCATGGTGATTGTCACCCACGAGATGCGTTTTGCTCGACAAGTGGCTGACACTGTCACTCTCTTGGCCGACGGCGGGATTGCCGAGTCTGGCCCGCCCTCAGAAGTCCTGGACAACCCACAAACGGAGCGAGCTCAAGCATTCCTCCGGCAAATTAGCGAGCATTGACCCAGGAGTTCATGATGACGACCAAAAATGACACAGGTGTTCTCACCTTTGTGAACTACCAGCAGGAGAACGGGGTTGCCCGCATCACCCTGAATCGGCCAGAGCGGCTCAACGCCATCTCCCCCGCTCTCGCCTCGGACCTCCTGACCGCACTCGATCGAGCTCTCGCTGAGTCAGTTCGGGTCGTATTGATCAACGGAGCAGGTCGGGCGTTTTGCGCGGGGCACGATCTCAAAGAGCAAGACCCCGAGCCAGGTTCCCCCGAATCAGAGGCTCACCTCGCTACTCTGCAAGGCATCACGCAGCGCCTCACCACTCCCAGCCTCGCCAGCGTTGCGCTTATTCACGGCTATGCCCTCGGCGCTGGAGCTGAACTGGCGCTCGCCTGCGATGTGATTATTGCTGGGGACTCCGCCCACATAGCTTTCCCCGAGGTCTCTGTCGGTCTTTCCGTCACCGGCGGGGGCTCCTATCTCCTCCCCCTCACGGTGGGGTTGCACCGAGCGAAGCAGCTCATGATGCTCGGAGACACTCTCGACGCTCTCACCGCCAAAGAGTGGGGATTGGTGTCACAGGTGACACCAGAGGGAAGTCTTGCCGACGCCGGAGAGGCCCTGGTGAATCGCCTGTTGGCCCTTCCCCAGGAGTCACTCAGCATGGCCAAGAGAGCGATCGGAGACTCCGGGGAGTTGGGCTTGTCCGGCACGATGGATCTCGAAGTCGAGCACGCCCGTCACACACTCAACTCACCAGAACTTCGGACCACACGAGAGAGCTACTGGGGTGGTCGTGACTAATGCTCCAGGTCTCCCCTCACCCTCACTAGCCCGGGAGAACATTTCTCTGGAGGGAGGTGTCAGCTCCCTCGATGGCCTGATACGTCGCGCATCCCGCCGTTGGCCGCATAAACGTGCGTGGCAGATTGAGCTGAGCGGTGACGAGCTCACCTTCGAAGAGATCGATAACCGTTCCTTCGCTTTGGGCGAGGCCATTATGGCGAGGACCGGAGCTGTCCCCGGTGACACCATCGCCGTGATGTCACTCAACACGCTTGATTTCCCCCTCACCTGGCTCGCCCTCACCCGGAGGGGAATGACCATGATTCCCCTAAATCCCCGCTACGGCTCCCACGACATCTCTCACGTGTTGAGCCTGGGGTCTCCCACTGCCGTGGTCGTCTCATCGTCCCTCCTAGAGAACGCAATGAGCATTATCGATCAGGAACGCTTCCCCATCGTTGACCTCGGGACCCTTGTTTCCGACACTAAGGGTGCAGGGTCCCCCGCCCCTGTGGGTGATGTTGAGACCACAGGGTTTGCCGCCAACATTCAATTCACCTCGGGAACCACTGGCAAACCCAAAGGCTGTGTGCTCGGCCACGACTACTGGCTGGCCATCAGTCACACCCTGGTGGAGGACTTCCCACATCTTGGTCCCGAGGATGTCATGCTCACCGCTCAACCGTTTTATTACATCGACCCGCAGTGGAACGTCAGTGCGGCTCTCTATGGCGGGTGTGAACTGATTCTTTTGGATGGCTTTCACCCCAGCACCTTCTGGGCGCGGGTCCGACACTACGGAGTTACCTACTTTTATGGCCTCGGGCTAATGCCCACTCTGTTGCTCAAGATGCCCGAGGATCCAGATGACAAAAACCACCGGGTCCGGGTCATCGAAGCCTCGGCAATCCCTCCCGGGATTCACCGAGCACTCGAGGAACGCTGGGGAGTTCCCTGGTTAGAAGCATTCGGTATGACGGAAACCGGAGCCGACATCTACGTGACACCCGAGATGAGCGCGGAGCTGGTGGGGAGTGGGTGTTTGGGGATTCCTCGCCCACACCGCGATGCTCTGGTGGTAGATGAGAACGGTGAGCCGTGCGCTCCGGGAACTATCGGCGAGCTCTATCTTGCAGGCCCCGGGATGATGAGGGAGTACTTTCAGAATCCTGAGGCCACCCGGTCCGCCTTCCGGGACAGCTGGTTTGCTACAGGCGACCTCGTGGAGCGCGACGAACAGGGCAGGCTCTATCACCGGGGACGCTCCAAAGACATGATTCGCCGGAGCGGTGAAAATATCGCAGCAGTCGAAGTAGAAGACACTCTCAGTAGTTATGACGAAGTGGGGTCGGTCGCTGTGGCGGGGGTTCCTGACGAGCTCCGCGGCGAAGAGGTCTTCGCCGTTGTCGTCCCCCAGGACTCTAGGGTTCTGGCCGATGTCTCTCGTCACGAAGACCTAATTTCGTCGCTTCGAGCCCGATGTCAGGATGACTTAGCACCGTTCAAGATCCCTCGCTACTGGGTGTTGGTCGAATCCCTGCCCAGGTCCGCCTCAGAGCGTCTGCTCAAGAACGAACTCGACATTGCTGACCTTCTCACCAGGGCGATTGATACCACAACCCCACACACCGCCACACAGTAATCTGAGGAGCATTATGAACCCCGGGATCAGGAGCGCTCGATGAGTGACGCCTCTGCCCCCGTCATTAACAGCACGCACGAGCGGATCCTGCAGTGCGCACTCAAGCTGTTCGCCGAACGTGGATTTCACGGCACCGGCATCCGGGATATTGCTGCCAAGGCCGGCATTTCGACCGCAAATCTCTACCACTACGGCAGCAAAGAGAAACTCCTCGCCCAAATCATGACCTCGGCTCTCACCCGTTTGCTCTCCGCGGCCCACATTATTCGCGACAGAGTGGAGGACCCTGATCAGCGACTCGACGCCCTCGTGAGAATGCACGTCATCACTCACGCGCTCAGCCCGGAAGCTTCCAGCGTGGTCGATGACCAGGTGGGCGCCCTCGATGAAAAATCCCGAGCCGAGGTGGTGTCACTGCGTGACCGGTATGAATCCTTCTACGCCGATGTGGTGACCCAGGGTGTTGCCAGTGGGCAGTACTCAGTGCCAGATGTGAGCGCTGCGCGCTTGGGCATTCTGGAGATGTGCTCGGGGGTTGCCAGGTGGTTCTCCCCCTCCGGTCGATTCAGCGCTCTGCAAGTGGCCGACATTCATGTGGACCTGGTCCGATCCCTGTTGCAAGCAGGACCAAGCTCCACGCCCGGGACACCTACCTGGTTGATTGACACCATCAATGACATCTGGACCCTGACACTCCCGACCCCGGAGATCGCATGAGAGTAGCCCTTGTTACCGGAGCGGGTGGCGGTATTGGTCGCGCCACCGCAGTGCGCCTCGCCTCCGAGGGCTACGCGCTCGCCGCACTGGATATGAATCTGGAAGCCGCCGCTGAGACTGCGGCACACATTACTGCGGCAGGCGGTAGTGCTCAGGGCTTCGAGCTGGATGTGACCCAGGAAGATGCGGTGAACGAGGTGGTCGAGGAGATTGCCCGAGAAATGGGGGCTCCCGCGGTATTGGTCAACAACGCGGGAGTGTTGCGGGATAACTCGCTGCGCAACATGAGCGCCTTGGACTGGGCCACCGTCATGGATGTTCACCTGACCGGGGCCTTTCTCATGTCACGAGGAGTGCAGTTCCATATGGTGAGCGCCGGCTTTGGACGAATCATCAACGTCTCGAGCACCTCGGCGACGGGTAACAAAGGGCAAGCAAACTATTCCGCCGCGAAAGCCGGTATTCAAGGATTCACCAAGACTCTGGCGATGGAGCTGGGAAAATTTGGTGTCACGGTCAACGCGGTGGCGCCGGGCTTTATTGAAACGGCGATGACGAGGGCGACAGCCGAGCGTGTGGGGATGGCTTTTGACGAGTTCTTGGCCGCAGCCGCAGCCCACACCTCTGTGGGTCGCACCGGAACACCCGACGACGTCGCCAACGCAATCGCCTTCTTCGCCTCCCCCGACAGCTCTTTTGTCACCGGCCAGGTGCTCTATGTTGCGGGCATGCCCCATGTGTAGGGACGATCACGCCCCGTGCTAGGTCCCGACACCCTCGCTCTCGCGTTGCTGATTCTCGAAGGAATCGGCGTACTGGCTTTTGCGGCATCGGGAGTTCTCGCCGGGGCCACCAAACGGCTCGATGTCGTCGGCGTTGCCGTCATTGCATTCTTGACCGCCTTTGGTGGGGGAACCCTGCGCGACGTCCTTCTGGATCGGGGGCCCTTCTTTTGGGTGGCTAACGAGGGTTGGGTATGGGCGGTTCTTGCCCTGGCAATCGTGGGGCCAGTCTTTATGCGCTCTCAACACATCGAACCCACCGCGAAGGCCATGCAATGGCCAGACGCGGTGGGGTTGGGATTGTTTGCGGCATCAGGAACACAGATAGCGCTGGAGTCTGGCGCAACACCGCTGGTGGCGACCCTAATGGGAGTCGTAACCGCCGCGTTTGGAGGCATGATCCGAGACATCCTGGTCAATGAGATTCCCTGGGTGGTCTCCAGCTACCAGCTCTATGCCGTCATTGCCTTTGCCGGGGGCTGGCTGGTGTGGGGTCTGGGTGCTCTGGGAATGGCACCCGTGTTTGCCGTTGCCCTGGGAGCCATCGCCACCATCCTGCTGCGAG
>JAIOWW010000023.1 GCA_021741925.1 Pontimonas sp. | reverse complement strand
AATCAGCGAGCGAAAATGTTGGTTCGCCAGCACCTCTGTCGGGGCCAGCAGGGCGGTTTGACCGCCGGTCCCCGCCACCGTCACCATCGCGGTGGCAGCCACCACCGTTTTTCCCGAACCCACTTCACCCTGAACCAAACGATTCATCGGGTGACCACTGGACATATCGTCGTGGATGTCCTCTACGACCCTCAGTTGATCCTCGGTCAGGGTGAAGGGAAGACCCTTGAGGAACGTATTGGTCATCTCGCCCGGTGTCCGAGGGGTGCTCTGGACTAACTGGTTGCGTCGTCTCCTTCGCACCAGAGCGGTCTGGAGAATGAGTGCCTCATGAAAGCGCAGGGTCTCCCGTGCCGCTTTCCAATCAGAGTCCTCAGCAGGTCGGTGAATCTTCTGGAGTGCGTCTCGAAAACCCACTAGACCTTCACTAGCTCGTATGTCATCCGGAAGCGGGTCTGTCACCTCATCCAGCACATCCAGCACAATCTCGAGGGACTTCGCAATCTGCCAGCTCGCCACTGTGGAGGTGGCAGGGTAGAGAGGAATGGGGCGCTTCGCCCATTCCTCACTGTTCTGCGCCAGTGCATCCTCATCGCTGAAGAGTTCATAGTCGGGGTGGGCGAGCTGACGCTCTCCCCGATAGGCACCAACTTTCCCTGCGAACATGCCCCGGGAACCAGGGACAAGATCTTTTTGACGCCAGGCTTGGTTGAAAAATGTCAGGGTAACCAATCCGGTGCCATCGGAGATGACCACCTCCAGGACGGAGCCGCGCTTTTGACGCATGGGGCGCTGTTTCGCGGACACCACCTCGGCGACCAGAGTGACCTGCTCCCCCACAGGGACGCCTGCAATGGAGGTGAGCTCACCCCTGCTCACGTAGCGCCTGGGATAGTGCTGCAGAAGATCTCCGACCGTGGCATACCCAAACGCTTTCGACAGAGCCTTCTGGGTGCGATCCCCCAGAATCCCCTGCAGTTTGGTCTCCAACCCCACGCTCACACTGCCACGCTATCGCCTGGAGGGTGAGGGGCCAGGAAAGCCCGCTAGCGTTGTGGAATGACCAGAATCATCGCGGGGGCCGCGGGCTCTCTGCGACTGAAAGCCCCGGATAGGGTCTCAAGGCCCACCTCCGACAGGGTGCGAGAGGCCATCTTCTCGAGGCTTGAGTCCTTGATGGACATGGAGGGCGCCGCGGTGCTGGATTTGTTCGCCGGCACCGGAGCTCTCGGGCTGGAGGCAGCCTCACGTGGGGCACGCTCGGTCTGGCTAGTCGACAATCATGCCGGTGCCGCGAGAGTGGTGAAATCCAACATCCAGTCGGTGGCGAAAGCGCTCACCCACACCCCAACGCTGCAGGCAAGCACTACCAGCGTTGCCAGTTTCTTGTCTGGCGGGGCACCCGGTGACATCTCGGCTGCCTTTCTGGACCCGCCCTATGACTACTCCTCAGCCACCCTCGATGATCACTTGGTTGCACTCAGGCGTTGGCTGGCCGATGACGCAATTGTCATCGTGGAGCGCTCGTCGAAGGGGGCGCCACCCCAGTTCCCCAATGGTTACGAGGAGCTCACCCCCAAAACGTATGGGGACACCACCGTTTACTGGGCGAGGTTTCTAAAGGGATCCCAACCGCCGCTCTGAGCATCAAGCTCGCGGTTCCCCAGAAACACTCCGGGGTCGCCTGCGGTGACCACACCTATTGCTCGGAACCCTTCGGGGGGTGTGGCGGAGGGCGGGAAGGTGGCCAATAGGCCGTGATCTTCACCGCCATAGAGGGCATGCTCATCCAGTCCCGCGCTCGAATCGAGCTCCACACGAACGCCACTGGCCTTCGCGATTCGGGAAGAATCCAGCACGAGGCCATCGGAGATGTCCATCATCGCGGTGGCACCGGCCCGGGCCGCCAGGGGACCCAGGGCTATCGGGGGCCTCGGTCGCAGATGATTCGCCACGGCGGGGTCGCTCATCACCAGCCCCGCAACCGCCAGTTCGTCATCACCGGCGGCGAGAAGCGCCTGAAGGCCTCGATGGGAGAGGCCCACCTCGCCCGCCACACAAAGAACATCTCCCGGTGTTGCACCCGAGCGCACCACAGGCGCCAAGCCTCGCATCGACCCCAAGACGGTGACCGCAATAGTGAAGACCTCAGAGCGGGAGAGGTCTCCCCCAAAGACGCCGGCCCCGGGGGTGAGAGCAGCAATGCCCTCGGCAAACCCTTCCGCAAGTCCCATCAGCATGCGCAGTGGGGTGGAGGCTGGCACCGCCACAGCCAGTTCAAACCCGAGGACGACACCGCCCATGGCGGCAATATCTGCGGCATTGCTGGCGATGGCTTTGAAGCCGACATCGGAGGGACGAGACCAGTCGAAGCGGAAATCTGGCCCCTGCATCATCATGTCCGTGGAAATCAAGACTTGTGATTCAGGTAGCGACACCAGTGCCGAGTCATCTCCGGGACCAAGGAGGACTCCGTCCCCGGTAGGCAGTAGCGGCAACACCCATCGAAGCGCAGCGTTCTCACCAATCTCACCCAGGGTGAGATCCAGGGGCGCCAGGGAATCACTCATCCCTCCACGCTAGCCTTTCTGTGTGAGAGCGTCATCGATTGCGAGGGCTTGCCTGATTCTGGTGGGTGCCAGCATCCTCGCCGGGTGTGCTCCCACCGTCGCTTTGGAGCCAGCCGTCAACGCGAACACCCCGGAGTGCGCCAACATGATGGTTCGCCTGCCCGACACTGTTGCCGAATTGCCCAGACGAAACGTGACCGCACAGTCCACTGCGGCATGGGGCGAACCGGTCGCCGTGATTGTGCGCTGCGGCCTTCCCACACCACCGCCCAGCACGCTCCCCTGCGCCACAGTCGAGGGTATTGACTGGCTCCGCGATGACTCCGATGCGCCCAGCTTCGTCTTCACCACGTATGGCCTTGATCCCGCCACAGAGGTCATCGTGGACTCTGAAGTGGTGTCGGGAACCGAAGCCTTGCGCGATATCGCTCGCGCTGTGGGAAGCCAATCGACACCCATTGCGCAGTGTCTTGACCCCGCCAGCGTCCTGGACTAGCGGACGCTAGCCTCTCGGGCCATCGAGGCCGACAAGCTTTCCAGCGATACCGCCGGCAGCCCGAAGGGCCACACCCTGGCCAAATCCACTGTGCGGAAGAACCACAGGGTGATCCTTAGCCTCGGTGAGGGCATCCTCAAGGACTCGCAGAGCAGGGTGCTTGGGAGCCCACAAATACAACGACAGCGCTCCAGGGATGGTGTTCACCTCGTTGACAAACAGGTCTCCTGATTTTTCATCCCAGAGAAGATCGACCCGAACAATGCCGCTCAAACGGGTCACCTCTGCCACCTGGCTGGCAAGCTCTCGTGCTCTCTGGTGAATCGCCTCAGGGGCATTCGCCGGGAATTCACGAGGTGCATGGGTGAGACCGGCGCTTCCTCCCGCCAAATACTTCTCCTGGTAGGAATACAGCCCAGTCTTTTCTCCCTCGGAGCGAAGCGGGCGCTCCAGGTCGGTGAGCTCAAGCTCTGGGTAGGTCCGAAACGAAATATTGAGATCTACGAGCTCGGGGCGGTAGGGCTCGAGGACCGCACCGGCTTTCAGGTGTGGAGACGTACTCAAGAGAGTCCGTGCCGTCTGAATATCGTCGACGATTTCAATACCAATGGAGGAGCCACCGAAGCGAGGCTTCACGATGTAGGGGCCGGAGAACGAGGGATCTTGGGAGGTGAGAACCGCTTCTCTGGGCAGTGACGAAACACCGGCTTGAGCCATCAAGCCACCAAAGGCGAGCTTGTCCATTCCCACCGCACCTGCGAACACACTCGAGCCCGTGGCGGGAATCTCCAGGAAGTTAAACAGGGCAGCAGCACCGCCACCTTCCCCTAAACCTCCGTGGAAACACAGCAGTGCCGCATCAATCTCGAGTGCCTTCTTGCCCATGCCTTTCTTGGCATAAATCCCGGGGCTCGAGGACAGCACAATCTCGAGCTCTTTGGAGCCAGAGGGAGCACCGGTCAGAAAATCTTTGGCCTCAGACTTGGAGGGAACCTGAAACCATGCACCATTGGCGGCGAGATAGATCGGCACGACATCATGGCCGCCATCCACCAACACTCGCTCAGCTTGCAACCCGGTGAGGATAGAAATTTCGTGTTCGGGGCTCGGGCCTCCAAACACTACGGCCCAGGTGCTCTGGCTCATCAACATCCTCGCCTGCTGGCAGTCCCCGGTTTAGGGGTAATGATCGGGTAGGTCGTTCTCATAGAGAATAACGCCCTGCTCCCCGGCAGCCTGGAGGGCATGGGTGACGGCCTCGCCTCGCGTGTCGAAGACGTCGGCTTTGCCACCTGCACCCTTCAGCATGGATTTGCGATTGGTGCGCCCCACGATCACCAACCTGCCCCCCGCCTTGATGACCGACTGCGCGAGTTGGGAGTTGCGCTCACGTTGCACCGGGCCAAGCTCCACCATCCCGGGAGTCACCACCACCAGCGGTGATTTTCTCTCTTTCGCCAAGCGAGCAGCGGATTCCACCGCGTGCTTCGCGCCTAACGGGTTCGAGTTGTAGGTGTCATCGATGATGGCGACACCTTCCTCGTGAGTGGCGACCTCGGCTCGGTGGGCAGCCACGGGCAAATGTGCAAGACGCGAAAGTGCCTGATCGGCCGGAACCTCGAGTTGCCATGCAATACCCAGTGCGACCGCCACATTGACAGCGTGACCAAAGGGTGGCATGTCCAGGGGAACCGGCGTTGCCCGCGGTCCATACGTCACGGTCCCCAAGTCGGGATCCACAATGACGTCAGCCTTTTTACCTTGTGCGCTCACCCGAACAACCCGTTTACCTTGTCGCTCACACTTATCGGCCAGCGCTCGAAGTTCCTTCTGATCCACCGGCAACACCACGATGGGGGCCTTTTCGGTGATTTCTGCTTTGGCCCGGAAAATGGCTTCCTGGGAGCCCAAACGCTCCATGTGAGCTTCACCAATGACGGTGATGGCGGCGATGTCGGGAGGGAACCAATTCGTGAGCTCACGAATCCGACCCTCTGCGTTCATCCCCATCTCTGCCACAAAGACGCTGGTACCAGCGACGAGGTGCTCGTTAATCGTGCGGGAGAGTCCCATCAGGTTGTTGAAACTTGCCGGTGAGGCCATAGTGCTCTGAGCTCCCCCCACGATGTGGGCGACATAACCCTTGGTGGAGGTTTTGCCATAAGAACCCGTGATTGCCACCACGGTGGGCTTCACCTTCGTAAGACGCTTCTGGGCTTGGTGCACAAATTTCATCGACAGGTTGCGCTCGAGGTACCAGAGGAAGCCGAGTGCGAGATCAGCCAGGTTGGCCGTGAAAAGAAGGGGGATGAGCACACCCGCAGGCCCCAAGAGGTAGACCGTCAGAACACCGACAAGCAACTGCGCGAGAAAAATGCCCGCATACGCCCGAACAGCGCGAGGCGTCCACGCCAGGGGGCTGGTCACGCCGCGAAAAGGAAGCTTCCACGGCGTCGGAAGGATGAACAGAGGTGCGGCCACGGCCGCCCAGGCAAGCTCAGGTATGTCGAGCCAGGCGGTTCCTTGAACGGAGAGCAGGGCAAGAATCGCTGCGAGACCCCACCAGAGAGCACCGAGTGGCCGTCGGTCGAACCAGAGGCGTTCCATGCGAGCAACTTCGCGAGGTAAGTAGTGAACGCGCTGCGCCACTCGCAACCATTTGAGGTTCTGCAGAGCCGCAGTAATCAGACCAGTGGTGATGGCGGCAAGGAGAATGAGGGTCTCGGTGGCCATCACAATCCTTTTAGTCGCTCAGTGCATCAGCCACAGCCGATGCGACTTCTTGCTCGAGGGTACCCTCCAGGAGGTGCTCCGCCCCGGAGACAACGCGGAGCGTTGCCTGGGGGAAAAATTCGAGAGCACGCTGTGCTGCGGCCAGAGGAGCAGGCTTATCTTGCTCTCCCCAGACCATCGTCACCGGGCAGGTCACTCGGGCAGCGTCATCCAAGTAGTCCTCCGCAATCACGCGCACAAGAATCTCGCGCATCACACCGGTTGCCCTACGGTAATCGCTCGACCCATACTTCTGGCGCGCTGACTCCATGACCGACTCTGGAATCACTTTCGCTCGATACAACGCTTTGGCCAGCCGGAAACCCAGCTTCGGCTTGGCTGGGGAGCTCACTCTGGTGAGAGGGACGCCAGTGAGGACGAGGTGGGAAACCAGGTGGGGGTATGCGGCCGCCAGTCGAACAGCAATGCGTCCGCCAAAAGAATGACCCACCACCACGAGGGGACCCATTCCTTCCAGAGCTTGAGCGATTTCTCGCGCATAGTCCTCGCTCGACCACGCCGCGGGAGGCGCTGGTGCTGGCCCAAATCCTGGCAGGTGCAGGGCAAGAGCACTGTGACCATCGAGGATACGAGCAAAGTCAGCGCCGGTTCGCCCCCATCCATGCAGCGCAATGGCTCGGGTGGGACCCGATCCAAACTTTTCTGCAACGAGAGAGCTGGTTCCCACTGTGGTGAGCATGACTACTCGCCTTCAGGAGTATCCGAATCGGTGGCAAAGTGTGGCGCCAACTCGCGCGGGTCCCGTGAGCCATCCAATACTTGACCCACCTGGGTCACTATCGGCACCGCGATGCCCTTGCTGGCGGCCAGCTCGAGGACAGGCTTGACAGCTGAAAGGCCCTCCGCAGTCTGGTTCATCGTCGCCACAACGTCAGTGAAGCTATGGCCCTGCCCCAACAGGCGACCCGCAGTGTTGTTTCTCGACAAGGGCGACTCACAGGTCGCAATCAAGTCGCCCAACCCTGCAAGACCCGACATGGTTTGAGGTTTCGCGCCAAATGCTGCAGCGAAGGCGCTGATCTCGGCGAGACCTCGGGTGATGATGGACGCTTTCGTGTTCTCCCCATAGCCCACACCATCTGCAATGCCCACAGCCACGGCGATAAGGTTCTTCAGCACACCACCAAACTCGGTCCCCACGACGTCGGTGTTGATGAAGGTTTTGAAGTAGGGGTTGGTGGCCGCACTCGCTACCGCACTCGCCACCTGCTTGGTGCTAGAGGAGGCCACCGCCGCGGTCGGTTGCTCTCGGGCGATCTCCAACGCAAGGTTCGGTCCACTCACCACGGCAATGCGGGAAACCTCAATACCTGCTTCAGCGATGACTTCACTCATCCGAAGACCGGTCCCGGCCTCCACACCTTTCATCAAGCTGACCACGAGGGCGTCGGAGGCAATGTGGGAACTGGCCTCCTGGAGGTTGGCGCGCAAGTGTTGGCTGGGCACAGCGAGGTACACCTGGCGAGCACCCTGAAGAACCTCAGCCATGTCGGTAGAGGCGCCGAGATTCTTCGGCAAATTAATCCCCGGTAAGTAGTCAGAATTGCGATTCGTATCGCGAATCTCGCGCGCAATTTCTTGACGCCTCGCCCACACCATCACCTTCGAGCCACCATCGGCAAGGACTTTGGCGAAAGTAGTCCCCCAGGATCCTGCGCCCAAAACAGCAATGTGAGTCATCGGGTCTCCTTGGCTCCAGAGCCATCGTGCAAGATTGCGGGCGGTGTTTCTCCACGGAGTATTCCGGCGAGCCTCGCGATCTCCTGCATGAGCTTGTCCGTGGCTTCCTGGAGAAGCTCTCGGGTCAGGGGTTTGCCCTGGTATTCGCTGAGATCGAACGGTTCTCCCACGACAGCGTCAATGGTGGTTCGGGGAAATACGCGAATTTTCTTGGCGTAGCGCCCCATCCAGTGTTGGGTGCCCCAGTGTGCCGCAGGGTAGAGGGGGATGTTTTGCTCCAAAGCCATCCGCACAGCACCAGACTTTCCTCGCATGGGCCACAGGTCAGAATCTTTCGTCAGCGTACCCTCCGGATAGACGATCACGCCTTGGTTTCGATCGGTGAGGAGTTTCGCTGCTTGGAGGGGCTGCCCCAGCTTGGCTGTGGCGTCGCGCTCAACGGGAATCTGACCAGAGAAGCGCATCAACCAACCCAGCGCTGGGACCCGAAACAGGGAGGCTTTGGCAAGAAAACGAGGGGTGCGACGCAGCTTCCACACCACGACACCCATGACGATGGGGTCGATTTCGCTGTAGTGGTTGGGCGAGAGGATAAAAGGTCCCGACGCCGGCAAAGCAGAACCCTCACGAATTCGAAGCTTCACCATCGCACCAAAAATCGGCAACACCAGGAAAGCGATAACCCTCCACCGAATTTCAGCGGAGCGCCTCATCACCGGAGTCTTCGACACCGTGGCTACGCTCCGAGCTCGAAGCTCACACCTAGGCCGTCAAGCTTTTGCAGCAGGTGCTCATAACCCCTCGAGATGATGCCAATGTTGCTGACCTCGGACCGACCCTGGGCGGTCACGGCGGCAATCACGTGACTGAATCCTCCGCGCAGGTCGGGCACCCGAATGTTGGCGCCGTGGAGCGGTGTGGGACCGGTGATGACAGCCGCCTGCTCGAGGGGGCGCCTAGGCACCCGACGGGTGATGCTGGCGATGCCCTCTTTGTAGACCTCGATGTTGGCGCCCATCTGCACGAGAGCATCGGTGAAGCCAAACCGATTTTCATACACGGTCTCGTGCACAATCGAGCGACCTTCTGCTTGAGTGAGTGCCACGACCATGGGCTGTTGCCAGTCGGTCATGAAGCCGGGGTGCACATCTGTTTCGATGACGACCGGGTTGATAGGACCACCAGGGTGGCGGAAGCGAATGCCCTCGTCGTCAATATCGAACAGGCCCCCCACTTTCCGGTAAACGTTCAAGAACGTCATCAAATCTTGTTGCTTCGCACCGCGGACATAGATGTCACCGCGTGTCGCAAGCGCCGCTGCCGCCCAACTGGCCGCCTCATTACGGTCGGCAATGGCCCGGTGGTCATACCCCTGGAGTGACTCCACACCCTCGATCACGATGGTGCGATTGGGCTCCACCACGATGATGGCGCCCATCTTCTGCAAGATGGCGATCAGGTCGATAATTTCTGGTTCGATGGCGGCATTAGTGAGTTCCGTCACCCCTTTGGCGCGCACCGCGGTGAGCAGAACCTGCTCAGTTGCTCCCACGCTCGGGTAAGGAAGATCCACTTTGGCCCCCACCAAACGCTGGGGAGCTTTCAGGCGAATACCTTCGTAGCTTTTCTCGAGCTCCGCTCCGAAAGCCCGGAGGGCATCGAGGTGGAAATTGATGGGACGATCCCCGATGCGGCAACCACCCAGGTCGGGGATGAACGCCTCACCCAGTTGATGGAGAAGAGGACCGCAAAAGAGAATCGGGATTCGGCTGGACCCGGCGTGCGCATCAATTTCCGCGAAGTGCGCGCTCTTGACCCCGCGTGGATCCAAGACCAGTTCACCATCGACGTCTTCCGTGACCGCCACCGCGTGAGCTTCGAGCAACCCTCGAACGACAGCGACATCGCTAATCGCTGGCACTCCTCTGAGTGTGCTGGGGGTGTCGGCCAGCAACGCGGCCACCATGGCCTTGGTGACGAGATTCTTCGCACCTCTGACGGAGACTTCACCGACGAGTGGTTTTCCGCCCTCGAAAATCACGGTGTCCGCTGTTTCCGGCGCAGCGAAGGCGGCCCTCTGGGCCGCCGTTCCCGCCGGAGTCATTTATTGACTCCTCGGCGGAAGTGTCGCTGGGCGCCAGGTTTCACGCGCACCTTCGAAAGAGTCGATCGCGTCTGCGTGCTGGAGGGTGAGAGCGATGTCATCGAGTCCCTCCATCAGGCGCCAACGCGTGTAATCGTCGATATCAAAAGCGGAATGTACCGCTCCACACCGTACCTCACGGGCTTCTAAGTCGACGGTAACGTCCAGGCCCGGGTGTGCCTCAATTTCTGCCCAAATGGCCTCCACCACGGACTCCGGAACCACCGCGGTCACCAGCCCCTGCTTGCCAGAGTTTGAGCGGAAAATATCTCCAAAGCGCGAGGAAATGACAGCCTGGAAACCATAATCCCGCAACGCCCACACCGCGTGCTCGCGGGAGGACCCTGTGCCAAAGTCGGGGCCTGCGACCAACACCTGACCGGCTCTGTAGGGCTCCTGGTTCAGGATGAACTCTGGATCATCGCGCCAGGCAGAAAACAATGCGTCGTCGTAGCCAGTCTTCGTGACGCGCTTGAGGAACTTGGCAGGAATGATCTGGTCGGTGTCGACGTTGCTGCGTCGAAGCGGAACGCCAACACCACTGATCAGAGTGACCTTGTCCATTAGACGCCTGCTTCCTGCATCAAATCCGCGGGGCTCGAGAGAGTCCCACGGATAGCGGTAGCGGCTGCCACCACGGGAGAGACCAGATGAGTTCTCGCACCCTTGCCCTGGCGACCCTCAAAGTTTCGATTCGAGGTGGATGCTGCACGCTCTCCTGGTCCCAACTGGTCGGGGTTCATCCCCAAACACATGGAACATCCGGCGAATCTCCACTCCCCACCAAACTCCTCGACAATCTTGTCGATGCCTTCGGCTTCGGCTTCGAGGCGGACCCGGGCGGAGCCCGGAACGACCATGACGCGGACATGGTCCGCCTTTTTCTGACCTTTGATGATGGATGCGAAGGTGCGAAGGTCATCCAGGCGCGAGTTCGTGCAGGACCCCATGAACACCGTGTCGACCTTGATGTCTTTCATCCGGGTTCCAGGCTGCAGGTCCATGTATTCCAGGGCGCGAAGCGCTGCCGCTTTGTCATTGGGGTCTGTGATGGTTTCTGGGTCAGGGACCACGTCATTCAAGGGAACACCTTGACCCGGGTTCGTCCCCCACGTCACGAAGGGCTCCAACTCGTTGGCATCGAGGAACACCTCGGCGTCAAAGATTGCGCCCTCATCGGTGGGCAGGGTCTTCCAATACGCGAGAGCTTTCTCCCAGTCTTCCCCCTGCGGAGCGTGGGGGCGGCCCTTCACATACTCAAAGGTGGTCTCATCGGGTGCGACCATTCCTGCCCGGGCTCCCGCCTCGATCGACATGTTGCAAATCGTCATCCGCCCATCCATCGAGAGCGAGCGAATAGCTGAACCGCGGTACTCGAGGACATAGCCTTGACCACCACCGGTCCCGATCTTGGCAATGACAGCCAAGATGATGTCTTTAGCGGTCACGCCGGGCTTGAGCTCTCCCTCGACAGTGATGGCCATGGTCTTGAACGGCTTCACCGGCAGGGTTTGGGTGGCGAGCACGTGCTCGACCTCACTGGTTCCAATACCAAAGGCCATGGCCCCAAAGGCGCCATGGGTTGAAGTATGGGAGTCACCACAGACCACCGTGATGCCGGGCATAGTCAAACCGAGCTGTGGCCCCACCACGTGAACGATGCCCTGCTCGATGTCACCGAGAGAGTGCAGGCGAATGCCGAACTCTTTCGCGTTGGAGCGAAGCGTCTCGATTTGAGTTCTCGAGGTGGGCTCTGCAATGGGCTTATCGATATCAATGGTGGGAGTGTTGTGGTCCTCTGTGGCGATGGTGAGGTCGGGCCTGCGAACAGGACGCCCCGCAACGCGAAGACCATCAAAAGCTTGGGGGCTCGTCACTTCATGGACGAGGTGGAGGTCGATGTAGATCAGGTCGGGCTCGCCCTCCTTGCCCTTCTGGACAAGGTGATCAGCCCACAATTTCTCGGCCAGCGTGCGGGGCTGTGGGTTAGTCATGATGTGTGCTCTCCTTGAGAAATACCGTGTGTTGGGTGGCCACAGGAGAAACTCCGCAGCGGTTCGGGCCTAATTAGCGTCCGCTGCGGCATCCAAGAAGTGTGAGCCTGAACACCCTCCAAGAGTAACACTCAGGGGGCAGAGGAGCCCGTGGAGGGAGAATTCACGCGGTCCTTGCGAAGCTTCCAGAGGCTTGCTCCCACCGCCACCGCCATGGCCAGCACAATCACGATCAACGACTCCCATGTCCCAATGTCGGGAGCCCACTCGACGTGCTCTCCACCGTTGATGAAGAACAGTTCGTTCTCGTGCAACGCGTGCATCACGAGCTTCACACCAATGAAGCTCAAGATGAACGCAATGCCAAAGTGCAAGTAGACGAGCTTGTCAATCAGGTGGCCCAGCAGGAAGTAGAGCTGGCGAAGCCCCATGAGCGCGAACACGTTCGCGGTGAACACAATAAACGGGCTCTCGGTGATTCCGTAAATGGCGGGGATGGAGTCCACCGCAAAGACCACGTCAGCGGTTCCAATCGCCACCAACACGATTACCAGAGGGGTCCACAGTTTCTTGCCCTCGACCTTGATGCGGAATTTCAGGCCGTGGAATTCATCCGTCATCTCGAGACGACGTTGGAGGAAAGCGAGGAGTCGGTTCTCCCTTTCAGCGTCATCCTCGCGGCCCGAGAAGAACTGCTGGATGCCGATGACAAGCAGGAACGCCCCAAAGACATAAAAAATCCAGCTAAAGCTCGCGATCAGCGCGGCCCCGAGCAGGATGAAGATTCCCCGGAATAGGATCGCCAGCAAGATTCCGATCATCAAGATTTCCTGCTGATACTTCCGGGGAACAGCAAAGGAGGCCATGATCAGGACAAATACGAACAAGTTGTCGATCGACAAACTGTATTCGGTGACCCAGCCGGCAAGGAATTCGGATCCGGCTTGCTCGCCGCCGACCAGGAACATGACCCCGCCAAAAGCCAGCGCCAGCGTTA
>JAIOWW010000022.1 GCA_021741925.1 Pontimonas sp. | reverse complement strand
GAGTGTTGATCGCGGTTTGGTACTGCGCTTCAGTGATGTAGTCCTCGGCAAACATCGCGGCCAGGATGACGTCGCGTCGAGCTTGGTTAGCCGCGTAGTTTGCCGGGTTTTCGAGGTTTCGGGTCGCCGGGTACTGAACGATAGCCATAAGGCTCGCCGCCTGGGCTGGTGTGAGCGAGGTGGCCGGCTTACCAAAGTACTTTTGCGCCGCTGCCTGAACACCGTAGGTGTTTCCCCCGAAGCCAGTGATATTGAGGTATGCCTCGACAATTTCGTCTTTGCTGTAGCGCTTCTCAATACCGATAGCGAGTTTCATTTCGTTGAGCTTGCGCTGGAACGACGTCTCGATGGCCTCCTGGTAGGCGGCTTGACGCTCTTCTTCGGTCGCGAAATATTGCGAACGCTGAATGTAGGTGTTTTTCACCAGCTGCATGGTGAGCGTTGAGGCTCCACTTTCGATTCCACCGGAGAACACGTTGCCGAGGGCTGCGCGAACAACCGAGTTCACGTCGACACCAACGTGGTCATAGAAACGACGGTCCTCACCTGCGACTACCGCAGCTACGAGGTAGGGGGACATGTCGTCCAGGGCAATTTCTTCGCGGTCCTGCCAATACACCTCCGCGATTTGGGTGTAACCATCTGCTGGGTCTGATGTGTTCTGAGCCCAGAGGGTGTTCTTTTGTGCTTGTTCGCCCAGCTCAATAAACTCGGGCAAGGCATTAAAAACACCAACGGCGCTGTTCGTGCCCACGCTGGCAACAGCCAGTGCAGGAGAAATCATCGCGGTCACCATGACGCCCGCGAGAGCACCAAATCCAGCGATACCAGCGAGTGCTTGTATTAAGCCCCTAGGCCGATCCTTGTTCTCGGACATATGTCTCAGAGTACAAGGTGGAACCCTATGATTTTCGTGAAACGAGGTCAGATATGACGAAGTGGGAGTACATCACCACACCACTGATCATCCACAACACCACCGCTATCCTCAACAACTGGGGTGAGCAAGGCTGGGAGTTGGTTCAGATTGTGACAGGGCCTGAGGGCGGCCTCGTTGCATACTTCAAACGCCCTGTACAGGAGAACAACTAATGGGTCACATTGACGCCAGACTTGCAGAATTAGGGATCACACTTCCCGCCGTCGCCACCCCGGTGGCGGCCTATGTTCCGGCCACCATCAGTGGAAACATACTCTTCACCGCGGGCCAGCTCCCGTTCGTCGATGGTGCGCTTCTGGCGACGGGGAAAGTGGGCGCCGAGGTCTCCGCCTCCAAAGCCGCTGAACTCGCTCGGGTCTGTGCACTCAATGCCTTAGCTGCCGCTCACAGCGTGCTGGGCTCGCTGGACAAAGTGACCCGGGTCATCAAGGTGAATGGCTTTGTGGCCTCATCCCCGGACTTCATCGGCCAACCTCAGGTGCTCAACGGAGCCTCCGAGGTGCTGGGGGAGATTTTCGGCGACAAGGGTCTCCACGCTAGAGCGGCCGTGGGTGTTGCCGTGTTGCCGATGGACTCCCCCGTCGAGGTTGACCTGATCCTGGAGATTGCGCCCTAACTACTTCAGTCCATCACTAATGACTCGAATCACGGAGGTATCCGTGAGGGTGGTGGTGTCGCCCACTTCCCGGCCCTCGGCAATGTCGCGCAACAAACGGCGCATGATTTTGCCTGAGCGGGTCTTGGGGAGCTCGGCGACCACAAACACTGTCCGCGGTTTAGCGATGGCGCCAATTTGCTGAGCCACCCAATCCCTCAGTTGCGCGGTGACGTCCTCATCGCTCAGCGTTCCCACAAAGCGTGACTTCAGAATCACGAAAGCCACGACGGCCTGGCCAGTGGTGTCATCGCTTGCCCCCACCACTGCCGCCTCTGCTGTCATGGGGTGCGCAACGAGAGCAGATTCGATTTCCATGGTGGAGAGTCGGTGCCCGGATATGTTCATCACATCATCAACCCGGCCCAACAGCCAGACATCGTTGTCCTTGTCGAGGTGCGCTCCATCGCCGGCGAAGTACCGATCACCGAACATGGACCAATAGGTTTCCTTGAATCTCTCGTCATCTCCCCAAATGCCGCGGAGCATGGAGGGCCACGGTTCGGTGATGACGAGCAACCCGCCACCCTCGGGGCCAACATGCTGACCGTCTTCGGTGAGAACATCAACCGAGATACCGGGCAGAGGAACCTGCGCACTGCCGGGTTTGGTGGTGGTGACACCGGGAAGAGCGGAAATCATGATCGCCCCGGTTTCCGTTTGCCACCAGGTGTCAACAATCGGGGTGGTGTTTCCTCCGATGACCTCCCGGTACCACATCCACGCCTCCGGGTTAATGGGTTCACCCACTGTGCCGAGCACGCGCAAGCTTGAGAGGTCAAACTTCTGAGGAATCTCACGCCCGAGTTTCATAAACGTCCGGATTGCCGTGGGGGCTGTGTAGAAGATGGTGACCCCGTACTTTTCGATAATTTCCCACCATCGTCCCGGGTGCGGAGTGTCCGGCGTTCCCTCGTAGATCACCTGGGTGGCTCCATTAGCCAGTGGCCCATACACGACGTAGCTGTGCCCGGTAATCCAGCCGATATCGGCGGTGCACCAATAGACATCAGTCTCGGGGTGTACATCAAAGACGTTCTTGTGGGTGAACGCGGCCTGTGTCAGGTATCCCCCGGAGGTGTGCAGGATGCCTTTGGGCTTCCCGGTGGTTCCTGAGGTGTAGAGAATGAAGAGCGGGTTCTCAGCCTCGAAGGGTTTTGCTTCGTGGTCTGCGACCATGGGCGCCATCTCGTCGTGCCACCACAGGTCACGACCCTCGACCCAGTCCACGTCGTTGCCGCCTCGTTTCACCACAAGGACTTTCTTGACCGAGGTGGAACCGTCCTCGAGAGCTTGATCGACTGCAGTCTTCAAGGCAAAAACCGAACCTTTTCGGTGGCCACCATCGGCGGTGATGACCATGGAGGCTTGTGCATCGTCGATACGCGCGCGAAGACTTTCTGCGCTGAAACCTCCAAAGACCACTGAGTGAATGGCTCCCAGTCGAGCAACCGCCAGCATCGCGATGACTGCCTCGGGAATGAGGGGCATATAGATGATGACGCGGTCGCCGTGAGCGAGACCCAAGCTGGTCAGCAGGTTGGCTGCCTTTTTAACTTCCGCGGTGAGCTCCGCGTAGGTCAGAGATCGGGTATCGCCGGGTTCCCCTTCGAAGTGCAGGGCAACACGGTCACCGCGCCCTTCTAAGACATGGCGATCAAGACAGTTGTAGGACACATTGAGGTGGCCATCAGCGAACCATCGCGCGAAGGGAGGATTTGACCAGTCAAGAACCTCGGTAAAAGGTTTATGCCAGTGCAGGAGTTCGCGGGATTGGGCGGCCCAGAAGCCCAGACGGTCTGCACGCGCTTGCTCATAGAGTTCGGCGCTCGCAATAGCGTTGCTCTGGAACTCTGGGCTGGGCGGGAATCGTCGCTCTTCGTGGAGAAGGCTGTCAATTTTTTGAGATTCGGACATCTTTATCCTTTGTACTTCCGGGTCGCGCTGCCTGGAGGCGCGAGGCGAACACCGACTCGCCCAGTGTAGAACAGGCCAGGCTTGGCTGTGACGAAGGGTTTTCCACAGGGCGCCCCAGTCGGGACCCACGGTCTCTAGGGACCTGGCACCCTGGGGCAATGACAGGTGTTCCCTGGCTGGTTCCCTCCTCGCGACCGGGAGGTATCTCTGGCGAAACCCGGCGGGCCCTGGGCCCCTTGGCCACTCTCGTGGATGACCCTCGGGTCAACGATGTGTTTGTCCTGGGGGCAGGGCAGGTGTACGTCGACACCGGGAGTGGGTCCTATCTGGCGGAGGGACTTCACGTGAGCGAAGCGCAAGCACTGGATATCGCGAGAGGCCTCATCGAATCGGGCGGTCGGCACGTGGACGAAGCGCAACCGTTGGTTGATGTTTCCTTGTCCGGCGGGCTACGCGTTCATGTGACGCTACCTCCCGTGGCCACGAGGGGCCCGGAAATATCCCTTCGGGTCGCGAGACACCGGGCGCCCGACCTGATCAGGCTCGATATCGACAACCCCGATTACGTGATCCCCCTGGTCATCTCGGCAGTAGAACAGAGGCAGACGCTGCTTATTTCCGGGTCCACCGGAAGTGGGAAAACCACCCTCCTGGGGGCGGCCATGGCGTATGCCACTCCAGTCGAGCGACTCGTTGTCTTGGAGGAGGTGCAAGAGATCACGGTGAATCATCCCCACGTTGTGTCGTTGGAGTGCCGGCAAGCAAATCTTGAGGGCGCCGGGGAAATCACCCTCACCCGGTTGGTCCGGGAGTCACTTCGGATGAGGCCCTCTCGGTTGATTATCGGCGAGATTCGCGGTGCTGAAATAACGGACGTCTTGCAGGCTTTTCACACCGGGCACCCTGGTGGTGGAGCCACTATTCATGCCTCATCCCTCCGCGACGTCCCTGCTCGTTTGGAAGGGCTGGGAGCGCTCGCGGGCATGGCACCAGGGGTCATTGCTTCTCAAGTGATGGGTGCAATCCACCGGGTTCTTCATGTGGAGCGCTTGGAGCGTGGAGTTCGTCGAGTAAGAATCGGCACCCCCGTGCTCACCTCTGGAGGTGAGCTCGGCATTGAGGAGATGGTGGAGAGCTAACGCTCTAGAACCCGAGGAGCCACAGTGGGCTCTTGCGGAACTCGCGGTTCTGCTGGTCGCGGGACTCGCACCGGATCGGGCCTGGGAGGAAGTGGCACTGCAGAGGGGGCCACAGAGTATTCCTGGTCGAGTCTGGCAGCGACGACGTGAGGGGCAGACCCTCATGGAGGCGTTGAGGGAGTGCACCTTGGATCAGTCACCAGGATGGAAAACGGTAGGTGCCGCGTGGGAGGTCGCACGGATATCGGGAGCCCCTCTTGGGCCAGCGCTCTCCTCTCTGGCAGAGGGCCTGCGGGACCACGACCACACCACTCGTCAGGTCGATGCGGAACTCGCTGCTCCGCAGGCAACCCTTCGACTGGTGGGAGTGCTCCCCGTCGTGGCCCTCTTGGGTGGAGCTCTCGGAGGAGTGGATACTCTGACGTTTCTGTTCCGCACAACCCCAGGGCTCGTGACGTTGGGGGTGGGGCTCGGCCTTCTCGCTCTCGCCTGGTGGTGGATGCGCTTGCTCGTCCTGGGGGTCATGCGCAGGAGGTCTCCGCCGTCACCACACACCGACTTGTTCCTGGTTGCTCTCGGCGGAGGCGCCGCCCCTCACCGAGCACTCCTGCAGGTCAATCGGGTGATGGCGGAATGGGGTCTTCCTGTGCCAGCCAGCGATGACCTGAAGGGGTTGATAGCTCTCTCCAGACGAGCAGGAGTTCCCCTCGCGAGTCTGGCGAGGGCGCACCTCATTCATGCCCGGGATGTGGAGAACACTGACGCGACTCGGGCTGTGGGCGCTTTGTCCGTGCACTTGGTTCTCCCACTCGGACTCCTCGTGCTCCCTGCTTTCGTTGTGATTGCCGTGGTGCCGTTGGTCTGGAGTATGGGAACCCAGGGTCTGACACTGTAATGTCCCCAATCCCCCATGACGGGGAAGTTTCCCCGATGACAGGGAAAGGGTGAATCCCGACTCCACCGCCTGACACAGTGTCCGCGATGGCCAGCAGGTCACGGAGAAGGAGAAGAGGAGTCGGGATGATGACAACACAGATAGACCTTGGAGACGAGGAGGGCGCGGCGACAGCGGAATATGCCATCGCCACGATGGCTGCAGTGGGGTTTGCCGGCCTCCTGGTCGTCATTATGCGCAGTGACGAGGTGCGCCAGATTCTGACGGATTTGGTGCGTAGTGCACTCACCTTCACCGGGTGAGCGTGGCGCCATCACCGCGGAACTGATGATTGGACTTCCAATTCTCACCGCGGTGATTGGCGTCGCCATGCTCGGGGTGCAGGCGGGAGTCACCCAACTTCGTCTGCAGGATGAGGCATCCCTCCAGGCACGGTACGCCTCGCTCGGCGGTGATATTGAGGACGTGATCGAGGATGGCGACCTCCTTTGCGTGGAAGCTCGCCACACTCTGGACCGGGGGCTGTGGGCTGTGGACCCCCTGGAGTTGAGTGCGCGATCCTGTGCACTCAACCCGACACCGCCGCGCGGAAATGATGAATCAACGAGGTAGTGCGACTATCGCGCTGGCCGGATCAGCCTGCGCGATAGTCATCCTGGGTGGTGTGGCACTCGGGGTGGGCACCGAGGTAATTCTTCGCCACCAGCTCAGGACCGCGGTCGATCAGGCGGCACTGGCCGCTGCCGACGTCTCCCGAGGTGTCATAGCTGGAGAGCCATGCTCCATAGCTCGAAAGATTCTTTCTCAGGCAGGTGCCACCATGACGGTGTGCGATGACAACGAGGACTCTGTAGTGGTGCAGGGGCGAACTTCACGAGGTCTTTCTCCAGCCCTCGCCACAGCGAGGGCTGGAATCGCGGATAGTGGCGAGAAATAAATTGTTGTGTATCGTGAGCCCCGTTGAGATTTTCCCTCTCATGGGAAACATTGCTTCAGCCCTCTGACCTCAGAGGGTATGGGCGTGGGTGCAAGGAGAAGCGTGGCCACCACTAAGAAACTCGTCATCGTCGAGTCACCTGCCAAGGCGAAAACCATTGGCAAGTACCTGGGTGATGACTATGAGGTGATGGCGTCGGTCGGCCACGTGCGAGACCTCGCGCACCCTCGTGATCTCCCTCCCGAGGTCAAGAAGACACCCGCGGGAAAGTTCGCGATTGACATCGACAATGACTTCGAGCCGTTCTATGTCACGACAGATCGTGGCAAGAAGACGGTCGCGGACTTGAAACGCGCCGCCAAGAACGCTTCCGAGATCCTGCTCGCGACAGATGAGGACCGCGAGGGCGAGGCCATCGCGTGGCACCTTCTGGAGGTGCTGAAGCCCAAAGTTCCGGTCCGCCGGATGGTGTTCCACGAGATCACCCCGGAGAGTATTCAGAAGGCCTCAGATTCCACGAGAGATTTAGACGTTGCTTTGGTGGACGCTCAAGAAACTCGCCGAATTCTTGACCGTTTGTATGGGTTCGAGGTGTCACCTGTCCTGTGGCGTCGTGTCAGCGGAGCTAAATCAGCGGGGCGCGTGCAATCACCAGCCCTCAAGCTGATTGTCGATCGTGAACTGGAACGCCGAGCATTCGTCTCCGCGACCTATGCGGACATTGATGCCACTGGACGCAAAGCGTCGGGCGAGAGCTTTGCCGTCAGTCTCACCAAGTTGGATGACCGTCGAGTGGCTAGTGGTCGTGACTTCAGTGATCAGGGTGAGCTCGAGGGAGATGCTGTGCTCCTTGGCGAAGCAGAGGCCCAGGCTGTTGCTGCCGTGTTGGAATCGCCTGAGGCGTCCCCGGTGGTCACCAAAGTGGAGCCGAAGCCCTACACGAGACGGCCCGCGGCGCCCTTCACCACCTCAACGCTTCAGCAGGAGGCGGGTCGCAAACTTCGATACTCAGCGTCACAGACGATGAGTATCGCCCAGGGTCTCTATGAGAACGGTCACATTACCTATATGCGTACCGACTCGGTGGCACTGTCCTCGCAAGCGATCACGGCGGCCAGGGCCGCCGCGCAGTCTCTGTATGGCGCGGGATCGGTGCCGAGCGAACCTCGCGTGTATAAAGGCAAGTCCAAAAACTCTCAAGAAGCTCACGAAGCGGTCCGTCCTGCAGGGGATACTTTCGCTTCTCCCAGCGAACTTGCCTCGGTACTGCGCTCTGATGAGCTGAAGCTTTATGACCTGATCTGGAAGCGCACAGTGGCGAGCCAGATGGTGGATGCCAAGGGTGAAACAGTCTCCATCACGATTGAAGCTCAGCCACTTCCTTCGATGGAGGGTGTGAGTTTCCAGAAAGCCACTCTGAGTGCATCAGGAACCATCCTGAGTGAGCGAGGATTCCTCCAGGCATACCAGGAGAGCAAAGACGACGAGACCGCTGAGCCGGAAAAAGAGGCCGAGGCGATTTTGCCTCCGCTGAGCGTTGGCGACCCGATCACGATTTCGCAGGTGGAGGCGAAGTCACACAACACCCAACCACCCGCTCGATACACCGAAGCGAGTTTGGTGAAGGCGCTCGAGGAAAAAGGCATCGGCCGTCCCTCCACCTATGCCTCAATCATTCAGGTGATTATCGACCGCAACTATGTCGTGCGCCGTGGAACGGCTCTTGTGCCGCAGTGGATCGCGTTCCCTGTTACGCGCCTCCTCCAGGAGCGCTTCTCCGACCTCGTGGACTACGACTTCACCGCTCAACTGGAGGAAGACCTGGACCGCATTGCGCGTGGAGAGACTCAGCGGGGTGAGTGGTTACAGAAGTTCTATTTTGGCGACGCCGAGCACCGAGGCCTCAAAGAGGTGGCGCTTGCGGCAACAGAAGAAATCGATGCGAGAGCGCTCAATACTCTCGAAATCAGCCCCACCATTAACCTCCGGGTCGGAAAGTACGGTCCATTCCTGGAAGTGACAGATCCGGACACTGGTGAAGTCAAGAACGTCAATTTGCCACTCGAGTTAGCCCCCGATGAGCTCACTCCCGAGAAGGCCCAACAAATCGCCGATGAGCCTCCCGTGGTGGATCGTGTGTTGGGAGTCGACCCCGCCACCGGTCTCGAGATTGTGGCCAAGAAGGGCCGTTTTGGTCCTTACGTGACCGAGGTTCTGCCCGAGCCTGAGGCCCCCGCCGAGGATGCGCCGAAAAAGAAAAAGGCGACAGCGCCCAAACCGAAGACAGCATCACTGTTCCAATCAATGGAGATCGAGACCATCGATCTGGAGACCGCCTTGCGTCTCCTCGCACTTCCTCGAGAGGTTGGTGTGGACCCTGAGTCTGGCGACATGATCACCGCTCAGAACGGTCGCTATGGTCCCTACTTGAAGAAGGGAACAGACACTCGGTCGCTCGATAGTGAAGAGAAGATCTTCGAGATTGATGTGGAGGGTGCGCTCCAGCGTTACGCCGAGCCCAAATACGGTGGTCGTCGTCAAGCGTCAGCGTTGAAAACATTCGAGGCTGATCCCGTGAGCGGTAAGCCGATTCTCCTCAAGGATGGACGCTTTGGTCCCTACGTGACCGATGGCGAAATCAACGCCACGGTGCCTCGAGGAATGTCCTTGGATGACCTCGATTTCGAGGCGGCAGTTCAGTTGATCGCGGATAAGCGCGCCAAGGGGCCTGCCCCCAAGCGGACAGCGAAGAAGAAAGCCCCCGCCAAGAAGAAGCCCGCGGCGAAGAAGACGACAACAAAAACTGTGACCAAGAGGAAGGCCCCTGCATCCAAGACAGGGAATCCCTCGTCCAAGACCCCGAAGACGGTCGAGATTCGAGACGAGGACTAACGATGACTGGGTTGTTCATCACCTTTGAGGGGGGAGACGGGTCGGGAAAAACGACCCAGATCAACCTTCTGGCGACGTGGCTTGAAGCCCGGGGCAAGACTGTCGTCTTGACCAGGGAGCCAGGGGGTACCGATCTCGGTGTTGAGCTTCGCAATATTGTCTTGCACCGTAAAGGCTTCATCGCTCCTCGTGCGGAAGCACTTCTGTATGCGGCGGATCGTTCCCACCACATCAAGAGTCTCGTTCGCCCAGCATTAGAGCGTGGGGAGGTGGTGGTCCAAGATCGCTACCTGGACTCGTCTGTCGCCTACCAAGGTGCTGGTCGGGTGTTGGACCCGGAGGAAGTTCGTGAACTCTCGCTCTGGGCAACGGAGCGACTCATGCCTAACCTCACGGTGTTGTTGGACGTTCCCGCGTCGGTAGCGAAAGCTCGTCAAGCTCTCACCGAACGAGAGTACGACCGACTCGAGGCTGAAGCGGAAGATTTCCACACCCGGGTTCGAGAGAGCTACCTCTCGCTAGCCGCAGCAGAGCCTGAGAGATTCTTGGTGGTGAATGGTGAGCTGCCGATCGACGAGATCCACCAGAGCATCATCACCAAGGTGTCAGACCTCCTTGGATAGCCTTAGGGCATGACGCTCTGGGATGATTTGGTGGGCCAAGAGCCAGCCATCGCCCAAATGAAGGCCGCGGCAGTTCCCGGCTCCCACGCCATGACTCATGCCTGGCTCATCACCGGCCCTCCCGGGTCGGGGCGCTCTACTCTCGCTCACGCATTTGCTGCCGAGTTGGTCGGTGTCGGCGACACTGAAGCGGGATGGCGGCAGGTGATTGCCGGTGCTCACCCGGATGTGTCCATCCTCTCGACGAACAAAGTCACCATCACGATCGAGGAGGTGCGCGCTCTTGTCTCCTTCTCCTATTTCTCTCCCTCCGCGTCGAATTACCGTGTAGTGGTAATCGAGGACGCTGATCGAATGACGGAGCGGACGTCGAATGTTCTCCTGAAAGCACTGGAGGAGCCACCACCGCAGACGGTGTGGATATTGTGCGCCCCTTCCACCGCTGATGTTTTGCCAACGATTCGCTCGAGAACTCGCAGTGTTGTGTTGCAAGTTCCCAGCGCTACCGACGTCGCAGAGCTCATTGCTGCACGAGAAGGTCTCGACGCTGATCTCGCTCTGGTGGCGGCCAGGGAAGCTCAAAGCCACATTGGAATGGCAACAAGGCTGGCGACTGACGATGCTGCCCGTTCTCGCCGTTCAACCTCGATCGAGCTGGTGTTGGGCGTTGGCAGTGTCTCGGGGGCTGTTGGGGTGGCGGCTTCGTTGCTCGAGATCGCCGGTGAGGATGCGACGGCTCTGGGTGAGCGCACCGATCAGGACGAGCGTGATGCTTTGCTGACCTCGTTGGGCGTAGCCCCGGGGGGAGCAGTACCCAGCGCGTTGCGATCCCAACTCAAGAGTCTCGAGGATGATCAGAAACGCCGCAAGACCCGAAACCTTCGAGATGCACTGGATCGCATCATGGTCGATGTCATGTCTGTTCTGCGCGATGTCCTGATGGTTCAGGTCGAGGCGGGAGTCGATCTCATCAATGTTTCTCACGGTCCCGCCATTGATGTGAAGGCACATTCCACCACACCGGCCATGACTCTCGCCGGCCTCGATGCGGTGCGCGAGGCACGCAATCGGATTGCTCACAACTCCCCGCCACTGCTGGTTCTGGAAGCACTCCTCATTTCGTTGTCCCCGGCGGTGAGTGGACGCGTATGAAGCGTTTCCTCGCGTTGGGGCTCGCATCTCTGGTTGCCCTCTCCGGGTGCGCCGCGGATGGGGAGGCAGAAACACTCGACCCCGCAGATCCTCTAGCTCCCTATATGAATCAGGAAGTGGAGTGGTCTGACTGTGGTGCGGGAGCACTCTGTGCCACCGTCCTGGCTCCTCTGGATTGGGATAACCCGGGTGTGGGTGAGGATGTCCAGCTGGCCCTCTCCCGGTATGAAGCCACAGGGCAGTCACAAGGTTCCTTGTTCGTGAACCCTGGTGGCCCTGGGGCTAGTGGGTATGAATTTGTCCTGGACAACGTTGATTTTGCGGTGTCAGAAGCGCTCCGAGAGTCCTTCGACATCATTGGATGGGATCCGCGAGGGGTGAATTTCTCCAGCTCTGTCTCGTGCGCGGCCACGGATGCCGAGCTGGACTACTTCTTCTTCGGTGAGCTCGAGGCGGAGCCTGACACTCCAGAGTGGGACGCTGAATTACTGGCAGAGTCGATTCGATTTGGTCAGGAATGCCAGGCCAACACAGGTGAGTTGCTTGAATTCGTCGACACTCTTTCCACGGTGCGGGACCTGGATCTGTTGCGCCATCTAGTTGGAGATGACCAACTGAATTACCTGGGTTACTCCTACGGGACGCTCATTGGGGCAATGTATATCGACAGGTTCCCCCAGAAGGTGGGGCGGATTGTGCTCGATGGGCCCGTTGACCCTGATGCAAGCCAGTTTGATTTGGTGGTGAACCAACATCGAGGGTTTGAGGAAGCACTGGAGGCTTACCTGGTGGACTGTGATGTGACGGACACATGCCCGTTCGCGGGATCGTTGCAGCAGCGTCTCCAAGGGGTATCGGACCTGTATGACGAGCTGGAAGAGAATCCACTGCGCCACAGTGATGGGCGACTTGTGGATGACGGGATGCTCCGCACCGCGATGGTGACCACCCTGTATGCCGAGTCGAGTTGGCCCTTCCTCACGAGGATGTTTGCCGAACTTCAGCAAGGTGTCACCGACACGGCGATGTTCCTGGTCGACTTCTATTACGACCGCGAGGGTGGGGTCTATCAAGACAATTCGATGGAAGCCTTCATCGCTATCAACTGTTTGGACTATCCCGTTGAATCAGACCCTGAGGTCTTGGCAGCCCAAGCGGAGCAACTTCGAGAAGCAGCCCCCTACACCGCGAGACCCAGTGGCGATGGTGATCTGGTGTGCATGAATTGGCCCTACCCGTCGAAGCTCAACAAGGGTCCAGTGAAGGGGGCGGGGGCGAACCCGATAGTTATTTTGGGAACCACCGGGGACCCCGCCACACCGTATAACTGGTCAGTGTCCTTGAACGAACAACTGGAAAACTCGGTCCTGCTCACGTTGGTGGGGGAAGGCCACCTCGCCTATGACGAGCGAGTGGACTGCATCAACGAGCCGGTGGACAACTATTTCCTCACAGGCGAGGTTCCGCTCGATGGCCTCACCTGTGACGCATAGAACGTTTTCCTCGCACAGCCTCACGTCGGTTACCATGGGCTGTCCCTATTTAGGGATTCGCCGCCTTAGCTCAGTTGGTAGAGCGTCTCACTCGTAATGAGAAGGTCGCGGGTTCGATTCCCGCAGGCGGCCCCAGTAAAACAGCCTAGAAGCCAGAAAAACCCTGCAACTGCGGGCCAATCGGCAAGCGCAACAATT
>JAIOWW010000021.1 GCA_021741925.1 Pontimonas sp. | reverse complement strand
AGCAATGGTCTATTCTTGACCCTCGGTGCTGTTTTCGTAAATTCTCTTGGCACACTCACTTTCTAGGTAACAAGGCAGGTTTTCATCGTGGTTTACGCGGTTGTGCGCGCAGGTGGGCGCCAGGAAAAAGTTGAAGTTGGATCCATCATTACGGTGGACCGACTTTCCGCTGAAGCAAAGAAATCGGTGACGCTTGCTCCGGTTCTCTATGTCGATGGTGACACCGTCACTCACGACAAGAAGGAACTTGCCAAGATCACCGTCAGCGCTGAGGTTATTGAAGACCTCCGCGGCCCCAAGATTGTTATCCAGAAGTACAAGAACAAGACCGGTTACAAGGCTCGTCAGGGATTCCGTGCGGATCTGACAAAGCTCAAAGTCACTGGCATCACGAAGAAGTAAAGGGCTAGCTCATGGCACATAAAAAAGGTGCGTCCTCGACCCGTAACGGTCGCGACTCCAACCCCCAGTACCTGGGAGTGAAGCGCTTCGGCGGTCAGGTCGTCAAAGCCGGCGAAATCATTGTGCGTCAGCGCGGAACCCACTTCCACCCCGGTGCCAATGTGGGTCGCGGTAACGATGACACCCTGTTTGCCCTCGCAGCAGGCGAAGTGAAGTTTGGAACCAAGGGCGGCCGCAAAGTCGTCGCCGTGGTCGACTCCGCCACCTAAGATTTTTCACACTGTAGTGCGAGGGCGAGCTTCGGCTCGCCCTTTGCGCTTAGTGGCCAGATGACAGGAAGGTGAACCAATGACAACGTTCGTTGACCGCGTCATCTTGCACCTGTCGGCAGGGCATGGTGGTCATGGTTGTGTCTCCGTGCACCGAGAAAAATTCAAACCGCTTGGCGGGCCAGATGGTGGCAACGGCGGTCATGGTGGAGACATCATTTTGTTAGCCGACCCTCAGGTCACCACACTTCTGGACTACCACCATCGTCCTCACCGCACGAGCGGAAATGGCTCACCAGGCCAAGGAGATTCCAAGCACGGCAAGAGCGCTCCCGATGTGATTCTTCCCGTTCCGGTGGGGACCGTCGTGAGAGACGATGCGGGTGAGCTGGTCGTCGACCTGGATCGACCCGGCATGAGCATAGTTGTGGCTTCCGGTGGTCGAGGAGGGTTGGGTAACGAGTCTCTGGCGAGTAACGCACGCAAAGCTCCCGGGTTTGCCCTCTTGGGGACTCACGGCTTTGAGGGTGATATTCACCTGGAGCTCAAAGTGGTGGCCGATGTGGCTCTCGTGGGTTTCCCCAGTGCCGGCAAATCCAGTGTTATTGCGGCGGTGTCGAAAGCTACTCCGAAGATTGCCGACTATCCCTTCACCACCCTGCACCCCAACCTCGGGGTTGTCGACGCTGGCGGGGTCCGTTTCACCATGGCGGATGTGCCAGGACTCATTCCGGGCGCCAGCGAAGGCAAAGGTTTGGGACTTGAATTCCTGCGCCACGTGGAGCGATGCAGCGTGCTGGTGCACGTTTTGGACTGCGCCACCCTGGATCCCGGTCGTGACCCACTTACCGATTTGGACCTCATCCTCCGGGAACTCGAGAACTATCCTCTGGGGGAGGACCAGGTCCCCCTGACGCAACGGCCTCAGCTGATAGCGCTTAACAAGGTCGATGTACCCGAGGGTAAGGATCTTGCTGATCTTGTGAAGTCGGATCTGGAAGATCGTGGCTACAGGGTGTTCCCGATGAGCACCGTCTCGAAGGCTGGCCTCGATGATTTCCTGTACGCACTCGGTGAGCTTGTCACCGAGCATCGGCAGAAAATGGTGGAGGCAGCAGCCAACCCTCCCCGGATTGTTGTCCGACCTAAAGCCGTCAATGAAGCGCCGTTCACGGTGGTGGTCGAGGGCGGAACTGAGGGTCCCCTGTATCGCATCCTTGGAGAGAAGCCTCAGCGTTGGGTGGAGCAAACTGACTTTGCCAACGATGAAGCGGTCGGGTTCTTGGCGGATCGCCTCATGAAGATTGGTATCGACGAGGAATTGTTCAAAGCGGGAGCTACCCCAGGTGCGGCCGTCATGATCGGACCTGGTAAAGGCCAGATTTTCGACTGGGAGCCCACGCTCTCGAGTGCAGCCGAACTTATGGCTGCACCCCGCGGAACAGACCCCAGGTTGGAGGAGAACACCCGCGCCACTCGCGCCCAGCGAAAGCTGAGCTATCACGAGAGGATGGATGCCAAGGCCCGCGCTCGGGCCGAGTTGGAGGAAGAAAAGAAGGCAGGTTTTTTCTCTGATGATGACTAGAGACTTAGCTCACCAAGCTTCGCGCGTGGTGGTCAAGGTGGGATCTTCCTCGATCAGCGGTGAACGAGAACACCAAGTTCCCGGGCTTGTTGACGCTCTCGCCGCCTGGCGTAAGGCAGGGTCAGATGTTGTGTTGGTGTCCTCCGGAGCCATCGCGGTGGGCGCACCGTTCCTGAAGCTGACGGACCGACCCCAAGACTTAGCAACTCAGCAGGCGGCTGCGGCGGTGGGTCAAAACCTCTTGATGGCCAGATACCAGGCACTCTTTGAGAAGTACTCCATCATCACTGGACAGGTCTTGTTGACAGTGGGCGATCTTGAGAACGGTACCCACCGCACCAACGCGCTTCGCACGATTGAGCGCTTGTTGGGGCTCGGAATCATTCCCATCGTGAACGAAAATGACACGGTCGCGACTCAAGAGATTCGCTTTGGAGATAACGACCGTTTGGCGGCACTCGTGAGCGAACTGGTCGGAGCCGATCTCCTGGTCCTGCTCAGTGATGTGGATGCGCTGTATTCCCACCCGCCCACGGACCCGCGAGCGACCAAGATTGACACGGTCCACTCGGAGGATTCACTCGAAGGGGTGGAGTTGGGGGAAGCGATGGTGAACAGTGTCGGAACTGGCGGCGCCATTACTAAAGTAAGTGCCGCCAAGTTGGCCAGAGCAGCGGGAATTCCGACCCTCTTGAGCTCTACGGAATCTTTAGGGGCAATAGTCGCGGGGGTGTCCGCGGGTACCTGGTTTGAGCCAGTCGACCTACACTAAACGTCATGACTGGCCCCACATCTACTATCGCTCCCGCCCTTCGCGAGCGGCTTGATCGCTCCAAGAATGCTGCTGGAGCGCTCACGAAGGCTTCTTCTTCCGTGCGGGATGACGGTCTTGCTGCTATTCAAGAATCGCTTCGCTCACATGTCTCGCAGATTGTGGAAGCCAATGCCCTTGACCTTGAGCGGGGCGCGGCAGAGGGAATGGAGTCGAGTCTTCAGGATCGACTCAGACTCACGCCAGAACGTGTGCAGGGTTTGGTGGACGCTGTCGGAGTAGTTCGGTCGCTTCCTGACCCTGTTGGAGATGTAATCCGTGGGATGACGTTGCCTAACGGGCTTCAGGTCAGCCAGGTGCGAGTGCCCTTCGGGGTCGTGGGAGCCATCTACGAAGCCAGACCCAATGTCACGGTAGACATTGCTGCTCTTGCTCTCAAAAGCGGCAACGCTGTGGTGTTGCGCGGTGGTTCAGCTGCTCTGGAGAGCAACAAACTACTGGTCACGCTGATGCGCGATGCGTTGGCCTCAGTCGGACTGCCTGCGGATTCCATTGCTACGGTGGACGATTTTGGTCGAGAGGGCGCAGAGGCAATGATGAAAGGGCGGGGTTATATTGACGTCCTGATTCCACGAGGGTCCGCCGCGCTTATCGAGACTGTTGTGACGGAGTCCACCGTTCCTGTTATTGAGACAGGCTCGGGGATCGTTCATATTTTCGTGGATGCGAGTGCGTCAGGAGGTGACGCACCAGACATCATTCATAACGCGAAGGTCCAGCGTCCAAGCGTCTGTAACTCTGTTGAGACGGTATTGGTGCATCGGGATGCACTCGGACTTGTGCCTGCGATTGCCGAGCGTTTACTCGCCTCGGGAGTTACCCTCCACGCCGATGAGACCATTCGCGCGATCGTCCCCGATGCGCTTTCCGCCACAGAGCAGGACTGGGCCACTGAATACTTGTCCCTGGACCTTTCACTCAAGACTGTGGACTCGTTGGACGAGGCTTTGGACCATATTCGGCGCTACTCCACTCACCACACGGAATCAATTCTCACTGCCGACATGGCGAATGCGGAACGCTTCCTGAACGAGGTGGACTCTGCGGCTGTCATCGTCAATGCGTCCACTCGCTTTACCGATGGTGGGGAGTTCGGGTTCGGCGCAGAAGTGGGTATTTCCACTCAGAAACTGCATGCCCGAGGACCTATGGGTTTGCCTGAACTGACCAGCACTAAGTGGATTATTCGCGGTCAGGGCCAGATTCGCGACTAGATGAGTGGCCCGAGCGGGTTGTACCGGTAGATTAGGTTCACCAGAGAACAACAGTGAGGAGCGCAGTAAATCCCATGACCGACACCATTCTTGCCTCGGGTGAAATTGTCAATGAGTTGCCTTTCCCTGCTGAGGTGTTCGGAATCGGCTTCCTTGTGGGGTTTTTTGCTTTGGGCTGGTTGACCTATAGCTATCGCAACGTTGCCAACCGACACCGTCACAAAACTCAGGGCTCCGGCAACACCCCCGCCCACCACTAGGACGTCATGCCTTCGACGCGCCGCCCTCGAATTGGAATCATGGGTGGAACGTTCGACCCCATTCACCATGGTCACCTTGTGGCGGCCAGCGAAGCCCAAGTCTCTCTCGACCTGGACGAAGTCATCTTTGTGCCTACCGGGAAACCCGCCGACAAACCGCAGGTATCGGAAGCTGAACACCGCTACCTCATGACGGTGATTGCGACTGCGTCAAACCCGCGGTTCCGTGTCAGTCGAGTGGATATTGACCGACCTGGATTCACTTACACAGTGGATACCCTCCGGGATTTAAGGAAACAGATGGAGGACGCTGATCTTTTCTTCATCACCGGTGCAGACGCGATAGCGGCAGTCCTGTCCTGGAAGGATGGGGCTGAGCTGACCTCCCTTGCGCACTTCGTGGGAGTGTCCAGACCAGGCCACGATCTTCGAGTCGATTCCCTCCCGAGCGAGCATGTGACAGTCTTGGAGGTGCCAGCTTTGGCGATTTCGTCTTCGGACTGTCGGGCACGTGTCGCCAAAGGCAACTCCGTGTGGTACCTCGTTCCAGACGGAGTAGTTCAGTACATTGCCAAACACCGCCTTTATCGGGATTCAACGTGACAAACATTCCTCCGGCTCAGCCGATGACCAGGCGGGAGCGCCGCCAGCTCGAAGAGCAAGGCCTGCTCGCTGAGGCGACCCCTGTCACGCACCACGAGGACGTGAGCGGGCCGCCAATAACCCTGGACAAGAACTCTTCGGTGCCACCAGAGCCACCAACTCCACCCATCTCGCCAGCGGCTCCGGCGCCGATGACAAGGCGGGAGCGGAAAATGTTGGAGGAAACCGGGGTAATCCCCATTCCGGTGGAGTATCAACAAGCCGCGCAACCCTCTACCTTGGAGGACACGTCACTCGTCGAGGTAACGCAGTCTGCTCCGGTCGTGGAGAAGCCAGCACCATCCGAACCCTTACCCCCTGTGTTTGGACCTCCCGCGACGAGTCCGGCGATTGATCTGCCACCGAATCCCCCAACTCCGTTGCCGGAGAACCCTAGCGTCGCGTCAAGTTATCCCAGTCGGGTGGTGGGCGATGTCACCATGGCTACCAGTTCGCTGATTCTTCCCACCACGCCCACCATTGACATGTCGGGACCAATTGGCGACACCGGTGAGGTCATCGTCACCGGGCAAATTACGTTGCCCAACCGACTGGCTGAGACGGGCACGATTCCCTCGATGCGCGAAGACAAGGACGATGACGAGCAGTTTGATGCCTATGTCACGGGGGAGCTCGCGGCGATGTCCCAGCCCGTTCGTGCTTCAAAAGCAGTGTCCGGTCAAGGTGATGACACCGATATTTTGTTGGTCCGCAGGGTGCGGTGGGGTACAGCAGCGATTCTCACCGCCACCGGTGCCGCTGTTCTAGGAATTGGCGCCGTGGTCCTGCTCGTGGTTGCTCTACTCACTGACACACTGGTCTAGATGACTGGGGTAAGGAATTCATGACCGCGAGCGACACAGCTTCGCACCGCACCGTGCTCGCCGCCACCGCAGCAAGTGACAAGTTAGCCACCGATCTGGTGGCGCTTGATGTCTCCGACCACATTGCTCTGACGGATGTATTTCTCATCTGTAGTGGTCGAAATGAGCGCATGGTTCAGGCCATTGCCGACGAAGTTGAAGAGCGCCTGCTCGAGGATGGCGCGAAGCGCTTGCGTCAAGAGGGACGAACTGAAGGTCGATGGATTCTGCTGGATTTCGGCGATATTGTCGTCCACGTTTTCCACGAGGAAGAGCGCCTCTACTATCAGCTGGAGCGATTGTGGCGGGACTGTCCGCTTGTCAGTCTTCCCGCAGGTGTGGGACTCGAGCGCGACTCGAACACCCAGGAAGGCCTGTAGTAGGCTTTCCCTTGCTTTCGACACAGGGGCCTGTGGCGCAGCTGGTAGCGCACCTGCATGGCATGCAGGGGGTCAGGGGTTCGAGTCCCCTCAGGTCCACAAAATTGGAGGAGGTAGTCCGGTGACGAGTGATCCTCTCTCTCAGCGCCGCGACTATGGTTCTCTGTCCCTGGAAGAGGGATCGCTACTGCCGGACCCCCTTGAGCAGCTCTCCTTGTGGGTCAAGGAGGCAGACCAGGCTGATATCTACGAGCCCAACGCGATGGTCCTCTCGACCATTGACCCCGATGGTGAGCCTTCGTCGCGGACGGTGCTGTTACGAGGAATTGACGACAAAGGTCTTTATTTCTATACCGATTATGGATCCCGTAAGGGCTTGGCCCTTTTAGCGAACCCCTCGGTCTCTGCGGTGTTCCCCTGGTATCGCCAGCACCGCCAGGTCTTGATTTACGGGCACGCGACTCCCACAGACCCTGACATCTCCGATGCCTATTTTCAGACGCGTCCCCGCGGCTCGCAGATTGGGGCGTGGTCGAGCGAGCAATCGCGTCCTATTGAATCCAGGGCGGCCCTCGAAGCCAAGGTCCAGGAGATGGAGGCGCGCTTTGAGGGCGAGGACGCTATTCCCCGCCCTGAATCCTGGGGTGGTTTCCTAATCGAACCCCAGCGCATCGAGTTTTGGGCCGGACGGACTTCGCGCCTGCACGATCGCATCAGTTTTGCGCGAGAAGCGCAGGGCTGGTCGACTACTCGACTTCAGCCGTAGGGAATATTTTCGCTCAGCAGCTAGTTACCCCTGTCGTTCCACCAGTTTGAACTGGTATTTTCAGCGCACGCAGTGACGAGGAGAAGCGACTATGAGTGATGTCCAGTTCGGTCTTGGCACCTTCGGTGATGTCACCAACGGCCCGGGTGGTGTTCCTTTGCCCTTCGCCGACGTGATTCGCAATGTTGTCGCAGAGGCCGTCCTGGCGGACGAAGTGGGCGTTGACGCGGTCATTCTGGGTGAACACCACCGCGACGACTTCGCCATTTCCACGCCGGAAACAATTCTTGCCGGTATTGCGACGAAAACATCCCGCATCCTCTTGAGCTCGGGCGTGACGGTGTTGTCCTCGGACGACCCGATTCGCGTATTCCAGCGTTTCGCCACTCTCGATGCACTGTCCAAGGGGCGCGCCGAGGTCATTGTGGGACGAGGATCGTTTACGGAGTCCTTCCCTCTGTTTGGGTACAACCTGGAGGACTACCAGGTTTTGTTTGAGGAGAAACTCAACCTCTTCGCTGAATTACTAAAGGAGACCCCTGTGACGTGGTCGGGGACGATCAGACCTCCACTGTCTGACCAGGAGGTCTACCCCAAGTCACACACCGGGAGTATTCGCACTTGGGTGGGGGTCGGAGGTAGCCCTGAGTCTGTTGTGCGTGCTGCCGGGTATGGTTTGCCCCTCATGCTTGCCATCATTGGGGGAGCACCGGAGCGTTTTGCTCCCTACGTTGACCTTTATCACCGGGCGCTTGACCAGTTGGGCAAGCCCGTGCAACCCATTGGTGTGCACTCACCGGGTCACATCGCGAAGACTGACGAGCAAGCCATTGACGAGTTGTGGCCTAATTACGAAGCTTCGTTTGGCCGGATTGGACGCGAGCGAGGGTGGGCGCCCATGACGAAGGAGCACTACCTCAATGAGGTCCATCACGGCGCACTCTTTGTTGGGTCACCCGAAACCGTGGCTCGCAAGATTGCCGCCGCGGTAAGTGCGTTGGGCCTCGCACGGTTTGATCTCAAGTATGCGACCGGCCCGATGCCTCACGAAACCCTCTTGGAGAGTATCGAGCTGTATGGCACCATCGTCATCCCGATGGTGCGCGACATCCTCGCTAGCGGAGTTCCTGCCAGCAAGGCAGCCGCACGCTAATTGATGATGGGTATGCCGCTGGAGTTGCTGGCCTGTTCCACGCCCCCACCGTTGATCATGCTGGTGAAGCCCATGTTGGACATTTGGGAAATTGCTTGACCGGAGCGATTTCCTGACCGGCAGTAAATGAAGTACTCCTGGGTCGGGTCGAGCTGGCTCACCTGAGCCGCAAAATCGGGGGACTGGACGTCGATGTTGAGCGCACCCTCGAGGTGTCCACTGGCGAATTCGCCAGGAGTTCGTACGTCAATGATCACGGTTCCCTCTGCCAAGCCCACTGGTTGGGAAGTTGTGGAGCATGCGGCAACGCTAAGAGTAACGCCAAAAACGAGTAGGAGGGCGGTCAGGATTTTCTTCACGAGGGACCTTTCTGGGTGAGCAGTGAATACCTCAGACTATATCAAATACCCCCCGGGGTATAAAGTCGCTACGCCTTCAGAATTCCCAATTTTCGCAGCTCTGAGGCAAGCCCAGCGCCATTAGGCGCTGACACCCAAGGAATGGTCAGGGGATTGTGGGTTCGATCAAAGTGCCGGCGGCCGCCGGCCAAGAGGGCCTCGGGAGCGAGGAGTTCCCGAATCGCGATGGCCCGAACGCTCTCAGGATGGGCCATGGCAAGTTCTGCATAGAGGGTCTCGTCGTGCTGGCCATCGTCGCCAATCAGAATCCATTTAACCTGCGGAAACTCCCGTGCCAGTCGATCGAGGTTGTGGCGCTTGTGTGCGCGACCACTGCGGAACCAGCGATCGTGAGTGGGCCCCCAATCCGTCAAGAGCAGTGGTCCCAGTGGATAGAGGTGGCGGGAGAGAAACCGCGTCAGGGTGGCCGCCACATTCCAGGCACCGGTCGAGAGATAGATCACCGGAGTATCCGGGTTATCGCGTTGAAGCCTGTCCAACAGGACTGCCATTCCAGGAACTGGTCGCCTCGCGTGCTCGTCGCGGACGAAGGAGTTCCAGGCGGCGAGGAAGGGGCGGGGGAGAGCGGTCACCATAACCGTGTCATCGACATCGCAGATGATGCCCAGTGACGAAGCTCCTGAGACCACTCGAATGTCTGCCGTCACGGGGAGAGAGTCATCACTGGAGAGGGTGATGGTGTGCCATCCCGGGGGGAGGTCCACAGGAATCACCTGATCGATGACGCCTCCGCGATCGGCGATTACCTCAAAATCTTCGTCCCCAATGTGAATCGTCACGAGTGCTCCTGCTACGGGGACCCCGGTGAAACTCCGCCATCCTCGAACCTTGCGCTGCCTACCTGTCCGAGTGGGGCGGGGTTTCAGAAGCAGCACTCGAGAAAGGACTCGAATCCATCCCTCAGACCCGTAGCCAGTGAACGGCATGATGTGTGTTGTGTGTCCTCGTGAGCGGACCCACTGCGCTCGACGGTGTTGGAACCAGTCCTCCGCGGTGGATGCTCGATGAACCCTCCCAGTTTGCTCTGGGGAATTACTCGAGGACGCTTTCTCCACAGTTGTAAGTGTCTCAGACTGCAGGGGGCCGTTCTCATCACTATGCTCGCTGGGACGTCATAATCGCCGGGAAAACCGAATATTATTTCCACAGCGCGGTCTTGACGATAGGCGCATACTGCGCCGTAATCCCGCGAAAGGTTGTGTTACCCATCAATATCGTCGACAATCCCCTCAACTACTCCGCATCAACACCCATTCGAGTTGAGCCTGTTCAGGCCCGCAGTGCTGCGAGGGTGGGGGCTTTGCTTGATGCCGCCTGTCACACGATGCACGAGGTGGGCTATGAGCAACTCACCACAGCCATGGTCGCGGAGCGAGCGGGTGCCTCCATTGGCACCGTGTACCGATACTTTCCCGATCGCGTCGCTGTCCTCCAGGCTGTAGCTGCAAGAAATCTAGAGAGAGCCACCCGGGCGCTCCGCGCAGACCTTGAGAGAGACAATCCAAGCTCCGTGATTGGAGCACTCGCTACAGCACTCGAAACTCTTACTCGGTTCTTTCGGGAGGAACAAGGCTTTCGTTCTCTGCGAGTAGGAGATGTGCTCGATATTCGGCCGCTGGTGGGAAGTCGCGGAGGTAACGCAGAAATCGCGGCGGTGATCAGGGACTATCTTCACGAGGTTCACGACGTTCGCTTGGACTCGCCGGCACGGGTGGCCATCGAAACCGCCGTCGATGTCATCGATGCGCTCCTCGGGAGAGCGTTCATGTATTCCGATCGGGGCGACAGCACAGTGCTCTCTGAGGCCCGCAGGGTCGCCGAGAGCATCGTTCAAGAGCTCTAACAACGACGCCTTCGCGTGTGAGGCCACTCGCGCTTCCCTGAACGTCCCATGAGAGTTAGTCACTCTCGGGTCGCGTCCTTGAGCAAGGGCTGGTTGACTGGGGTTTCCCGTCACCTCGAAAGCCTTGCGGAGAGTAGTCATGATTCAGTTCAGCTCCGTGCGCAAGGAATATCCCGGTGGGGCAGTGGCTGTCGAGGATTTCACCCTTACAGCGCCCACAGGGTCTGTGACAGTTCTGGTTGGGTCCAGTGGGTGCGGAAAAACCACCCTGTTGCGCATGGTTAACCGCATGGTGGACCCCTCTGCCGGTGTTGTGTCCATTGATGGCACCAGCGTGGCGGAGCGAGATCCTGTGGAACTTCGACGCTCGATTGGCTATGTGATGCAAAGTGGCGGGTTGCTTCCGCACAAAAGCGTGGCGGACAACATCCAGACCGTCGCAAAGCTCCGCGGCCTTCCGCGGCGTGAGCGGGAGGCCCGGGTTGACGAGCTGATGGCCACGGTGGGACTGGATCCTGAGTTGGCCGATCGCTATCCTGCGCAACTTTCCGGTGGGCAGCAGCAGAGGGTGGGCGTCGCGAGGGCTCTAGCAGTGGACCCCAACATTTTGTTGATGGATGAGCCTTTTGGCGCGGTGGACCCCCTGGTGCGATCCGATCTTCAACAAGAGCTGCTCGAGCTTCAGAGGACACTGGCCAAGACCGTCGTATTCGTGACCCATGATATTGACGAAGCGTTCCTGCTCGGGGATTACGTGGCGATCTTGGAGGTGGGCGCCAAAGTCGTCCAGCACGGCACACCAGAAGAAATTCTGGCGAACCCGGCGAATGATTTTGTGGAGGCCTTCATCGGAGCTGATCGTGGTGCACGGTCCTTGCGGGTGGTGGAGCGCTCTGGTCAGAAAATTGTCGTCGATGGCACAGGCCGCGTTGCTGGTCGCCTCAGCGAGAGCTGAGCACATGGACTGGTTTCTGGCAAACAGTTCACTGGTGTGGTCCCTGACGCTTGATCACATGCGCATCTCGATCATTCCGATTGTTGTGGGATTTCTCATCTCCGTGCCGATCGGGTGGTTGGCTCAACGCTTCCCAGCGACCAGGGGACTGGTGCTGGGGGGCGTGGGGATCTTGTACACCATCCCTTCTCTCGCTCTCTTCATGATCTTGCCCCCGCTGCTTGGTATTTCAGTGCTCTCTGAAGCCAATGTCATCATTGCGCTCACGATCTACGCGGTGGCGATCATGGTCCGCACGGTGGCGGATGCTTTTGCGAGCATTGAGCCACAAGCCCTGCGGTCCGCTACCGCCCTGGGATACGCCGAATGGGGGCGCTTTTTTTTCGTCGAGTTGCCGCTCGCCGGCCCGGTGTTGCTCGCCGGATTGCGAGTCGTGGCGGTCAGCACCGTGAGTTTGGTGACGGTGGGTGTCTTGGTGGGTATTCAGAGCCTTGGGTACCTCTTCACCGATGGCTTCCAGCGCAGAATCGTCCCGGAAGTGATGACCGGTGTCGTCATGACATTCCTCGTGGCACTCCTGTTTGATGCGCTTCTGGTGTTGCTCGGTCGCGTCATTCTCCCGTGGTCACACGTGGCTCAACAGCCAGCTCAGGCGGGTGCCTAATGGATCTCTTTCTCGAAGCCATAGCGTGGCTGTTCTCCGCTGAGCAGTATCAGGGCGAGGGCTCCATTCCGCAGCGCACTCTGGAGCACCTCGTCTACACCTTCGGCGCAACCCTCATTGCAGCGGTGATTGCGGTGCCCATTGGCTATTTCATTGGACACACCGGTCGTGGAGGCACCTGGGTCGTCGGCATCACGGGAGCCGCGCGCGCATTGCCCTCTTTTGGGCTCATCCTGTTGCTTGTCCTTCTCTTGGGAGTTTCAGAGCGCGTCACCGCGTCACTCGTGGCCCTTGTGTTGCTCGGAATTCCCCCGTTGATGGCGGGTGCCTATTCCGGAATGCACCAGATACCCCGCTCCACCATCGATGCAGCCCGCGCGCAGGGTATGACGGAGTGGCAAATCATTTGGACAGTGGAGATTCCGCTGTCGCTCCCTTTGCTCCTCGGAGGGCTTCGAGGAGCTGTCCTCCAGATAGTGGCTACCGCAACACTCGTCGCCTATGTCGGCCTCGGCGGCTTGGGATATGACATCATCCAAGGGATCCCCCTTCGCCGGTTTGACCAAACGATGGGGGCAGCGCTTGTCATTGTCGTTGTAGCGCTCACCTTGGATGTCCTGCTCGCCGCAGCGACAAAGTGGGTGACTCCTCGTGGCGTCCATCAAGGGCGCCTTGCAGATGTCCGTGCGAGAGACTCAGTGTCTCGCACGGCCCCAGTGGCCATGGCGGCCTCTAGCCCAGAAAAAGAGATAACAGAGCAAAGGAACACATCATCATGATGAGAAAAAGAATGACTGGACTGGCGGGGCTTACACTCACCGCCGGTCTCGTGTTGAGCGGTTGCGCCGCCGGAGGTGCCTCCGATGAGCCGATCGTGGTCGGTTCGCAGGCCTACTACTCCAACGAAATCATCGCTGAGATTTACGCTCAAGCGCTTGAGGGGGCTGGCTTCGAGGTGGAGCGACAGTTCCAAATTGGTCAGCGCGACGCCTACCTGCCTGAGTTGGAGTCTGGAGCCGTGGACCTGTTCCCCGAGTACACCGGAAACCTGTTGCAGTATTACGCACCCGACACCATGGCCACGCAGGCCGATGAGGTCTATGCCGAGCTGGCTACCGCACTCCCTGAGGGTCTTACTGCCCTCGACATGTCGCCGGCGACCGACCAGGATTCCTACAACGTGACGGCGGAGTTCGCTGCAGCCAACGGTCTGG
>JAIOWW010000020.1 GCA_021741925.1 Pontimonas sp. | reverse complement strand
AGCCAGCTCGAACACTGTCGCCCCGGAGCGTCACGACGTCCCAGGCTCCATAAATTCCCAGATGAACGCGCACGATGCGGTCCCTCTCGAAGTGGAGAAATAGCTGTTTACCCCGGGCTTCCGCGCGCTCCAAGACAGAGCCTGAAATCATCCTGGCGCCCTCGTGAAAGCGCCCTTGCGGGGAGGACGCGTGGATCTGCTGTCCGACGAAAACCTCTCGAAACAACGCAGCAATGCGATGAACGGTGTGACCCTCGGGCATCGCGCGGCCTAGTTCTCGAGAGAGAAACCGGCGATAACCCCTGTGGTCTCGAACTCCGCCATCTGGTTGATGCGCCTCACATGGCGCTCTTCACCCGGGAAGGGTGTTCTGATGAAGGTGTCAATAAACAGCAAGGCCTCATCGATGCTGTGCTGCCTCGCACCAATCGCGCAGACATTGGCATTGTTGTGCTCACGAGCAAGGACAGCGGTGTCGACATTCCAGACCAGGGCAGCCCGCACTCCAGAAACCTTGTTGGCCGCCATCTGCTCGCCATTTCCGGAGCCACCGAAGACAACTCCTAGGGCCTCCACACCTGCCTCGAGGTCAGCGACCACTGCCTTTCCGGCACGGATGCAAAAACTGGGGTAATCATCGAGCGGATCAAAAGTGTCGGGGCCGTGGTCAATAACCTCGTGGCCTTCTAGCTGTAAATGCTCTGCGAGGTCCTTGCTGAACTCCAAACCAGCATGGTCGGTGGCGATATGAATGCGCATCACCCCAGTCTATAAAGCAGGGGCATCTCACAAATCGATACCGATTTAGTTTCGACTGTGCGCGACCCGTACTTTTCCCCTATCCTGAGGAAGTCTGTGGCAAGGAGCCTTGTTGTGAGCATTCCTGATTTCCGTCGTGCTGTTCGCGGTTACGACACCGATGACGTCGAACGTTTTGTTCGCGAGCTCTCGGATCGTCTGGAGCGCCTAGAAAACGAGCGTGCCGAGAACGCCCGCACCATCCAGCGCCTCACCCGCGACGTTCAAGACGCGAACGAACGGGCCTCTCGCGCAAAGCCGAGTTTTGCCGAACTGGGTTCCGCTTTCGAGGAGACCCTTCGCCTCGCCGAGGAGCAATCCCGCAAAATCACCGAGGAAGCAGCCGGAGAAGCGACTGAAGTCCTTGGAAATGCCCGCAGCGAAGCCACCCGCGTCCGTGAGACGGCAGCGAAAGAGTCTCGCAAGATTTTGTCCGACGCCCAGCGGGCGGCAGAAGATCTCCGCCTGGACAGCGAGCGCGAGGCCGCACAGCTTCGTCAGCAGGCAGCCGATGAAATCGCGAAGGCTACCAACACTCGCACCCGTGCGGAGCGCGCAGCCGCGACGATGGTCAGCCAGGCCGAAAAGCAGGTCTCTGAGATCAAGGCCGAGGCCTCTCGCCAGGTTGAACAGGTCAAGCGTGAAGCATCCGAGCTCTTGCACGCCGCCCAGGAGCGCGCAGTGGCCACCGATGCCAGCATTCGCCAGCAAATCGATGAGGCAGAGCGCGCTCGCGCGGCCATCCACGAAGAAGCTGACAATTACGCCCAGAAGGCCTACCAGCAGGCTGATGAGCACGTCCAGACCGCAGCCAAGCGAGCTCAGGATCTCGGCCAAGAAGCCGACCAGGTTCTGGAGACCGCCCAGCGCCGTGCTGACGAGCTCACCAAAGAAGCCCGCGGTTATGCGGAGCGTCTGATTTCAGAGACCGTCCAGCGCTCTCGCGCTATCGCGCGCGACACCGAGGAACTGGTCAACACCATGCTCTCCGATACGGAAAGCCAGCTTTCGGACATTCGTCGTCAGCAGTCTTACCTCAACGACTACCTCCAACGGATGCGCCAGGCAGCCACCGAGGTGGACATGGAAATCACCAACATTCAGCCTCCAAAACTGACCGCTGACTCTAAGCTCCTGACCGGCGGACCAGGCGCGGAACAGCCGATGCCCGAAGCTGTGCCGGTCACAATCGACATCGAGTCCGACCACAAGTAGTCCCGTTCGCACCCTCGGCACTGACGTCGTAGGCTAGTTTTTTGGTGCCCTTGGGGGCCAGCGGAGTGACTCTCCGCCTCAACGAAGCGTTTAGGAGACCGTGTGCCCGGCGAAAATCTCACCAAAGTAGAAGCCCTTACTCGCTCACGCATCATCACCGTCAAGGGCTATGACATTGAGATTGACCTGCGAGACGTGGCGTCTTCCCCCACTTTTCGCACCACAGCCACCATCACCTTCCTCGGTGAGCCCGGAGAATCCAGCTTTATCGATGCGATCGCCCACACGGTTCACCGCGTCACGCTCAACGGGCGAGAGCTCGACCCCGCGGAAGTCTTTGCTGATTCACGCATCGCTCTTCCGACATTGGCTGCAGATAACACTCTTGAGGTGGAGGCGGACTTCTCGTACACAAACTCTGGAGAGGGCCTACACCGGTTTGTCGACCCTGTCGATGACGAGATTTACCTCTACACACAGTTTGAGGTTCCCGACTCGAGGCGAGTCTTCCCCGTGTTCGAGCAACCCGACCTCAAGGGGACGTTCCGCTTCACTATTCATGCACCCGCCCACTGGGAGGTGGTGAGCAACCAGCCCACACCTGAGGCAACACCCACCGAGAATGGGTCAACCTGGGCCTTTGGCGCGACCCCCCGTATTTCCTCGTACATCACGGCATTGATCGCCGGACCCTACGAGGTTGTTCGCGATGAACTGGTCAGCTCCAGCGGAAAGACGATTCCCTTGGGTGTTTTCTCCCGGAAATCGCTCTCGCAGTATCTCGACACGGACTACATCATCGACATCACTCGCAAAGGGTTCGAGTACTTCGAGTCGAAGTTCGATGTTCCGTACCCGTTCGAAAAATACGACCAGCTCTTCGTCCCCGAGTTCAATGCTGGAGCGATGGAGAACGCCGGTGCTGTGACCTTCACCGAAAGCTACGTGTTCCGGTCCCAGGTCTCCGATGCGGTCCGAGAGCGCAGGGTGGTCACCATCCTGCATGAGCTTGCCCACATGTGGTTTGGGGACCTTGTCACCATGCGCTGGTGGAATGACCTGTGGCTCAATGAGTCCTTCGCGGAGTGGGCATCGACTATCGCCACGGCTGAAGCGACCGAGTGGACGGAAGCGTGGACCACGTTCCAGGCGATGGAAAAGTCATGGGCGTATCGTCAGGACCAATTGCCCTCCACCCACCCGATCGTCGCAAATATCCGCGACATCGAAGATGTCCAGGTCAATTTCGATGGCATCACCTACGCCAAAGGCGGGTCAGTTCTCAAACAACTGGTGGCATGGGTAGGAGAGGAAGCTTTCTTCACAGGAGTCCACAACTACTTCGTCAAACACCAGTGGGGCAATGCCACGCTGGCGGACCTTCTGAAGGAGCTCGAGGACACCAGCGGCCGAGCCCTGCGAACCTGGAGCGAACTGTGGCTCGAAACCGCAGGAGTAAACACCCTCTACCCCGAGGTGTCCGTCGATGAGTCCGGGGTGATCACTGATTTCCAGATTCGACAAACTGCTCCTAAGGAGTGGCCCACCCTTCGCCCACATCGTCTGGCCGTTGGTTTCTACAACCCTGGTGAGGATGGTCTCCTGCAGAGGGTCTGGCGCGCTGAACTCGATATTGATGGCGAGCTCACCCAGGTCACCGAAGCCCTGGGCCAGGTACGACCAGAGCTCATCCTGATCAACGATGACGACCTCGCTTACGCCAAGATTCGCCTGGACGAGCACTCTCGCGCCACGGCGGTGAGAGACCTCTCTCGTGTCGCAAGCCCACTCGCCCGTGCTCTCATCTGGGGAAGCCTCTGGGACTCAACCCGTGATGCCGAAACTCCACCGGCGGATTTCCTGGAGCTGGTACTGGGCAACATTGCCCACGAAACGGAGAGCACCACAATCCGAACCGCTCTGGGCCAACTCTCCCTCGTGGCGAGGAATTTTGTGACACCCCAACGCCGTCAGGCAGTCCTCGACGGCGTCGCAACCAGGGTGTGGGAGTTAGCCCGCCAGGCTGCTAGCGGGAGTGATGCGCAGTTCCAACTGGTGAAAGCGTTTGCGAGCCTCGCCTCCACCACTGAACACGCCGACACTCTCCAGTCTCTGAGGGAGGGCGAGTTGACCTTAGAAGGTCTGACCATCGACACTGATTTGTCGTGGGAACTCTTGGCAGGCCTTTCGCTCTGTGGGCGGGTGACTTCGAGAGATATTGACCAGGCTCTCGCCGCGGACAACACGTCCAATGGTCAACAAGCTGCAGCTCGGGCGCGATCCTTGCTCCCCACCACCGCAGACAAGAAGGCTGTGTTCACTCAGCTGGTCTCCTCCAACGAGACGCCAAACGCCATTGTGAGGTCCCTCACCTTGGGGTATGACCTCGTCAATGACCAGAGCGCCCTAGAGCCGCTCGTGGATGACTACTTCGCCATGATTGAGCCGATGTGGAACGAGCGAACCTACAAGATTGCCGAATATCTGGCCGAGGGTCTCTATCCGGGCTCCCTGGTGTCCCAGGAACTCGTCGATAAGTCCCGCGCCTGGTTGAACGCTCACCCCTCCATTCCTGCCCTGCGCAGGATTGTGGAAGAGAATCTTGCTGGCGTGGAGAGGGCCCTGCGAGTCCAAGCCCTCGATAAGGAAGACACCGGCTCATAGTCCCACGCTCTAGCATGAGGCTATGGAGTTAGCTGATTTCTGGGATTCATTCACCGAGGCTCTGGGTGGATATGGTCCTGCCGTGCGCATTCTCGGACTTGTCATTGCAGGGATTGCGGCAAGCCTGATCCTGCGGGTGGCCATTCGTCGCATCGTTAATCAAGTCGTCCGCGGAGTAAAGCGAGCCCATAAAGTTGATGACACCCGCGAGCTGACGTCGAGCCCTCTCGCGGCCATGCGCTCCGTCCAACGCACCAGAACTTTGGGGTCGGTGCTGAACAACACCTCCACCTGGGTCATCGTGACCGTGGTGGCAATTCTGGCTCTCACCGAGCTCGGATTCTCTGTAACAGCGCTCGTTGCCAGTGCTGGAATCTTGGGGGCAGCACTCGGATTTGGTGCGCAATCCATCATCAAGGATGTGTTGAACGGTCTCTTCATGGTGTTTGAGGATCAACTCGGTGTGGGAGATGTCGTGGATCTCGGTATTGCCGAAGGAGTTGTCGAGCGCGTTGGTATTCGGATCACGGAGATTCGGGACGTCTCGGGAACACTCTGGTTTGTCCGCAACGGTGAAATTCTCCGGGTAGGCAACAAAACCCAAGACTGGTCCCGAGTCATTCTGGACCTCCCCGTTCCCTACAACTCCAATATTGACGACATCCAAAACCTTTTGCTCGAATCGGCAAAAGAGTTTGCCCGCAGCCCCGATTGGCGTCGCAAAATCATCGAAGACCCAGAAGTCTGGGGTGTTCAGTCCTTGAGTGCTGAAGCCGTCACCCTCAGGCTTGTGGTGAAGGTGCGAGCCGGCGAACAGTGGGCAGCAGAGCGTGCCCTGTATCGCGCACTGAAAGATTCTCTGGACAAGCGTCAGGTCGACATTCCCGCGTTGAACAGGATGGTGGTCGACACGTTTGAGGGTTCCCGAGGACCCTCACGTCGCAACCCCGACGCTTCTCCCATGGGTGACGAGCCCCGGGATGACGTCTAGCTCCATGGCTGACGCCTACCCGCCGTTGTTTGAGCGCATCGGCGGCTCACAGCGCTTCGATGAACTGGTCAGCGCGTTCTATGAAGGCATCCGAGGGGACGAAGTGCTCTTGCCGATGTATCCGCAGGAGGATTTGGAGGGAGCCACATGGAGGCTCTCCGCGTTCCTGCAGCAGTATTTCGGTGGGCCACAAACCTATTCAGAACAGCGGGGGCATCCGCGGTTACGGATGCGCCACTCCCCTTTCAAGGTCAACCCTGAGGCGAAGGAGCGGTGGCTTGCACACATGAGGCGGGCGCTGGACACCCTCGATCTTTCTCCCTTGGATGACGGTGAGCTGTGGGACTACTTTGAGCGGGCAGCCCTGTCTATGGTCAATACCTTCGAGGACTAGTCCTCGTCGTCAGGTCCAAAATCGTGCCCACCAGGGAACTTCACCATCACATATCCCGACTTACTCGACAGGCGTAGCCAGTTATCGAGGGTGTGGACCTGGAGGTTCTTGTCGGCTAAGAATCCCAATGCATCGGCGGCAAAGGCCGCTCCCGCAGGAATCTTCTTGTTGTGAGCAATCGGAGCGCCCCACACGTCTGCGCGGACTTTCTGAAGGACCGACTCACCTATGGAACCAGGAACAGCGTCAGCCACTCGAGCGACTCCTTCGGCAGCGGCCATTGACAATACGGAGCTCGCCACACCGAGCCTCCGGCGCCAGCCCTCTCGAGGAGGAGTAATAGCTGCCCAGGCAAGTGAGGCAACTTCGGCCGGGGTTCCAAGCGTCTTTTCGTCACGCTCCAGGGCGGCCTTCACGCGTGCAACCAGGGCATCGATAGGAACGACAACATCAAATTCTTGGTTGTCGATCATCTCAAAGACTCGAAGTCCCAGCACTGTCGGAGTCTGATCGAGAAGGCCTCGGGGAAAAAGAATGCCGACGTAGACCTGGATGTGGTTGTTGGAGGCGACGAGACGAGCCGAGCCATTATTGACGCGAGCCGCCCGCTCGAGGAAGGTGACAAGGTCTTGACGGGCCGCATCTGAAGTGAGAGTGAAGATATGTCCCATGGTGTTCTCTAAACTACAACCGATGACACCTTCCCAGGGGGACACCCCGAACCTTCCACCGGTCGAGAGCATGTTGCGAGCGCTCACACTCTCGAGCACCTCTGCCCGCACTCGAGAAGACATCTTCACTGCCCCCAGCCAGTGGCAACCTCATGGGCGCGTTTTTGGGGGCCAAGTGATGGCCCAGGCGGCGCTCGGCGCAATGCACACCATCGCCGAGGACCGAATCATTCACTCGCTCCACGGTTATTTCTTGCGCCCTGGTGACATCGAAGAGGAGATTACGTTCTCGGTGGATCGCATCCATGATGGGCGGTCGTTCTCGACGAGGCGGGTCCAGGCATACCAAAAAGGGCAGCCCATCTTCTCGATGATTGCTTCGTTCCAGGACGAGGACCCAGGACTTGACCATCAGGCAGTCATGCCCGCGGGGATCCCCGACCCGGAATCACTCCCTAGTGCCGCGGAGGTTCTCCAGGGAATTAGCCACCCCGCCGCAGATACCTGGGCAAAGACTCGTGCGTTTGATCTGCGACACCACCCCTCGTCTGTGTATGCGACTGTCGATGGCGATCCCATCCCGCACCAAGCGGTATGGATGAAGGCCCTGGAGAAGCTCCCCGATGACCCCAACCTCCATCGTGCAGCACTTGCGTACGCAAGTGATTTCAGCATCCTCGAACCCGTGATGCGCGCTCATGGCATCAGTTGGGCAACTCCAGGCCTCAAGATGGCAAGCCTCGACCACGCCATGTGGTGGCATCGATTCCACCGCGCGGACGAGTGGTTCCTGTACTCCCAGGAATCACCTTCTGCACGGGGAGGGCGAGGTCTATCACTAGGTCGAATTTTCGCTCAGGATGGGACCCTGGTCGCGTCAGTGGCCCAAGAGGGCATGATTCGCGTTCCCCAGTAAAACCTAGGCTTTCGCAGGCTCCTCTGACGCAGTTTGGGCACTCTGAAGAGGCTTTCTAGTCGCGAGTGAGCTTGCGGTAGGTGGAGCGATGAGGGGCTGCTGCGTCGGGGCCTAAGCGCTCAATCTTGTTCGCTTCGTAGGACTCGAAGTTTCCTTCAAACCAGTACCACTTCGCAGGGTCCGCCTCAGTACCTTCATAGGAAAGGATGTGGGTGGCGATTCGGTCGAGGAACCACCGATCGTGGGTAATTACCACCGCGCAACCGGGAAATTCGAGGAGCGCGTTCTCCAAGCTGGAGAGGGTCTCCACATCAAGATCGTTCGTCGGTTCGTCCAGAAGCAGCAGATTCCCGCCCTGCTTGAGCGTGAGGGCAAGGTTCAGTCGATTTCGCTCTCCACCCGAGAGAATTCCCGCCTTCTTCTGCTGGTCAGGACCCTTGAACCCAAAACTTGAGACATATGCCCTGGAAGGGATTTCCACATTCCCCACCTGAATAACGTCCAAGCCATCGGAGACCACTTCCCACAAAGTCTTGCTGGGGTCGATGCCTGATCGATCCTGATCAACATAGGAGAGTTTCACACTCTCGCCGACAATGAGTTCACCAGCATCGAGCGACTCCAAGCCCACGATGGTCTTGAACAGGGTCGACTTTCCCACGCCATTCGGGCCGATGATTCCGACGATTCCATTACGGGGAAGAGAGAAGCTCAGATTGTCGATCAGGACACGGTCTCCAAATCCCTTTTTGAGGGATTTGGCTTCCAAGACCTGCTGACCAAGCCTCGGCCCTGGGGGAATCTGAATCTCCTCGAAGTCGAGCTTCTTAGTCCGCTCCGCCTCTTCTGCCATTTCCTCATAGCGAGCAAGACGAGCTTTCGACTTGGCCTGGCGACCCTTCGCGTTGGAGCGAACCCACTCGAGTTCATCCGCCAGTCGCTTCGCGAGTTTCTGATCTTTCTTCCCCTGGACCTGAAGACGCTCTGCCTTCTTCTCGAGATAGGTCGAGTAGTTGCCCTCGTAGGGATACAAACGACCTCGATCAACTTCAGCAATCCACTGGGCCACGTGATCCAGGAAGTACCTATCGTGGGTAATCGCAATCACGGCACCGGGGTACTTGGACAGGTGCTGCTCCAACCAGAGGACACTCTCAGCATCGAGGTGGTTGGTGGGCTCGTCCAGGAGGAGAAGATCGGGCTTTTCGAGAAGCAATTTACACAGCGCTACGCGACGCTTCTCACCTCCAGAAAGGTGGGTAATGGAAGCGTCAGAAGGTGGGCACCGCAACGCATCCATTGCTTGCTCGAGTTGCGAGTCCAGATCCCATGCATCCGCCGTATCAATGGCTTCCTGGAGAGTGCCCATCTCCGCGAGGAGAGAGTCAAAATCTGCATTGGGATCAGACATTGCAGCGGAGATCTCATTGAATCGCACGATCTTGTCGTGTATCTCGCGAACGCCATCGCGAACGTTTTCCAGGACAGTTTTCGATTCGTCGAGTTCTGGTTCCTGCAACAGGATTCCCACGGAATACCCAGGGGTCAGAGCCGCGTCACCGTTGGAGGGGGTATCAAGGCCCGCCATGATTTTGAGAATCGTGGACTTACCCGCACCATTGGGGCCCACCATGCCTATCTTCGCCCCGGGGAAGAAGGACATAGTGACGTCGTCCAAAATGAGCTTGTCGCCCACTGCTTTACGGGCGCGGACCATTGTGTAAATGAATTCAGCCATAGGTTCCTAGTCTAGGGACTTTGGCTGCCGGGGCTTGGCGACTAGAGCTCCTCTTCTTCGTCCTCTTCGGGTTCATCGTCGAGGATTGTCCGCGCCACTTTGGTGTAATCAGTGACACCCCAATAGAGGTCGTGTCCCAAACTGTCCGCTTCTATTTCAACGCTGGTCCCCGAGCGGTCATCGTTGGACCAGTCGCGAACCTTGAGCCTCCCCACGGTCACAACTCGATCACCTTTGTGAAGGGACTGAGAGGCGTTCACCGCAAGGTCCCGAAAAGCGGTGACGGTGTACCAATTCGTTTCTCCGTCGCTCCAGCGGCCAACCTTGCGGTCGAACCAGCGCTGTTGCGAGGCGAGTCGAAAGCTCGTAATGGCGAGTCCTTCTGAGGTAACAATGTGACGGGGCGTTGTGGCGATGAGCCCCGTCAAAGTGAGTTGATCGGTCATGGTGGATCCTTTCCTCACGCAGGCTGTCGAAGGTGTGTGCCCGCGCCTGCACTGCGGGCATGCCGACACCATGCCGGTCAGAGTCGATGACTCTTTCGCAGGAAGGCCATTTTGTGAGTTGCCAAGGGTAAGGCCACCCATGTGGACAGTGAGCGCTAGTTCAGATACTCCGAGAAGGATTTGCGCACTTTGGCGACCTTGGGAACAGCAACGGCGAGACAGTAACCCTGCGTGGGGTTCTTGGCAAAAAAGTCTTGGTGGTAGTCCTCAGCGTCATAGAACTCGCCCAAAGGAGAAATCTCAGTCACCACGCCGCCACCCCACATCTCCTCGGCTCGCGCGAGCGCGGCCTCAAAGAGAGCAAGCTCTTCATCATCCCGATAAAACATGGCTGAGCGGTACTGGGTTCCCACGTCATTGCCCTGGCGGTTGAGTTGTCGGGGGTCATGCATCGTGAAGAACGCATCCAAAATCACATCTGAAGGAATAACGGAGGGATCGAAGGTCACGGCGACGGCTTCAGCGTGACCTGTGGTCCCAGTGCAGACCTGCTCATAGGTCGGGTGCGCGTTCTCGCCCCCGGTGTAGCCGGAAACAACGGAGCTCACTCCGCGAAGCACACGATAAGCAGCGTCGAGACACCAAAAACAACCACCGGCGAGAACATAAGTCTTCATGGATGACAGCGTAGAGAACCCCTCTGAAAGAGGTGCTCAGACAGAGCTGCGACACGTGGTCAAAATGGCTCTGGCAAGGCTCTACGCTTATCCTGTGATGCACTCCTCCCACTCCGCGTGCAAAGTCTCTGGAGCTCGATAATGGGCTATTTTTATGCACTTCTTGCCGCGTTCCTTTTTGGCGCTAACGGGTCCGTGAGCAAGGTCATTATTGAGTCCGGCTTTAGCGCTATTCAACTCACTCAAATGAGAGTGTTTGGAGCCGCCGTCATCTCAGGAATTGTGTTGCTTATTCTGGACCGCCGATCGTTCAGGCTTCCTCCGCGGCAATGGCCGGTTATCGTCATCCTGGGTGTCGTGGGCGTCGGCCTCCTGCAGGCCACCTATGCCTTTGCGATTGCGTTGCTCCCCGTCGGTATCGCTCTTCTCCTCGAATACCTGGCGGTGCTCATCGTGGCCGTCGTCGCGTTCTTTTTCTTCAAAGAGAAGGTCCACATCCGGCTATGGATGGCTATTGGACTAGTGATCGTCGGACTGGTTGTCGTTGCCGAAATCTGGGCTTCCACGTTGAATCCAATCGGCGTCATGTGGGGACTCCTTGCGGCAGTCGCCCTTGCCACTTACTTCCTCGTCGGGGAGCGCCAACTAAAAACTATTTCGCCGCTCGCCCTGTCGTTCTGGACCATGAGTGTGGCCACCCTCTTCTGGGCTCCTTTCTCCCGATGGTGGACATTCACCGGCGAAACATTCACCACCACGGCACCTTTGGGTGGTTCGCTGGAGGACGTTTGGGTTCCCGTATGGTTCCTTGTTGCCTGGAATGTGATTCTCGGATCTTTTGCGCCGTTCCTCCTCTCCTTGAGCGCACTCAAGAGATTGTCTGCCACAGCTGCCGGCATTGTTGCCACGAGTGAGATTATCTTCGCGTTCGTGACCGCCTGGCTGTGGCTCCAAGAATCGCTCAGCACCTGGCAAGTGGTCGGGGCTTCGGTGGTGTTCGGAGGTATCGTCATCGCTCAGACAGCCAGAACAAGTGACGTAGTCGTCCAAGCCGATTTGGCTCTGGAAACCGGGCCCATCATTTTGCCGGTGGAACTCACTGAGGAGAAAAAACTATGAAAGCAATCTTCCGCCCACTCGTCGTAGCATCGCTGATTGCTGCCGTCATCAACCAGATTCTCTACTTCGTCGCGACCGAGGCGTTCGGACAAGAGTTCCTTCTGGCGCAAGGTGAACCCATGGCCATTCCGTTCTTTGCCCCCGCTATGTTCAGTATTTTCCAGGGCATCGTGGGCGGTGTGATCGTCGCCTGGATCGCCGCACGCACGAAGTCTCCCCGCAACGTGTGGCTGTCGATTAGCCTGATCGCTCTGGCGCTGAGCTTTGTTCTGCCGTTTGGGGGTGTGCAGGGGTTGGAGGCGGCCGTGTGGCTGAATGTCATGCACATCGTTGCCGGAGCGCTCATCATCCCGATGGTGCGAAACGCTTTGCCCGCCACTAGGTCACAGCAGTAGAGCTAGCGAAGGTTCTCCCACGCAGCCTCAAAAACCCGGGTGAACTCCTCAGGGGTTTCTTCCTGAGGAAGGTGGCCACTCGCCTCGATGACAGCGAGGGATGCCCCCGGAATCATCATGGCGAGTGATTCTGAGTCAGCAGTTGCGACCACACGGTCGTCATCGCCGCTGATAATCGCGGTGGGTACGGCAAGCTTGCCAGGATTTTTCGTCACCTGAAAACCTCGAGGGGCCGTCGTGAACTCCCAGAAGGCTTGCTCCCAGTTCACGATAGTCAGCGGGACTTGATAGGCCTCTCGAATTTCAGGGGTAAGTAATGACACGTCATGCCAGCTGCGCTCCAACAGTTCTGTGCCACTGGTAGCAATCCCGCCCACCAGGAGAGGTCCTAATCGGTCAATTTGAGGAATGTCGTAAAGAAAGTTCAACCACTCAGGTGCACCCCCTGTGGTGAGGATGGCAGGAGCAACTAACACCAGAGAGTGAACGTCAGAGGGGTACCGATAGGCAAACTCTGCCGCCAGAGTCCCGCCCGCCGAATGGCCAACAAGAACCACCTTTTGTCCTGGGGTAGAGAATTCGTCGACCACACCGCGGATGAGCTCCAACTGTGCGTCCACGCCATAGGGCGAATCTCCCTCAAACGCCAGCGGGCGTTCAGTAAAACCAAAAGCAGGCCGGTCATAGGCCACGACATCACCAAACCGGGAAAGCTCCCCGAGCACCTCACGCCATGAGTAGGTACTCGCGCCAAATCCGTGAAGAAGCACGAACAACGGTGGGTCTGGGTCTACTCCCACGTGTTCGACAAATTCGTAATGCACGTCGAGGTCTCCCACCGTGGCGAAGGTGGCACCCTCTCCCGCGGCTTCACGCTCTGTGAGGACACCCGCCGTGGAGATTGGAATCATGAAGGGCACTATTAAGAACGCGAGGACCCCCGCGAGCAGAGCTCCCCAGGCAATCCGTCGAAAGGTCCTCATACCCGAAAGCATAAAACCCCCGCCCGAGTCTTCTTACCGAGGCTTCTCGAGGTCGATCTCTTCGTTGTGTTCCGCCACCCGAACTGGCCAGCCCAGCTCGTGCTCGATACGAAAGCGCATGCGATCGGCGGCGTGATCTTCCCCATGCACCAGGTATGTCATCCGAGGTGGTTGTGGGGCGGCTTTCAGCCACGCCAAGAGTTGGTCCGCATCGGCGTGCGCTGACATCGAATCAATTTGGGTGACCTGAGCCTTGATGGGAATGTCCTCGCCAAATATTCGTAGTGTTTTCTCACCCCGAGCCAAATCTGCTCCTCTGGTTCCCCCGGCTTGGAAACCGGAGAGGATGATGGCGTTCTTCGGGTCTTGACCAAAAGCGACGACGTGGTGGAGCACTCGGCCGCCGGTCATCATGCCTGAGGCAGAAATGATGATCATGGGTCCATCAGCCATGTTGAGAGCAATGGACTGATCAACGGTTTGCACCATCTTCACGCTCGAGTACATGCGCTCTAACTCGTCACCTCCCACACGCTGCTCGTCGGGATACTGTGCATAAATTCCGGACGCGTTGACCGCCATCGGGGAGTTCACGAAAACAGGAACCTGCGGAATGCGCTTCGCATGCATTAGCCGCGAAATATGCAGCATCAGTGCCTGTGTGCGCCCCACAGCGAAGGCGGGAATCAGCACAACACCACCCCGGTCGAGGACAGGGGCCATTGCTTCCTCCAGTTGATCGAGCGGAGAGAAATCTCCGTGGAGCTCATCACCATAGGTGGACTCCATCAGCAGCACATCGCTGCCGGGGAAAGGTCGAGGCACGCGCATCAGCGCGTCATCGTCTTGTCCTAGATCTCCCGAGAAAAACACTGTTCCCGCAGCTGTGGTGAGTTCGATACTGGATGCCCCCACGATGTGTCCCGCGGGATGCCAGCGGGCACTCACACCCTCTGCGACGTCGTAGTCCTCATCGCGCTGGACCAGGCGAATCCTGGAAAGAGCTGTCTCGGCATCTGCCGAGGTGTAAAGGGGCTGAGGCTTCTCATGCTTGGAATAACCCTTTTTTGCCGCGTACTCGGCCTCTTCCTCCATGAGGTGAGCGCTGTCTGGCCACAACAAACGTAGCAAGTCAGCAGTGCCCGGTGTCGCGAGGATCGGACCGTCGTAACCGTCTCGGACGAGGGCTGGGGCATATCCGGTGTGGTCGATGTGAGCGTGAGTGAGCAGGA
>JAIOWW010000019.1 GCA_021741925.1 Pontimonas sp. | reverse complement strand
CGACCCAGCCACTGCTCGGTGGTGAGCGCAGACAGCGGCTGGTGTCCCGCCAGAAGGGATCTCTCCAGCACTTTGAGCGATTCAGCAATATAGATGCCTTCCGCTGGTTCGCGCTTTGACCGCAGCGCTACATCGGTGAGGTCGCGATAGTCAGCCAATCGTTCATCTGTGTCGGAAACGAGGGAATGAATGATGGGCACAGAAGGTTTCTTTCTCAGAGGTTGGAAACATAACCGTAAAAAAGCGGGGTTAGTCTCCAGAGTAGAACTAGACGGCGAAGGGAGCCATCACGGTGTCAACTGTGCCGCTCGCCACGTCGAGAGCTGAGGAGATGATCGAACAGGCGATTGCCACTCTCCGTGGGCGTCGCGCCGCAGTCCTGACAGGGGCAGGAGTATCGACCGATTCCGGTATTCCCGACTATCGCGGAGAGGGCGCACCCAAAGCCCATCCCATGACGTATCAGAAGTTCATGGAGTCTCACCGGCACCGCCAGAGGTATTGGCTGGGGTCTCACCTCGGTTGGGGAAGGTTTGCCACTGCAACGCCAAACCAGGGTCATCGGGCTATTGCGCTCGCGGAAGCTTCGTCAGCGTTTTCAGGCGTTGTCACACAAAATGTCGACGCTCTGCATCACAAAGCAGGTTCACTTCGTGTGGTTGACCTTCATGGTCGACTCGATAAAGTCCGGTGCGTCCATTGCGGTCAGTCCTTTACCAGGGGTGCCATTGCGCACACTATTGATCGTCTCAATCCCTGGATTGCGACAACAGACCTTCAGGGTCATGTTCGCCCCGATGGTGACGTGGACGTCGCCGTCACGGATGACTTTGTCGTTCCTCGGTGTGACATGTGTGAGGGAGTCCTCAAGCCTGAAGTGATTTTCTTCGGCGAGTTCGTGCCACCTTCCGTGTATGAGCAGGCCGCAGGAATACTCTCTCGATCCGATGCCCTGGTTGTTGCCGGCTCCTCCCTTGTGGTGAATACCGGCATGCGGCTGGTCAGTGTGGCTCATAAGCGAAAGATTCCCATTGTCATCATCAATCGTGGGCCAACAAAGGCTGACCGGATGGCAACCGTTAGGATTGAAGGTGGAACGTCTGAGACCCTTGGCGCTATCGTCGAGGGTCTTGGCTTGTAAAGAAATCCCATCAGGCTCTAGGAACTTCATGACTCGTTTTTTCCTTGTTCGACACGGCGAGACCGAATGGAACCGTCTGCGGAGGATTCAAGGAGTCAGCGACATTCCCCTGAACGACACTGGCCGCGCACAAGCCGCTGCACTGGGCGAGATTCTCTCGAAGCATCGCTTCGATCTGCTCGTCTCCAGTCCCCTGTCACGAGCTCTGGAGACCGCCCAGATCGTCGCTAGAAAGCTCGGAATGCCGGCACCTTTGGTTATCCAAGACCTCATCGAACGCAACTACGGTGAAGCGGAAGGGTCGAGCGGAGCTGAGCTTGACACCCGCTATCCCGCTGGCACAGAGATTCCCGGACGGGAAGATCGCGCCGATGTCACCAAGCGCGTGGTCAGGACGCTTCACGATTTAGCCATTCGACATCCTGAGGCTGACATTGTTGCCGTCGCACACGGTGCCGTCATTCGTTCTGTCGTGGAGTTCGCTGCTCCCGGCGAATATTCGGAGCCCATCACCAACTGTTCAGTCCATAGTTTCTCTCACCTCGCTGGATCCTTGGAGTTAGTGGCCTTTGACGACCCCATGGAAGTCCTGTCACATGAGTTGGCGGAGGACGAATTCGTTGACCAGAATCCAGCTGAAGCGCGGGAGCAAGCACGTGGCTAAAGGGGTGGAGCGGTTTGCGGCGGAGACCTCCCACCTTGGCTTGGCCATTGTCGAACATACCGAAAGCACTCATACGGCCCAGGAAGCGGCGGATGCTGTCGGAGCGCCTGTTGGCGCCATCGTCAAATCGTTGCTCTTCATTGCCAGCGAAACACCGCTGTTGGTATTGGTGTCCGGACCCAATCGCGTCAACGCTGAGGCCTTGGGAAATCGTCTCGGTCGTGTTCTCCACAAAGCAGATGCAGACATCGTTAAGTCTGCGACGGGTTTCAGCATTGGCGGGGTACCACCCTTTGGGCATCCCCAACCGCTCGAGACCGTGATGGACGAAGATTTCTTTGCTCTCGAGGAGTTGTGGGCTGCGGCAGGGAGTCCCACAGCAGTCTTTTCGATCTCCCCTCAGCGCCTTCAAGAGCTCTCTAACGCTAGAGTTCTCCCCGTAACTTAGAGAGCGCGGTTCATGGACTTTAGGCTTCCCTACGCCCATCGTGGGCTTGACCACGACCCCCAGTGGTATCGCCGTGCGGTCTTCTATGAGGTCATGGTTCGCTCTTTTTACGATTCCGATGGCGACGGTGTTGGTGACATACCGGGTCTGATCAGCAAGCTCGACTACTTGGAGTGGCTGGGCATTGATGCGCTCTGGTTACCACCGTTCTATTCGTCACCGCTGAAGGACGGCGGCTACGACGTCGCTGACTTCCGACAGGTTTTGCCAGAGTTTGGAACAATCGAGGATTTCCAAGAGCTCGTCGCGCAAGCCCACTCTCGAAATATGCGTGTCGTGATGGATCTTCCGCTCAACCACACGTCGGTCGACCACGAGTGGTTCCAAGAGTCCCGTTCAAACCCTGATGGCCCCTACGGCGATTATTACGTGTGGTCGGATACCGATCAGATTCGCCAGCAAATCCGTGTAATTTTCACGGATACGGAGACCTCAAACTGGGCATTCGATTCCGAGCGTCGTCAGTTCTTTTTCCACCGTTTCTTCTCCCACCAACCCGACCTGAACTACCACAACCCCCGGGTTCATGACGAGGTTCGCGACATCGCACGTTTTTGGTTGGCTATGGGAGTTGATGGTTTTCGGCTCGACGCTATCCCCTACCTTTACGAGTCTGATGAGGGCTCCGGGGAGAGCGAACCGGAGACGCACGAATTCTTGAAAAGCTTTCGGGCGTTCCTGGATGAGGAGTTTCCCGGTCGAGTTCTCATCGCGGAAGCAAACCAGTGGCCGAAAGAAGTTGCCGCGTATTTGGGCACCAATGAGGAGCCCGAGTGCCACATGGCCTTTGATTTCCCCATCATGCCTCGCATCTTCTACGCGCTCCGTTCACAGCAGACGGCAAGCCTTAACGAGGTGCTGTCGGAGACGACAGAGGTTCCGGCGGGTGCCGCCTGGGGCGTTTTCCTGCGCAATCATGACGAGCTGACTCTGGAAATGGTGACCGAGGAGGAAAAGCAAGCCCTCTATGGGTGGTATGCCTATGACCCTCGGATGAGAGTGAACGTCGGTATTAGGCGCAGGCTTGCTACCTTGCTTGACAATTCACGCAAGGAACTCGAGCTCGCTCATGGCCTTCTTCTTTCCCTCCCTGGGAGTCCATTCCTGTATTACGGGGATGAAATTGGCATGGGTGACAACATTTGGCTGGAGGACCGGGATAGTTCGAGAACGCCGATGCAATGGACGCCGGACCGTAACGCCGGATTCTCCGCATCTGACCCAGGAAAGCTCTATCTCCCTGTGGTCCAGTCACTCGTGTATCACTACGCCTTTTCCAACGTTGAGACCCAACTCGCCCAGCAGGCGTCCCTCCTGCACTGGGTCAGAAATCTTGTCCACTTGAGGAAGGAGCATCCCGTGCTCGGGGTTGGATCCTTGAGTGTCGTGCCCACCGACAACCCCTCCGCGCTGGCTTTCATCCGAGACATGCAGGCAGAAGACTGCAGGCCCGGCGAGCGGCCCGAGACAATGTTGTGTGTGTATTCGTTCGCGCACCACCCCATTTCTGTCGATCTCCAGCTCCCCGAGGAGTTCCGCGCGAACAAAGTGACTGACGTGATGGGTGGCGCCTCGTTCCCCGCGCCCACTGAGCAAGGTCATGTGACGTTGACACTGCCTGCTCAGAGTTTCTACTGGCTGTCGCTAGCGGGGGTCAAACAGTCGGTGGCATAGGCTCCTGGATATGGCCCACTGGAGTGACACGCTGGCGGTGTTCGATACAGAGACGACCGGGCTCGATACTCGGCATGCACGGATTGTCACCTGTTTCCTGGGCGTGATCGGCCCGGAGGGTGAGGTGACAGAGTCTCACAGTTGGCTCGCGGACCCCGGGGTCGACATCCCTGAGCAAGCCTCTGCCGTGCATGGCGTGACAACGGAGATGGCTCGTGAGCAGGGTCGCAATGCCGCCGAAGTCGTCCAAGAAATTGGCGAGACTGTAGGGGGGTATTTAGCCTCAGGGCTTCCTGTCGTGGCGTATAACGCCGTCTATGACTTTTCCATTCTTCATCACGAAATGCTGCGGTATGACCTTGCTCCCCTGTCTGACCCACGACCCATCATTGACCCGCTCGTGATTGATCGCGCCGTCGACACCTATCGCAAGGGGAAGCGAACGCTGGGTATGGCTGCAGCGCACTACCTGGTAGCACTGGAAGATTCCCACCAAGCAGACGCGGACGCTATTGCTGCGGGCCGGGTCGCGCAAGCCATCATTCGGCAACACGCAGAAGCCCTCACGGGTGACGCGCAGTGGCTCCACGATCAACAAATCGACTGGGCTCGCGCCTGGGCAGAGAGCTACCAAAAGTTCCGCCGCGGGTCAGGTGATCCGAGCTTTATGGCGAGCGGCGCGTGGCCCGTTCGTCGCTAGTTACTTGCCGAAGTTCTTGAAACGCTGGTTGAACTTCTCTACCCGGCCTGCGGAGTCAAGGATGCGCTGCTTACCGGTGTAGAACGGGTGCGAGGCACTGGAAATCTCAACATCGATTACGGGGTAGGTGTTGCCGTCTTCCCATTCGACCGTCTTCTCGCTGGTTGCCGTAGAACGGGTCAGAAAGCTTTCCCCGGAGGTAAGGTCGCGAAAGACCACAGGGACGTAGGTGGGGTGAATGTCAGCTCTCATGACCTGCAAATCCTTAGTTATCTCGATTGCCGGTAGCGTTCCTCCGGCCAAAGCGCTACTTTACCAGGAAAATCAGAGAGCGGTGGCCTGATAACGGCCATTGTTATGTGTCACGGAGGGCGGTCGCCCAAACGCCTCGCTCAGGACGTCTCCGGTGAGTGTGTCAGTGATGGGGCCCTTCGCGATGACGCCACCGTGTGCAATCACCAGGAGATGGGTGAAGCCCGAGGGAATCTCCTCGACGTGATGGGTTACCATCACCATGGCCGGTGAACCCGGATCGCTAGCGAAATGGTCCAACATTTCGATGACATCTTCGCGCGCGCCAACATCGAGGCTCCCGGCTGGTTCATCGAGCAGTAACAGCTCGGGGTCGGTCATGACCGCGCGAGCGATTTGCACTCTCTTTTTTTCACCATCCGACAGTGTCCTGATCGTGCTTTCCGCAAGACCTTCCAGGCGCCACTCACTCAACACCCGCAGCGCGCGACGGGTATCAATGTCCTCATAGTCCTCTCTCCAGCGCCCGGTGACGCCGTATGCGGCTGTGAGGACAGTGTCGAGGACAGTTTCGTTATTGGGAATCCGGTTGGTCATATCACTAGAGGCATATCCAACCCGAGGTCGGAGCTCGAACACGTCCGTCTTCCCCAAGGTCTCACCGAGAACCGAAACTGTCCCGGCCGAGGGATAGGTAAGCGAAGCCAGCATGCTGAGCAGCGTGGTCTTGCCTGCACCGTTGGGCCCGACAATGACCCATCTCTCACGGGAGTCAATTACCCAGGAAATGTCGTGAAGGATGGGGCGCTGATCCCGCACAAAACTCACTGACGAGAACGCAGCAACCTCGGACATATCGCCCAAGCCTACTCCACTGCAATCGCCTGTTTTGAGGGGTGTGCATCGACTACGCTGGGGGTGTGACGGCACCAAAAGTGTTCGGAATAGTTCTCGCTGGGGGTGAGGGCAAGCGACTGATGCCCCTCACCGCGGACAGAGCGAAACCTGCGGTTCCTTTTGCTGGTCACTACCGCCTCATTGATTTCGCAATCTCGAACCTCATCAACTCGGGGCTCAGGCAAATTGTCGTCTTGACTCAATACAAATCCCATTCGCTCGATCGCCACGTGTCACAAACGTGGCGACTCAGCGGAATGCTCAACGCCTATGTCGCGTCGGTGCCAGCCCAACAGCGCCTGGGAAAGCGCTGGTTCGCCGGCTCCGCAGATGCGATATTCCAGAGTCTGAATCTCATCGGTGACGAAAAGCCAGATTATGTGGTGGTCGTCGGAGCTGACCACGTGTATCGAATGGATTTCCAACAAATGCTTGAGGCGCATATAGCGAGTGGGGCAAGCGTCACGGTAGCTGGAATTCGCCAACCCAAGGAGCTGTCTGATCAGTTTGGTGTGATTCAAGTGGATTCTGAAGATCCAACGCTGATTCGAGAGTTCATCGAGAAGCCGCGCTCCGTGGACGGGCTTGCCGACTCGCCCGATGAGGTGCTCGCATCTATGGGAAATTACGTGTTCACGACGAGTGCGCTCGTGGAAGCGGTGCGCGCCGACGCTCGAGACGTGGAATCAGCACACGACATGGGTGGAGACGTGATCCCAGCGTTTGTTGAACGTGGCGAAGCGTTCGTTTACGACCTCAACCGAAATGTGGTCCCTGGCGCGAGATTGAACGATCGCTTTTACTGGCGCGATGTCGGAACCATTGACGCTTTCTATGACGCTCATCAAGACTTGATTTCTAAGGATCCTGTTTTCAACCTTTTCAACAATAATTGGCCGATCTTTTCACAACAGTGGAACTCTCCCCCGGCGAAGTTCGTCCAAGACAAAGACGGGAACCCCGGCTCGCTATCCGAGTCCACAGTGTCCCTCGGCTGCTATGTGGTTGGGGCGAGCGTCTCTCGGAGCGTTCTAGGGCCGTGGGTGAGAATCGACTCAGGAGCCACCGTCGAAGATTCCATCATTTTCGAGCGAGTAGTCATCGGACAGGGAGCCGTTGTGCATAAAGCAATCCTGGACAAGGAGGTTGTAGTGGAACCCGGTGCAACAGTGGGAGTTGATCGGTCACTCGACCTTTCCCGCGGGTTCACCATCTCGGATTCAGGTGTAACGGTCGTCGCAAAAGGTCTTGTGGTTTCTGCGTGAGGCAGCAACGAAAACTCGTCGTTCTCGACGTCGACTCAACCCTGACCCGGGATGAGGGGATAGACCTGATTGCCAGATTCGTGTCGCTCGACGTTGCGGCTGAGGTGGCGGCGATTACGGCAGCTGCGATGCGCGGAGAGCTGGATTTCGAAGCGTCCTTGAAGCGCAGGGTTGCGGCCCTCAAAGGCGTGAGTGTTGATGCTGTCGCTTCGGCGACGGCGCAGGTGCGAATAACGGAGGGAGCGCGGGAACTCGTCTCCGAGCTTCATGCGAAGGGCCATCTTGTGGGGGCTGTGTCCGGCGGTTTTCACCATATGGTTGACCCGCTCGCGGAGGAACTCAACCTGGACTTTCATCGAGCAAACACCTTGGGCGTGCTCGAAGGCCTCCTCACCGGCGAGACGGTGGGTGATGTCATCGATTCAGGCGCTAAGGCTGCAACGCTCAGGGAATGGGCCCACGCCAACTCCATTGACATGGCGGACACTGTCGCCGTGGGAGATGGTGGAAACGATGTAGAAATGCTCAGAGAAGCCGGTGTGGGAATCGCCTTTATGGCGAAGCCTGTCGCCAAAGAAGCGGCGGATGTAATTATCGACGTCCCTGACCTCCGGCGCGTTCTTGAAGTTCTGGGACTCAGAGGTTAGTGCCCCATTCCCAGTCCGCCATCAACGGGGATGACAGCGCCTGAGATGTAGGCCGCATCGTCGCTCGCGAGCCAGGACACAGCAGCGGCAACTTCCTCTGGCTCTGCGAAACGACCTGCCGGAATAGAGCTTAGATATGACGCTTGCTGTGCTTCAGGAAGCTCCCGTGTCATGTCGGTATTAATGAACCCTGGCGCCACCACGTTGGCGGTGATCCCGCGTGACCCGAGTTCTCTGGTGATGGATCGCGCAAAACCGATGAGTGCGGATTTAGAAGACGCGTAGTTGACCTGGCCGGGAGAGCCGTAGAGACCCACAACGCTGGAAATCAGGATAATTCGCCCATGCTTGGCCTTAATCATTGACTTTATGCAGCGCTTGACCACTTTGAAGACACCCACCAGGTTCGTGTTGATGACCTCCTCAAAATCTTCGTCCGTCATCCTCATCAGCAGAGTGTCCTTAGTGATGCCGGCGTTGGCGACAAGTACCTCGATGGTGCCAAGTTCTGCTTCGACGTGCGCGATGGCAGCGTCTAACGAGTCACCGTCTGTCACATCGGCTTTCACAGTCACGGAACCTGAAGGGCCAGAGCCGTTCCTCGCCGTCACAGCGACCCGATGGCCCTCCGCAACGAAACGAGCAGCGATGGCATGCCCAATTCCTCGATTGCCACCAGTGACAAGAACAGTGCGTGGAGTGGTCATAGTCCTCAAGCTTATTGGCAGGTTGGGGGCTTACGATAAAGGACACCATGACACAGACCCACACCGTCACGAGCTTGCAGGAGTCCCCTGACTCTGAGCGTCGTGCCCGGATGGTCAAGTACGCAGTCGCGATGGGAATACGACTTATCTGTATTGCGGCTTGTTTTCTTGTCGAGGGTTGGTGGCTACTTCTTCCAGCGTTCGGAGCAGTATTCCTTCCCTACTTTGCGGTGGTGACCGCAAATTCGGTGGCCAAGAAACCTCGAGCGGGTCAACTGTTGAGACCAGGTTCGCTTGCTCCTCTTCAACGCTCGTGAAGATTCCCGGCGCTGAAACGCCGACTTTACGATGTTCGCGAACGGCCTGCGTATCGGTACCCGAATGGAATGTGGTGTGGCGAAACCCTCGTATTCACGGCCCCGAACGCCAGAAGGTTTGGCTAGCGTGCGCAGAGCATCGTGACTATTTTGAAGGCTACTTATCCCAAAAAGGGTTCCCGGTTTCTTTAGTCCGGCGCGACCCAGAGGGTACCTAGATGTTCCGCTTGTTACTTACCCGTCGGTGGTTGGGCTATATGGCACTGACCATTGCGTTCGCCGTTGTCGCATCCATGTTTGGTATGTGGCAATGGGAGCGCCGCGGGGAAGCGGTAGCCGCAATAGAAAAAGTGGAGAGCAACTATGACCGCGATCCGATTCCCCTGTCTGCCCTGATCAAGAGTGGACCTCTGTCCGCGCAAGAGCTCGAATGGATCCCGGTTATTGCGACTGGACGCTACCTCGTGGGGGAAGAGGTGCTGGTGAGAACACGGCCTCGGGCTGGGTCGGTGGGTTTTGAAGTGTTGGTGCCCTTCGTCACGGATGGTGTCAGCGTGATGGTGAATCGTGGGTGGATTCCCACAGGGGAAACCCAAGATTTTCCTGATGACGTACCCGACACTCCGCCCGGAGCGATCGAGCTTTTAGGTCGAATCAAGCCAACAGAACCGCTTCTTCCGGGTCGCGGCGCACCGCAGGGGCAAATCGCGAGCATTCACTTGGGCTCTCTGCAGCAGACATCGTCCGTAGAGATTAGAGAAGATTTCTTTCTTGCCCTGGGCGAAGAGAACCCGCCGCCAGTACAGCCACCTTTGCCCACCCTTCGGCCAGACCTCGATGAAGGCCCCCACCTGAGCTACACATTCCAGTGGTATCTCTTTGCCCTCATGGCTTTTGGAGGCCTTGGGTACATGCTCAGGCAAGAGGTTCGATCACATCGTGGAGAAGATGTCTCGAGAAAGGCCTCACGCGATGACCAGGAAGAGGATGCTCTTCTCGATGGAGCTGGTCGCTAGGCGAGCTCGATGAGCTCCTGATATTCCTCGCTCCAATGGTCCTCCACACCGTCAGGCATGATCAGGACACGTTCAGGGTTTAGAGCCAAGACTGCTCCGTCATCGTGGCTGACGAGGACCACGGCGCCGGAGAAGTGGGCCAAAGCATCGAGGATTTCTTCGCGGCTGGCGGGGTCGAGGTTGTTTGTCGGCTCATCGAGGAGGAGAACATTCGCTTTCGACACAACGAGCGTAGCCAGTGAGAGCCGGGTCTTCTCACCTCCGGAGAGCACTCCAGCCGGCTTATGAACGTCATCGCCGGTGAAGAGGAATGACCCCAGAACGTTCCGTGCCTCTGTCTCACCCAAAGATGGTGAAGAGGTCAACATGTTTTCGAGAACAGTCCTGGAGATGTCGAGGGTTTCGTGTTCTTGCGCGTAGTAACCCACACGCAAACCATGCCCACCCTCGACCTTGCCGGTATCGGGAGAATCGACTCCCGCAAGAATTCTGAGCAACGTGGTTTTGCCCGCACCGTTCAAACCGACAATCACCACTTTGGACCCTCGATCAATCGCGAGATCCACAGCGGTGAAGACTTCGAGTGAGCCGTAGCTTTTCGACAAATTCGACGCAAACAGTGGTGTTTTGCCGCACGGCGCCGGATCCGGAAAACGAAGTTTGGCGACCCTATCGGTCGTCCTCACGCCCTCAAGCCCTTGCAGCATCTTCTCCGCACGGGCCTTCATCTGCTGAGCGGAGGAAGCTTTGGACGCTTTCGCGCCAAATCTCGCCGCTTGGAGTTGGAGTGCCGTCGCCTTTTTCTCTGTTATGGACCGCTCCCGGACTCGCCTCTCCTGGTCGGCTTCACGCTGACGGAGGTAGTGCTTCCATGACATGTTGTAGATATCGATGGTTGCGCGGGTGGCGTCGAGATAGAAAACGCGGTTTACGGTTTCTTCCACGAGTGCGACGTCGTGGGAGATAACGATGACACCACCGGGGTAGGAGGCGAGAAAAGAGCGCAGCCAGACCACGGAGTCGGCGTCGAGGTGGTTGGTCGGCTCGTCGAGGACCATAAGGGGCGCGTTCTGGAACAGAATGCGGGCAAGTTCAATCCTGCGCCGTTGACCACCCGAGAGGGTCCCCAAGGACTGTTCAAGGATTCCTGAGGGCAAGTTCAGATGGGAGGCAATCGCGGCCGCCTCCGCCTCTGCCTGATATCCACCTAAGGACAGAAACCTGTCATTGAGACGGCTATATCGTGACATTGCGGATTCAGCGACAGTTGAGTCTGGATCCGCCATCATCGACGCAGCAACGTCCATGTCGGCCATGAGCGAGCCCAATCCTCGGGCGTTCAAGATCCGGGTCCGCGCAGTTTCACTGGGATCTCCGGCCCGCGGATCCTGCGGGAGGTAACCCATCTCACCCTGCAGATGGATGGTGCCCTCAGTCGCCGGCATGTCACCAGCAATGACCTTCGTCAGGGTGGTCTTCCCCGCGCCGTTTCGACCGACGAGCCCGACTTTGTCGCCCTTGTCAACACGGAATGACACTTCGTCCATGAGGACGCGCGCGCCAATTCGAATTTGAAGGTCCTTGACCTCAAGCACGGGGCACCTGCGCGGAGGGCGTGAACCGGTGCGATGCTAAATAGAGAATCCGAGGGCCCTCATCATGTCGCGGCCGTCTTCGGTAATTCGCTCTTGACCCCATGGCGGCATCCACACCCAGTTGATCCGGAAACGCTCGACGACACCATCGAGTGCGTTGGCCATTTCCTCTTCAATGACATCGGTAAGGGGGCACCCTGCGGACGTGAGGGTCATGCTGATGATGAGTGCGTCCTCGTCATCGTCCCATGACAGGTCGTAGATTAGACCAAGGTCGACGATGTTGACACCCAATTCGGGGTCGATGACGTTTTTCAGGCCTTCCTGAACAACATCGAACTTTTCGTCACTCAGCGCAACAGTCGACATGTCTCCTCCTCCCCTGGCTCAGGCTGTTTTCTGGGTGTAGCGATCGTAGCCTTCGGCTTCGAGACGTTCGGCCAGCTCCGGACCACCGCTCTCCGCAATTTTGCCGGCAACAACCACGTGCACGAAATCGGGTGTGATGTAATTCAAAATGCGGGTGTAGTGCGTAATCAACAGAACGCCGAGGCCTGTCGCTTCCTTCGCTCTATTTACACCCTCCGCAACAATCTTGAGAGCATCCACATCGAGACCGGAGTCAGTTTCATCGAGAACGGCGAATTTGGGCTTCAGTAGCTCCAGCTGCATGATCTCGTGACGCTTCTTCTCTCCACCTGAGAATCCCTCATTGACGTTGCGCTCTGCGAATCCGGGCTCCATCTTCAGAGCCTCCATAGCTCCGCGCAGATCCTTGACCCATTCGCGTAGAGCCGGGGCTTGGCCGTCGAGGGCTGTCTTCGCGGAGCGAAGAAAATTTGTCACGCTAACCCCAGGCACCTCAACGGGATACTGCATGGCAAGAAAAAGACCGGCTTTCGCCCGCTCGTCCACACTCATGTCGAGAACATTTTCGCCATCGAGGTCGATTGTCCCGGCAGTTACCTCATAGCGGGGGTGGCCAGCAATGGTGTAGGCGAGAGTGGACTTGCCCGAGCCGTTGGGGCCCATGATGGCGTGGGTGTGACCCTGTTCCAGGACGAGGTCGACCCCTTTGAGAATCTCGACAGGACCGGCCTCAGTTTCGATAGAAACATGGAGGTTTGAAATCGTGAGTGTGCTCATTGCTGTCCTTACGCGTCTTCTTGATTGGTCAGGGGGGTCGGGTCAACGTAGACGTCACCGTCGCTAATGGTGACCGCATATACGGGGACCGGTTCGAATGCGGGAAAATTCCGTGGCTGCCCTGTGGCGAGAGCAAACTTGGAGCCGTGTGCCCAACATTCCAGCGTGTCGTCCTCGACGAACCCTTCAGAGAGGGAGATTTCGCCGTGACTGCAGGTGTCGCCGATCGCGTGAATATCGCCGGCTGAGTCCTTCACCAGAGCAATGGGCACTCCGTCAATGGTGACTTTGACCGCACTGGAAACACTGAGGTCATCCACCCCGCATACCTTTACAGCAGCCATCTAAGCCTCCACCGTTTGTGAGAGTTTCTGCTGAAACTTACTCGTGAGTTCTGCGACGAGCGCCGCGTCGTCAATCTTCGAGACAACGTCGACGAGGAAGCCCATCACCACGAGCCTCCTGGCATCGAGCTCGTTGATTCCTCTGGACTGGAGATAAAAAAGCTGCTCGTCGTCAAACCGTCCTGTGGCACTGGCGTGGCCAGCCCCTGCAATGTCGCCGGTCTTGATTTCCAGATTCGGGATTGAGTCAGCTCTCGTCCCATCACTCAGGACTAAATTGCGATTTTGTTCGTAGGAGTCGGTACCAATTGCGTCAGCACCGATGAGGACATCTCCCACCCATACGGTTCTTGCTCCCTTGCCGTGCAGAGCCCCCTTGTAGGTCACTCGCGAGACGGTGTGAGGGCCCTGATGGTGCACATACACACGGTGCTCGAGATGTTGGCTAGCGTCGGCGAAGTAGGCGCCCCACAGGTGACCCGCAGCTCCAGCACCGACAAGCTGAGTGGAGGGATTCACAATCACGACGTCTCCGCCCACGCTGACAAGAATCTGGGTGAAGGTGGCGTCCTTGGCCACTCTCGCGAAGTGCGCGCCGTAGTGAATCGCTCCGGGCCTCCAATCCTGGACACACACAATCTGGACTGAAGCGCCATCCTGAATATCGAACTCCACGTTCTCGGCCAACACAGCATCGCCCGTGGATTCCATGATGAGCGTCGCGTGAGCGTTGGGGTGAACTCGAACTATTGTGTGGGCCGCGCGAGCAGTCGTACCCAACACCGAACGTCCGAGGCGCAGTGGTTCTGGGTGCTCCCCCGCTATATCCACCACCAGCACCTCAGAAGTGCTCGACCATGCGTTGGCTGCTGCGCGATCCTCGGGGATACCGGCGACCCCCCGCGGGGAGAGTTCCGGAGCCACCCACGATGTGGCGAAACCTTCGACGTCGGTTGTGGAGATGTCGTAACGACCGCCCTCGAGTTGACCTTCGAGCAGTGGCGTGAGCTTCGCAACCGGGCTGAGTTTCCACTCAGGTTCTCGGCCAGTTACGCTCGCGTAATCCTCAACATTTCCCGACGCGAAACGTTCTGACCTGGTCTGGACTGGAACGTCATTGCCCACGCGAGTGTCTTGCGGTACAAGAGTCGCTTGTCCGCCCGTGTTCTGTGTGCTCATTTAGCCGACTGAGCCTTCCATATTCATTTCGATAAGTTTGTTCAACTCGAGCGCATACTCCATGGGGAGTTCTCTCGCAATCGGTTCGATGAAACCACGGACAATCATGGCCATGGCTTCATCTTCTGCCAGGCCTCTGCTCTGGAGATAAAACAGCTGCTCTTCACTGACCTTCGACACCGTTGCTTCGTGCCCGAGCTGAACATCATCTACCCGGATATCAATCGCGGGGTAGGTGTCACTGCGCGAAATAGTGTCGACCAGCAGCGCATCACATCGAACCGTGTTGGCGGAATGGTGAGCGTTTTCACCCACCCTGACCTCACCGCGGTATCCGGCTCTGCCGCCGCCACGGGCAATAGATTTCGACACAATCGACGACGTCGTATGTGGGGCCATGTGAATCATTTTGGCTCCGGCGTCTTGATGCTGACCAGGACCAGCAAACGCTACAGAGAGTGTCTCCCCCTTGGCGCGCTCCCCCACCAGAAAGACCGAGGGGTACTTCATGGTGACTTTGGACCCAAGGTTTCCATCGATCCACTCCA
>JAIOWW010000018.1 GCA_021741925.1 Pontimonas sp. | reverse complement strand
CTCCGCATCCAGTGGCAACCAAATTTCTGCCGTCAACGTCGTTGTGCTTCAGGTAGGCATTGATGTGGTGGAAGACATCCCCACTACGCGCTTGGTGAATCAGGGAACTGGATGGGTCGCCACCGGTGGCTCCATCGTCGAGATCAACTGGTTCAAAGCGACTCCAGAGTCACCCATTGTGTTGACCACCGCTGACGGTGAAGAAGTTCTCCTCGGAATTGGAAACACCTGGCTGGAACTCATCCCTAGCGAGTCCTCCGATGTTGAAGCTGGCGTACTGACCATCAACTAGTTCGACACGCTCCCGGTGCGCACTTGCACTCTCAGCCCGAGAGTGCCAAAATCAATTAGCACTCGTAATGCGCGAGTGCCAATAGCTACAGCACACTAGACGTCCGGGAGGGACGAAAAACTGATGGCAAAACTAATTGCTTTTAATGAAGAGGCCCGTCGTGGTCTCGAGCGTGGGCTCAACACCCTGGCGGATGCCGTCAAGGTAACGCTAGGACCCCGCGGTCGTAACGTCGTCTTGGAGAAGAAGTGGGGCGCCCCCACCATCACCAACGACGGTGTGTCGATCGCCAAAGAAATCGAACTGAGCGACCCCTTCGAGAAGATCGGCGCAGAGCTGGTCAAAGAGGTTGCCAAGAAGACGGACGACGTTGCTGGTGACGGAACCACAACCTCCGTCGTTCTCGCTCAGGCACTGGTCCGCGAGGGGCTCCGTAACGTCGCCGCTGGCGCTGACCCGATCAGCCTGAAGCGCGGCATTGAGAAAGCCACTCAGGCTGTCTCTGACGCACTCCTCAAGATCGCCAAAGAGGTTGAGACCAAAGAGGAAATCGCCGCTACCGCGTCGATCTCTGCGGCTGACCCCGCCATTGGTGAGCTGATTGCAGAAGCAATCGACAAGGTCGGTAAGGAAGGTGTGGTGACTGTTGAAGAGTCCAACACTTTCGGCACCACCCTGGAGCTCACCGAGGGTATGCGCTTTGACAAGGGATACCTGTCCGCGTACTTCGTGACAGACCCCGACCGTCAAGAGGCAGTCTTCGAAGACCCCTACATCCTCATCGCGAACCAGAAGATCTCCGCAATCAAGGACCTTCTGCCCATTGTCGACAAGGTCATTCAGTCTGGCAAGCAGCTGCTGATCATTGCTGAAGACGTTGAGGGCGAAGCACTCGCTACCCTCGTCGTCAACAAGATCCGCGGCATCTTCAAGTCCGTTGCCGTCAAGGCTCCTGGCTTTGGAGATCGTCGCAAGGCCATGCTCCAGGACATCGCCATCCTCACCGGTGGTCAGGTCATCTCGGAAGAGGTTGGTCTGAAGCTTGAGAACATCGAGCTCGACATGCTGGGACGCGCCCGCAAGGTTGTCGTCACCAAGGACGAGACCACCATTGTCGAGGGTGCCGGCGAGTCCGACGCCATCGCAGGTCGCGTGAAGCAGATTCGTCAGGAAATCGAGAATACCGACTCCGACTACGACCGCGAGAAGCTCCAGGAGCGTCTCGCCAAGTTGGCCGGTGGTGTTGCTGTCATCAAGGCTGGTGCCGCAACCGAGGTTGAACTCAAGGAGCGCAAGCACCGTATTGAGGACGCCGTGCGCAACGCTAAGGCTGCCGTGGAAGAGGGAATCGTCGCCGGTGGTGGCGTTGCCCTGATTCAGGCTGGCGCCAAAGTGTTCGATGGCCTCAAGCTCGAGGGCGACGAAGCAACCGGAGCGAACATCGTCCGCGTTGCCATCGACGCACCACTCAAGCAGATCGCCATCAACGCAGGGCACGAGCCCGGTGTTGTTGCTGAGCACGTCCGTGGCTTGAAGGTCGGCTGGGGCCTCAACGCTGCTACCGGTGAGTATGTTGACATGCTCGCTGCTGGCATCGCAGACCCCGTCAAGGTAACCCGCTCGGCTCTGCTGAACGCGGCTTCCATTGCCGGTCTCTTCCTCACCACCGAAGCAGTCGTCGCAGAAAAGCCGGAGCCCACTCCTGCGCCTGCTGGCGACCCCTCTGGTGGCATGGGAGGCATGGACTTCTAAGTCCAGAACCGCTCTACTGTGGGGCGTCTCCTTCGGGAGGCGCCCCATAGCCGTTAACGCTGGAAGAGCCTCTGGTTCGCCATTTCCATGTCTCGGTAATGCATGCCTGCTTGAGATAGTGCGTGGCTGAGAGCGTGAAGATTCGCCTCCACGGCGCTTTGTGTACTGCGCCACGATTCGTGAACACTGATGAAGGCGGTCGCGGCTGGCCCGCTCCAACTCCCGCTTAGGGCGTTGAGTTGTGTGTTCAGTGTCATAACGTCACTGTGGATCCTCTCAATGGTGGCTCTTGCATGCTGGGCAGCGCTGAGGACTGCGTCAGAATCTACGGAATATCTGGTCATACGGGCTCCTTTGTCTCAGCCCCTGACCCTAGAGAGCGAGACGACCGTCCGGAGCCGTCGTGACGCGCCCCGTGTGAAGAACAGCTATGAGGACTGATTGGGGACAAGCGGGAGGGACACGTGGAATGTGGCCCCGCCACCGGGGGTTTCGTCCACTCGAATGGTGCCTTTGTGACGTTTCACGATGGTGTCGACGATGGCGAGCCCGAGGCCTGAGCCTCCCGTCTCACGGGCACGAGAGGTGTCAGCTCGGAACAGTCGTTGGAAGATTTTGTCGCGGAGCTGAAGAGGTATTCCTTCGCCGTGGTCCACCACACTGACTACTCCACGGGCCGGGTTGGACTCACGCCCCACGATGACCTCGATGGGAGAGTTTTCGGGACTGAATCTCACGGCATTTTGTAGCAGGTTGGCTAGGACCTGCCGGATCTTGTTTTCTTCCGCGCTCAGAGTGATGGGGGGAATTGCGGTGGGGTTGTGGACGAGCTCCCCGTCATGCCACAGGGTCACCGTTCGACCCGGGGCGCTGGCCTGAGCGTCCATCGCTTGGTCGTGGGCGAGGCTCACCAGGTTCACCGGCCCCAGCTCTAAGGGTTTAGCTTCATCCAAACGGGCTAGCTCTAGGAGGTCTGTGACAAGAGTGGTCATCCGCTCGGCCTCTTTTTCGATGCGCTCCATAGCCTGAGCGACATCCGCTTTCTTGGTGAGGGCTCCCATGCGATAGAGCTCCGCATAGCCGCGAACAGACACCAGTGGGGTGCGAAGCTCGTGGCTCGCGTCTCCGATGAAGCGTCTCATCTGTTCGATGGTGTTAGCACGATCGGCGAAGGCGCGATCGATACGCGAGAGCATGGTGTTGAGTGAGCGAGTAAGGCGCCCCACTTCGGTGTTCGGTGTCGCGCCACCTAGTCGTTGGGAGAAGTCTCCCCCCGCGAAGCGAGCAGCCGTCATCTCGACCTCCCGGAGAGGTCGGAAGGTGGTGGTGACGAGGAATCGCGTGAGAATCGCACTGAAGAGAACCGCCGCCAGCCCAAAGAGCAGGAAGATGGTGGCAAAACGACCGACAGTTTGTTTGGATTCCTCCAGATCCACTCCGATGATGAGGGTTGCCTCTTCTTGGGTCATCTTCGTTTCCTGGATGATCCGCAGGCTGTAGGCGTGGAGACGCCATTCTGTGTTGCCGTCAATGCTCTGCACGGTGAAATTGGAGGAGTTGTTGAGAATGAAGCTCTGTGTAATGCCGCTCACGTCGGGTTGATATCCCGAACTTTGGGGCTCAAGGTTGCTTGCCAGCACCTGACCATCGTCTGAGACAGCGGCAAGAAAGTAGGAGCTCCGCGAGCCCGCCTGACCGGTGGTGTCAAAAGAGGCAAAGTCTGAGGTGGTGAGGCTGGGGGACAGGCCGGCAGCTACTTCGTCGATCTTGCGGTCCACCTCGTCCACCATGTACTGCTGAACGGTGGTCATAGTTCCCACCCCAATCCCAAACAGACCGAGGGTGATGACGATAACGGTGACCCCGGTTATTTTGGTCCGCAGTGAGGTGGATTCCCACCACTGTTGCATGCCTGAGAGCATGGCCAGGGGCTTAGGCCTTGTCGGACTTCAGCATGTATCCAAAACCACGCTTGGTCTGGATCAGTGGCTCCTGAGTGTGAGGGTCGAGCTTTCGCCGAAGGTACGAGACATAGCTTTCGACAATCCCGGCATCACCATTGAAGTCGTACTCCCACACATGGTCCAGGATTTGCGCCTTGGAGAGCACGCGGTTGGGGTTCAACATCAGGTAGCGCAGGAGTTTGAATTCGGTGGGGGAGAGATCAATGGGGATTGAGCCCAAGAACACTTCGTGAGTGTCCTGATCCATGCTCAACTCACCCACCCGGATAAGGGCGTCGTCTTCTTCATTCAGTGTTCGACGAAGGATTGCTTTGATACGCGCGACAATCTCGTCGAGGCTGAAAGGTTTGGTGACGTAATCATCGCCTCCAACCGTGAGCCCGGTGATTTTGTCCTCTGTTGAATCCTTCGCGGTGAGGAACAGAATGGGGCAGGTGTAGCCACTGGAGCGCAGGCGCTTAGTCACACCGAAACCGTTGATGTCGGGGAGCATGACGTCGAGCACGATCAGATCGGGCTCTTCCTCGAGCACTGCAGAGATAGTTTGAGCGCCAGTCCCTACCGCGCGCACCATAAAGCCTGCAAAGCGCAGGCTGGTCGTGAGCAAGTCCCTAATGTTGGGCTCGTCATCGACAACAAGAATTTTGGGTCCATCAGCCATGTGGCTATTATCTGGGAGATTGCTGAATGTTGTCTGACAGAATCGTTGGCACTTTCTGTGTCACTTCAGTGGAATCCATAATCGTGTAGCCATAGCCTTGCTCAGCCAAGAATCGTTGACGGTTCAGGGCAAAATCTTGATCCACGGTGTCTCGTGCAACCAACGTATAGAACACCGCAGGTCGACCGCTGGCCTTGGGTCGAAGGATACGACCCAGCCGCTGGGCCTCCTCCTGCCGCGAGCCGAAAGACCCAGAAACTTGGATCGCGACGGACGCTTCCGGGAGATCGATAGAGAAGTTCGCGACTTTCGAGACCACGAGGCGCAAGATGTCGCCCTGGCGAAACGCCTGATACAGCTCCTCCCGCGCGGGAACCGGGGTGTCTCCCGTAATCATCGGGATACCCAGTCCCTCGGAAAGCGCTTCAATTTGTTCAAGGTAGGTGCCGATAATCAGGGTGGGGTCATCGGAGTGAAGCGCCAATAATTCCGTGACGATGGCACTCTTCGACGGAGAGGTTGAGGCCAGCCGGAAGCGCTCCTTGTCCGTACTCGCCGCATACTCCAGTCGCTCGCTCTGCGGAAGTTCCAACCTAATCTCGACGCACGTTGCTGGAGCGATGTAACCCTCCGCTTCGAGCTGCTTCCACGGGACATCAAAGCGTTTCGGGCCAATCAGGCTGAACACGTCGCCTTCGCGACCGTCTTCTCGCACGAGGGTTGCGGTGAGCCCCAGGCGCCTGCGGGCTTGTAATTGAGCAGTCAGTTGAAAAACAGGTGCGGGGAGGAGATGGACCTCGTCATAGATCACTAAGCCCCAGTTGTTGGCGTCCAAAACACCGAGGTGGGCGAACTCTCCCTGGCGTTTAGCCGCCATAATGCTGTAGCTCGCGATGGTGACGGGCTTGATTTCTTTGACACTCCCTGAGTACTCCCCAATGTCGTCCTCTGTCAGGGAAGTTTTTGCCAGAAGTTCCGCCCTCCATTGACGAGCCGACACGGTGTTGGTCACCAGGATGAGGGTCGTGGTGTCGAGTTCCGCCATGACACCTGCGCCAACAATTGTTTTCCCGGCACCACAGGGCAAGACCACGACGCCAGAGCCACTCTGGGAAAAACGTCCAATGGCCTCTTTTTGGTAGTCCCGGAGTGACCACTCCCCCTCTCCCAGGGAAATGTCGTGGGGTTCCCCCGCAGCGAAACCGGCATGATCGGCGGCGGGCCAGCCCTTTTTGAGGAGTTCCTGTTTGATGAGGCCTCGCGACCATGGTGCGAGGGGGTAGCGGCCCTGGTCGTCGCGATCGCCGAGGAGGTCCTTGATCTTCTGGGTCCGGGTGATCTCGGCCTCAATAGCCGGTGTCGTGCACGAGATGAACAGGTCGTCACCGTCTCTGGTGATCTCAATTTGTCCATAGCGCTGGATCGTGTCGGTAATTTCTTCCGCAATGCCCTGAGGCAGCGGGAACTTGGAGTACTCCTCCAAAGTGCCGAGGATCTCATCTGACGTGTGACCGGCTGCGCGGGCGTTCCAGAGACCAAGCCGGGTGATTCGATAGGTGTGCATGTGCTCCGGAGCCCGCTCGAGTTCGGCAAACACGGCGAGAGCGTGACGAGCCGAATCAGCGAGGGCGTTGTGAACCTCGAGCAGGACGGTCCTGTCGCTTTGAACGATGAGGGGGCCGTCGGGATTCACAACCAGCCAGTCTACGGTGCCTGGCTTAGCGTTCGTCCTCCTCGGACCACGCGCGCACGCTGGTGATGTGCGACACCGGGAACGTCTTCTCGACAGCATGTTTCAGTTCAACCCCGCGCAGTCGCCCAGCGCTGAGTGCCCGAGGCTCCATCACGACCGTGACGGAGGAACCATCGGGCATCGTCACCACAATCTCCAAAGGCGTCTTGGTCTCTGTGGCAACCTCAATAATGCTGGTGAACCCTGCGGGCACACCCTTTGCGGCAGATTCGTTGGCGCTTGCCACCAGCTCAGTCAACGCGCTGGCCAGTCGCTCCTCACTCGCTGAATCGTGGTGATCCGCCAGGGGCGGGTCAGACGCTAGAGGTGCACCTTCGGAGTCCACCAAGAGGCTGGGGTAGGAGGCTGCGAGCAGGGTCGAGTGGACCCGCTCTGCGGGCCAGGAGCACCTTAGTTCCCGATCGCCGGCTCGCTTGAGCCCCAGCACAATGAGGCCAGGGTCAGAGAGGAGCTCTTCGGCTAGCTCATCTCGTCGGGTGGTGAGTGTGGTGGATTCGCCGTGAGGGTGTACCTCGAGATCGAGCGCTCGGCGGGTGACGTCCTCAGCCAGAGCGATCATGCTGGCGGGCACCTCGTTTACACACACTTCGGCCAGGAGGACGGGAATGCTCTCCGGGGCGACCCCGTCTTGCAAAGCGTTCAGCACAGAGGCTGCGGTTATCCGATATCGAGGGACAAGCCCCCCTAACTCGCGGGTCGCAATGCTCGCGAGCACTCGACGATGGTGTGGCTCTAGTGGGCCACTCGCCAAGAGGGTGTAGTCATCGTGGGCAAACACTCCTGGCGCAGCGGGGGGACTCCACGATTGGAACTCCTCTGCAACTTTCCCCGAGCTCCAGAGCGCCAATCCCCACGGTGTCGCTCGTGAACTATGGACGACACCCAACATCTGGGCGCCGGTAAGGGCTTCGGCGAGAAGAGCTTCGGAGTCCACTAAGGGGTAGTGATAGTCCAGGTGTGTCACCAGAGAGGAATCCCACGCCATGGTGTGGTGGGCAGAGAAAGTTGCCGACAACCACGAGGGGAGTGTTGACCACCACGACTGGGCGAGGAGGGTAAGTCGTTCCTCGTCGGGTAGTGCCCGCCATGCAAGAGCGCTCTGGGTGAGCGCCGCTGCCGCGTTGCGGGAGCCCAGGAGCCCGGCTTGTGTAGCGCTAGCCCACAGCTCGGGAATGTCATACCCGGAGCCCAGCTCGTTCTGCAGATTCTTCAGAGAGGTTGCCGTGAGTTGCCCGTCTTGACTCATGGGCAAGCGTGTATTCGCGACAGCGTCCAACAGGTCTGACACGGTTATCACGGTGGTCAGTGCATGGCTTGCCGCAGCCGAAATCTCTGACTCCTTCAGAGCCTCAGGCTGCGACAGCAATGGTTCACGCTCGGTAGCATCCAGGTCAGCGAGGAGCTCGAGGCTTGCGGGGGGGATCAAGAGCGAGGTTCCTTCGGCTGTTATGGCGAGGAACCCACGCTCTTCGAGAACCTTGCTCGAGCGAGCAGTCGCACTTTCCGGGTCTCTCAGGGCAAGCAGCTCACCACGAGCAAGTGACTGCAGAGAGTCTCGAATATTCGAGGGGTCCAGAAGCGCTTGCGCCAGAGTTCGAAAGTTTGTGCACGACGAGTGGGGTATGCCTCGAGACCGAATCAAGCGCTGGAGCTCTGTGGTGTCTCTCGAAGCTAGCCAACTGATGAGTGCGAGCGTGGTGTCACTCGGAAGCGTCATCAGTCCCTAACGCGCGCCGACGCCTCGTGGAGATAATCAACAAGGTGATAATCAGGACAAAGCCGAGGGGGAGTCCGAAGAGCGGCAGCATCGTGATGGCTGGCCATATACCCGCGGAAAAAGCTTCAGAATCCATGCCCTGCCACGTCCCCACAATGATGGAGAAGAAGGCAAGGACCGAGAGTGCGACCACCCCCACGATCATGGCGGCGAGGATTCGCTCAGTGGCGGTAGGTTCGATGCTCTCTGCGGATGTCACGACCCCAGGATATCCCGGCACAAGAGGCGGTATCCTGCGGGGAGCGACATTTCGCTTGGTGACTGACAGAAAGGCGTCAACATGCCCACCGGCAAGGTCAAGTTTTATGACCAAGACAAAGGCTTCGGTTTTATCCACACCGACGATGGTGAGGAAGTGTTCCTCCACGCCTCTGCACTCTCTCCTGGAGATGTCGTCAAAGCAGGAGCTCGAGTGGAGTTTGGTGTTGCCGAAGGAAAACGTGGCGCCCAAGCATTGAGTGTTCGAATCTTGGACGCCCCTGCCGGGCGTTTCGGTCGCAAAGGCGCTGAGGATATGGCGATCATCGTGGAGGACCTGCTGAAGTTGCTCGATCGCACCAGCGGAGACCTTCGCCGTGGTCGATACCCCGATGACGACCACTCCAAGAAGATCGCAGCGCTCCTGCGCAAAGTGGCCGAAGAATTTGATGCCTAAGAAAGTTTCGGTGTCCGAGGACACCTTTGTTGCGTTGGCTCGGGTTGCACTCCTGGAGGTTACGGGGGTTGACACTTTTGAGGACAAGCCGGTGGTGACTCACGAGGGTGAGTCCGTCAACGTGGCATACCCCTCCACCCAGCCCGGCTATCCGGGATGGATGTGGACAGTGAGTGTGTCCAACGTCTCCGGTGGTGACCCTTCCGTGTTGGAAGTGGGCTTACTCCCGGGTGAAGGCTCCCTCGTTTCTCCTGACTGGGTTCCGTGGGCGGATCGTCTCGAAGAGTACCTGCTTCATGAGAAAGAGCTGAAGGACCAGGCAGAAGCGGACGACGATGAGGAGGACGAGGATGACGCCCTCGACCTCGACGACGATGTCGACGGTGTTGACATTGACCAGCTGGACCTCGATTTAGACCCTTCTCCGCTGGAGGTCCCCGACGAACCTGATGATCTTTTTGATCACGTGGAGCTCGACGAGCCCGACCCGCTTGACCCTTAGAGGTTTGCCAAAACGTAGTCGAGGCTTGCGATGAGCTTCTCGACATCGCCGAGAGGGACTCCCACAAAGGTCGCCACCCGAATCTGGTTGCGCCCGAGCTTTCGATAGGGCTCGGTGTCCACGATGCCATTCGTGCGCAGGGCTGAGGTTACGGCAGTGGCATCGATGCTCTCGTCCAGGTCGAGTGTCACGACGACGTGTGAGCGGTGCGCAAATTCACGCACGAACGGAGTGACGTCAGAGCGGGACTCCGCCCAGTCGTAGAGCAGCTGTGATGCCTGCGCACAATGCTCCGCAGCGGGTGTCAGTCCACCTAGGCTCATCATCCATTCCAGTTGAGACTCCATGAGGAGCAACGTGGTCAGGGCTGGGGTATTCAGTGTCTGATTCAGTCGAGAGTTCTCGATGGCTTGGGTGAGACTGAGGAAATCTGGGATGTAGCGGTCGGTAGCGGCAATCTCGAATGCGCGGTCAATGGCAGCGGGGGACATCAGGGCGAACCACAGCCCGCCATCGCTCGCGAAATTCTTTTGCGGCGCAAAGTAGTAGACATCCACCTCTGAGATATCGAAGTCCAAACCTCCGGCAGCACTCGTCGCATCGACCATCATGAGAGCACCCGGGTCGGCGCCTGGAACACGAGTCACCGGAGCCATGACTCCGGTGGAGGTTTCGTTGTGGGGCCAGGCGTAGAGGTCCACACCGGGAACGGCGACGAGTTCACCTCTGGTGCCTGGCTCACTGGTGACAACGTGTGGCGCCTCGAGCCACGGTGTGGTGTGGGCTTTGACGCACTTCGCACCAAATTCGCCAAAGCTGAGGTGGGCACTCCGGTTCTTCGCCAAGCTGACCGCTGCCACATCCCAGAACGCAGTTGAACCGCCATTGCCCAGCACTACTTCGTAGCCTTCGGGGAGCCGGAAATACGCACCTAGGGCGCCTTGGATTCGCCCGACGAGTTCTTTCACGGGTGCCTGGCGGTGCGATGTTCCCAGCAATGAGGCGTTCCTGATGAGGTGGTCGAGCTGTTGGGAACTCACCCTCGAGGGACCTGAGCCGAAACGCCCGTCCTGGGGAAGAAGGTCTTGAGGGATGGTGAGGTCGGCCATGAGCCAATTCTAGGCGCTGGCACTGAGTGCTCCTCGTGGGGTCACAAAGTAAGCTAAGCCTCACCTAATACGTGTGAAGGATTTTGTGATGACAGATCTCGTCGATACGACGGAGATGTATCTGCGCACCATTGTCGATTTGGAAGAGGAAGGGATTCCTCCATTTCGGGCAAGGATTTCTGAACGGTTGGGACACTCGGGCCCCACCGTCTCTCAGACGGTCGCACGGATGGAACGAGATGGTCTGCTCGTAGTGGAAGCAGATCGCCAGCTTGCCCTCACTAAGAAAGGCCGCAAGAAGGCCTTTGAAGTGACTCGCAAGCATCGCCTCGCAGAGCGTCTTCTTGCGGATGTCATCGGACTCGAGTGGTCGCTGGTTCACGAGGAAGCTTGCCGCTGGGAACACGTGATGAGCGAGCATGTCGAGCGTCGTTTGGTGGAGATGCTGGGCAATCCCACTGAGTCTCCCTTCGGTAATCCCATTCCGGCCATGGAGGACATAGGTGGCACGGCATCAGAGAAGTTCCTCAAGGGTGTCATTCGGGTGACAGATTTTGCGACGGCAGAACCTCAGTCGGGTCTTCTCCGTCGATTGGGAGAACCAGCACAGTTCGATCCTCAGCTGTTGGCGAGTTTCAAAGCAGCGGGAGTTATTCCGGGAGCCCGCGTGAGCGTGAGCCAGGTGGGGGAGAAGTATCGCCTCGCAACGGAGAGCCCACAGGGTGAAGTCGTTGTCGAGGCATCGATCGCGGAGCACCTTTACCTGGCGAAATAGGTCCGGCGTGCCGTGTCAGCTGGTCTCAGGATTAGCTAGATACTCTTATCCCATTGCGCCAGCTATGTCGCTAAGGAGTACCTCATGAGTCCACGAGAGCGTGTATCCCCGAGGGATGTGCGCGCTCACTTCCGGATACAGGTCTCCACGAGGCCGGCTCTGGCATGTCAGGGCTTCCGCTTCTCTCAGACACCATCGTCGATCGATGGTGTCTTTCGCGTTAAGGGGGCAACTCGATGACCCCCGCGAAAGCCACCGTCACCACAATGGATTCTCCGTCAGTCAGTATGCGAACACTCGTTCTCAATGCCGGGTATGAGCCACTCTCGGTGGTGTCCTTCAAGAGGGCTCTGGTCTTGGTGATGAACGGTCGCGCCGTTATCGTCGAGAGTGATAACTCCCACCCGGTGAGAAGCCCCGATGGAACATGGGAGCGACCCTCTGTCATCGTTCTCACTCGCTACGTGAAGATGCCCCATAACCGCCAGGTTCCCGTGTCGCGACGCGGGGTTTTGAGGCGGGATAGTCACCGCTGTGCATATTGCGGTGCCTCTGCCAGCACTATCGACCATGTCCTTCCCCGTTCTCGCGGGGGCAAAGACGAGTGGGAAAACCTCGTGGCCTGTTGCCTCAAGTGCAACAACATCAAGGGCGATCGCACCCCTGCCGAAATTGGGTGGCGTTTACTCACTATCCCCAAGACTCCGCACGGAACATCATGGTTGGTGCGAGGTATTGAGCGTCCCCAAGAGCGCTGGGAAGGCTACCTCGCCCAAGCCGCTTAGGCCGGTCGAAGAGGAGAGACTCCCGCTTCCGCGAGCTCGAGAATGTTCAGCGCTGAGGCGAGTCCGTCTTCCTGAGCCATCTGGGTGGCAGCTCGCGCCACACGCTCTTTCTTCGCTTCAGCCTCGATGATCGCCTTCGCGATAACCCCGGAGCGAGTTTCGTGTCGACGAAATGCTCTTGGTCCAAGACCCTGGCCATGGAGTCGAGCAGCCCACCACGGTTGATCGCCGAGGAACGGCATGATGATCGAGGGGGTTCCGGCCCGAAGGAAAGCGTGGGTCGTCCCAGCTCCACCGTGATGGATTCCCACCTCAACCTGAGGCAGCACACTCGAATGGGCCAAAGATTCCCGAACCAGCACATCTGAGGCGGAGCGGTGCTCAGCAGAGGGGATGAGGCCACCCCATCCGGTGACGAGCAGGGTTCTCATCCCAAGCGAGCGAGCGGCAGTGACCAACGCTTCGGCTCGGGCGTGGCCGTGAGAGTCTCGCATCGACCCAAACCCCGCATAGAGGACCCTGCCGGCCCTCAGGAACTCTTCCAGCTCATCATCCAGAGAATCACGCGTGGGAACATGCCATTGCCCAGTGATGTGGGCAAAGTCTGGCCAGTCGGTGGGCTGAGGAACCAGGGTGGGGCTGACCGGACAGAGCACCAGGTCAGACTCGGTGCGGATTACGCCCAGCCTGTCGGCGAGCTCTTTCAGAACGGATGCAAACGAGGACACTCCCGCCTTCACCAGCGAATAGCTCGCCCGGTACCACCGAGACGGGATGGTCGTGGGGAGGCCCGCAGGTGGGAACTCATCGGTCGGAGTCATCGTGGGAACGATTTCTACTTCCGCTGCGAGCGCCCCCACCGCGTGAGCAGCGGTTGCCGCTGTCATGACCTTTGGGTGATAGACCACGATGTCGGGGCGAAGCTCGAGTATCTGCTGGGTGCTGGCTTCCCAGACACCTTCGAGTAGAGGCCGCATGACGGTTCGATAGTTCAGGAGAGCTCGAACAGTAGACACACCTTGCTCCGCAATCACCCGCTCGATCGAGCCCGGGAGTTCTCGTTCCTCATACGGAGCGGCGCGATCAAACGCCAGGTCTGAGGTGTGAGCGAAGGTGACATCATGGCCGGCTGCCGCCGCTTCCAGCGCGAGAGCGCGGAAGGGCTCATTGTCTCCCCTAGACCCGAATGCGACCAGATAAATCTTCACGTGGACAGAGTAATAACGACCGGGGACATTCTGTGCTCGCTAGACTTTCGGCGTTGCCTCTGTAGCTCAATGGAAGAGCAGTTCCGTCCTAAGGAAAGGGTTGGGGGTTCGAGTCCCTCCAGGGGCACCCTTTGATGTCTCACCACATTCATGACATGTGAGAGATTCGGGTGGCTTGCCTTGGCGGAGGCTTTCAGCCCGGTGCCCACGACGTGCTGGAAACGGAAGAGCCCGTCGGGGTCGTCGTTAGTTGTCCACTGACGCGGAGGTTGAGGGCATGTCCACCATACAAATGTATATACAGTTTGTCTATACTACAATGCGGACTATGACTGATCATGTGGTGACAAAAATGTTTAGAAACGGCGGAAGTTGGGCCGTGCGGATTCCCGCCAGCCTTGTTCCTCCAACCCAGGCGGTAGAGGTACGCGGGACTGCAGAGGGGACTCTGGAGATTCGCCCCCATCACGAACCCGAGACTCTCGAGCAGCTCTTAGAGAAGTGGAAGCAGGAAGGGACACCTCGGGATGCCACTGAGCAATGGCCAGCGAGAACGCCACTGCCCGGCAGGTTCCCGGATCTGCGCGAAGACGACACCGCGTGACGTATCTACTCGACACCGACACGGTGAGTTACCTGCTGAAGAATCACCGGGAAGTTCTTCGCAAAGCTTCGCGGGTGCCCTCCGAGAGCTGGGCAATTTCAGCAATATCAGCCTGTGAATTGGAGAGTGTTCGCGGCCCACGCGTCGCTGAGCGTAGCTGGAAGGCCCGAATCGAGCCCTTCCTGAGGGCGGTGCCGATCCTGCCCTTCGGGGTGGAAGAGGCGCGCACAGGCGGTGAGATTACGCGTTTCCTGGCAGGAAAAGGGATGAGCTCTGGGCCCTACGACATCCTCATCGCCGCGCAAGCCCTGGTCGCCGGTGCAACACTCGTGACCCACAACACTCGCCACTTTGACCAAATACCCCTCCTGAGACTCGAGGATTGGGCATCAGAGTGAGAAAAAAAGGTCATCCTGACCTTGAGGGCGACTCGTGCGAGCCGGCGTGGGATAACCCCCCAAAACACTGCAAAGTCCTAGTTTTGAGGGGTGTGGCGTGCCGATAATTACGACGCCCCGGATGCTCCGGGCTCCTCACTCGATGGCCAACCCTGGTGGTCGAGTGATTTAGCGCACCAAGTCAGCGTGGGAGACCCCGACACAACACCCGTGAACCACGCCGCAATGGCCTGGGAGGGCTGGTGGTCAGAGATCGCCCAGCTGGGCGGGCCAAGCCCCCTGATTCATTTCCAGGATTACCCCGAGAACCGTGTCGATATTTCCCGTGGGCATCCTGGCGGTTTGGCCAGGTTCCTAGCCGGTTCCCCCACCCTTCTTTCCAACCTTATTCGGGACGACGTGGCGAGGCGCCCTGCCCACAAAGCCGCACTGCGGCTGGTGGACCACGCTCTAGAGCTCAAGCAC
>JAIOWW010000017.1 GCA_021741925.1 Pontimonas sp. | reverse complement strand
GGCTCGGCCCAGAATCACTCCCGAGCCACCAAAAAAGTTACCAGCTGGACTTCGTAATGCCCGGCAATTCGCCCCGGTGTGCCATTTCGCGGAATCTCACACGGGAAACGCCATATTTGCTCAGGAAGCCACGAGGGCGACCGTCAATGGCGTCGCGTCCACGGACGCGCACGGGAGACGCGTTGCGGGGAAGCTTCTGCAGACCGAGACGCGCTGCTTCACGCGACTCGTCGGTGCCATTCGGGTCGACCAGTGCTTTCTTGAGCTCGAGACGCTTTTCGGCGTAACGCTCAACGATTACCTTGCGCTGTTCGTTGCGCGCAATCTTGCTTTTCTTGGCCATGCTTAACGCTCCTCGCGGAATTCAACGTGCTGACGCACTACGGGGTCGTACTTCTTCAAGACCAGACGGTCGGGATCGTTACGACGGTTCTTACGGGTGACATAGGTGTAGCCCGTGCCAGCGGTGGAACGAAGCTTGATGATGGGGCGAACGTCTTGTGCTTTAGCCATTAGATCTTCTCCCCACGAGCGAGCAGCTCGGCAACGACGGACTCAATTCCGCGGGCATCAATAGTCTTGATTCCCTTCACTGAGAGCGTCAACGTCACGCTGCGCTTCAGAGACGGCACAAAGTACGTCTTCTTTTGGATGTTCGGATCGAACCGACGCTTCGTGCGGCGGTGCGAGTGTGAGATGTTGTGTCCAAAACCAGGGGTGGCTCCGGTCACTTGGCAGACTGCTGCCATGTTTCCTCCTGTTATCGCTACCGTAGGACTACTGTCCTACCCAAGGTCACTTGTCGGCACGCAATCAGAGACTTATTTCCGAAGAGAGAGGCCTCTGTGCGCACAAGATACAGCTCTAGGTGGCTGAACCAAACCCCTACTGTACGCGGTCTACGGGCTGGGAGCAACCCCTGAATGGCAGCTGGGGCAGGTCCCAAAGATGTCGACGATGTGCTGGGGATCTGCGTACCCATGCTTCTGGGCAATGGACTTTGCCCAGGCTTCCACTTCCCCCGCTTCTATCTCTGTAGTCGTGCCACATTCCCGGCAAATCAAGTGGTGATGGTGGCCAGGAGAACACGCGCGGTAAAGGTTTTCCCCTTCGATGCTGAGCGCGTCAGCGCTTCCTTCTTCGGCAAGCGCATTCAGAGTTCGATAGACGGTCGCCAAGCCAATCGTGGAGCCGGTACTGCGCAACTTCTGGTGCAACTCCTGGGCGCTCACGAACTCTGGTGTCGCCTCTAGCGCTTGCCAGACTTCCTCGCGCTGCTTCGTGTTGCGTTTCATCACACATTGTCCTGCTCATGGCTGTGGTGCGGATCGTGGGCGTCATCAATTATCCCCAGTCCAGCCGTGTTCTCGGGGTGAAGCAATCCCAGGCCATACGCCGTGGCCAGGTTCTCGGGTGTCAGCACGTCCTCTGGTGCGCCATCGGCGACGACGTAGCCGCTCACGAGGATCACGTGATCAGCAGCGCGAGCTTCTTCGAGATCGTGGGTGGTGAACACGACCGAACATCCTCGCGCTGGTTCTTCGTGCATGATGTCGTCAATTGTCTGTGCAGACTGAATGTCCAGACCCGTCAGTGGTTCATCCATGAACAAGACTCTGTGGTCTTGGGCGAGAGCTTGAGCCACAAACACCCGTTGCCGCTGACCACCCGACAGCCTGGCCACCTGACGATCAGCGAGATCGTCAATACGCAGCAGCGCCATCGCGTCATTCACCTGGGCTTTATCTGCTGTGCTCAAACGCTTGAGGAGCCCTGTGGAGGGATAGCGACCCATGGACACTACCTCTCGCACGGTCATTGGAATTCCCGGATTCACGTTCATGTGCTGAACCACATAGGCGACTTCCCCTCGAGCCTCCACGGGGGGTTTTCCCAGAACCTCGATACTCCCGGATTCCAAGGGCAACAGACCGGTCGCTGCGTGAAGCAGTGTGGACTTCCCGCTGCCGTTGGGTCCGATCACGGCGGTGATCGCTGCTTCAGGAACTCTGAAGGTGGAGGAGGCAAGAGCAACATGCCCATCACGGACGATCACCACGTCCTGTCCTTTGATGACATCGCTCATGCGCTCACCCGCGCTCTCGCGGATTCGACAATGTTCTTCACTGTCAAGACAGCGAAGAACAGGACAATCGGCACCAGCGCCATCGTTGCCGAGGCGGCCGTGCCCCAGTAGTAACTAATGGTGAGCCCGATCCAGACAGAAAGCACACCAATCACCGCGGCAATCAGCATCATGCGGGAGATGGTTCGAGAGAGCAGGCTTGCAGCAGCGGGCGGACCAACAAGAAGACCAAAGACCAGGAGCGTTCCTACCGATTGGTAGCTCCCAATCACAGCGAGAGCAATCAACACCAGCAAAGCGGCATGCGCAAGCCCCGGGCGCATCCCGAGGAGCTCCGCCTTGTCCCTGGAGAGACTTAACGCAATGAGAGGGCGATAGAGGACGATGGACACGATTACCACAATCCCGAGGACCACTAACTGCCCAGCAATATCGCTCCAGGTAACGCCGAGCGCATCCCCAAACAGGATGCTGGTAAGGCTGCCCGAGTAGGAATCCAATCGGGAAATAATGACCACACCCAGTGCCAGCATTCCGACAAACAACAGTCCAATGGAAGTATCCTCGCCGAGCACGGTCTTGCGTTGCACCAACTCAATCGCGAACACCATGATCGCTGCCGCCACGGCAGCCCCCAGGAGCGGGTTAATGTCAAGGACGACCGCAGCAGCCACTCCCGGGATGACACCGTGGACGAAAGCGTCACCGAAGAAACTCATTCCTCGGAGCACTAACCAGGTCCCCACAGTGGAGGCCATGAGGGCGGCAAGCATGCCACCTATCAGCGCACGCTGCTGAAATCCCAGCTCAAAAGGCGCTAACCACCACTCCACAGTGCTCAGTCTGCCAGCGCTGAAGCTATCCGTGTTGCGTTGGTCGTCATCATCTCTTGATAGCTTTCCGCTCCCGAACCCGGGCCGCCCAGACTTCCCACGAAGAGCTCAACAACCTGAACATCGCCTCCCACCTCAGCAGCGAGAGTCTCGAGAAGTGCAGTGGAGTCGGCCGTGTTCCCAAAAATCGCCCTCACTCCCTCATCGTTGATGGTGTCGACCAATGCAGCAAGCTCGCTCGAGTTGGGATCACCCAAGGTTGAACCGCCCGGAATTACCACCCCGACTACCTCGTAGTCGTAACGCTCTGCGAGGTACCCGAGTGCATCGTGATCGGTCACGAGGACCCGGTTGGCGTCAGGGACGCTCCCCAGGGCGTCGGCGACGAGGACTTCAGTAGCCCGAATGTCTGCTGCGACGCTCTCACCACAGGAAGCAAAGCTCTCGTCACCGTTCACCGCAAGCTCGGCACCAATCAGTTCTGCGGCCAGTGCCATGCGTTCCATGTCGAACCAGAAGTGGGGATCAAAATCGCCGTGGCCGTGATCGTCGTGAGACTCTTCATCAGAGTGCTCTTCCTCGTCGGCCAGTTCATCCTCGTGCCCGTGGTCATCGTGGGACTCTTCCTCAGAGTGCACTTCCTCGTGCTCTTCTCCGAAGGGCAGGGGGTCGACTAGGGCTGCAATTTCGAGCACAGAGACGCCATCTGCCTCAACGTTTTCGATGGCATCCACAACTCCCTCTTCCAACCCCAAGCCGTTAGCCACGACAAGGTCCGCGCTCGCCATGAGCGCCACCTGAGCTGAGGATGCTTGGAAGTCGTGGGGGTCGGCACCCAGAGGCATCAGGACCATCATCGACGAATCATCACCCAGAGCACAGGTAAGAATCTCTCCCACCACATTGCCCAGCACAGTTGTCGTGACCACTACTGAGGGAGCGTCCTGCGCTTGTGCGGTGGTGGGAGAAGTCTCTGCAGAGTCATCCGCTATCTCACCTTGAGTGCTCGGAGAACACGAAGCGAGGACAAGGACGGTAGCGGCTGCGCCGGCGACAAGAAGTGAAGGTCTCATGAGGTCAAGACTAGACCTTAATGAGAATGATTGTCAAAATCAATCAAGGAGCAGAGCGGGCTCCTCCATGACCGCGGCGACATCGGCCACAAACTTGCTCGCGACATCACCATCCACGACTCGATGGTCGAAACTTGCCGCCACGGTGGTCACCATGCGGGCTCGAATTTCACCATTGACCACCCAGGGCTTCGGTTTGATCGTGCCCAAGGCAACAATGGTGACCTCACCCGGGTTCAAGATCGGAGTTCCCGTGTCTACGCCGAACGACCCCAAGTTGGTAATTGTGATTGTTCCCCCCGACATATCCTCAGGAGTGGTCTTCCCCTCCCGAGCCGTCACCGTGAGTTTCTCCAACGCCATGGCTAAGTCGCGAAGACTCAACGATTGAGCCTCCTTGACGTTAGGAACAATGAGGCCACGCGGCGTTGCTGCGGCGACACCCATATTGACGAAGTGGTGGACGATGATCTCTTCCTCCGTCCAGGTCGAGTTCACCGTGGGGTTTCGCTGAACCGCCCAGATCATGGCTTTCACCATGACCAACAGAGGCGACACTTTAATCCCGGCAAAATCGGGCGACGCCTTCAAGCGCTTGACAAAGTCCATCGTCCTTGTGGCATCGACATCCACAAATACTGAGACGTGTGGGGCGCTGAACATGCTCTTGACCATTGCCTGGGCAATAGCTTTGCGAACACCCTTGACCGGGATGCGGTCTTCTCTGTTCTCGGGCCACTCGGGGGTCTCCAGATTGCGAAACACCGTTGCCTGTCCGGCGTGACGAATCACATCATCGCGAAGGATCTCTCCACCAATGCCGCTTCCCGTGACAGCCTCCAGGCTCACGCCCAGGTCTTTCGCCAACTTACGAATCGGAGGCTTAGCGATCACGGGACTCGAATCTGCGAGCGGAAGGTCTGACCTCTGGGCTGGCGCAGGCGTGACCACCGGAGCGTCCGCAGGAGCCTGGGCGCGCTTGCGCCGAGATGTCGGAGTGGAGGGGCCTGTGCCATACCCGACGAGGTTCTTGGGTTCAGCCGCCTCGTGGGTGACACTGCTCTCGGCGTCACCGACAGCATCCGTTACGCCCGTGTCGGGTGACGAATCAGCACCGTCGCCTTCCACGCTGATGATGGGAGTTCCAACCTGGACTGTGTCGCCCTCGCTCACCAGGAGCTCCTTGACTACTCCATGGAAAGGAGAAGGCAATTCAACGAGTGACTTTGCGGTCTCAATTTCGCAGACAACCTGGTTAACTGCGACCTCGTCACCCGGCTTGACCCGCCAGCTCACGATTTCGGCCTCGGTCAAACCCTCGCCAACATCGGGCAAAGGAAAAGTAAAGTGCGACACGGTTGCTCCTTACGCGCTAGCCATCAGTAAGCCAGGCTTCTATCCACGGCGTCAAGTATGCGGTCCGCATCGGGGAGATAGAGAGACTCGAGTCTCGCGGGTGGGAAGGGGGTATTGAACCCACTCACCCGCAGAACTGGCGCCTCCATCACATAGAACGCTTTCTCCGTGAGAGTTGCAGCGATTTCGCTACCCACACTGACATTGCCCGGCGCTTCTTGCGCCACAATGGCGCGACCGGTGCGGCGAACAGAGTCGAGAATCGTGTCGTAATCAATGGGGGACAGCGAGCGCAGGTCGATCAACTCAAGGCTCACACCCTCGCTCTGCGCAATCTCTGCAGCCTGGTGCATCACACTGACCATGGCGCCGTGACCAATGACCGTCACATCGCTACCCTGGCGGACCACTCGAGCCTGACCCATCTGAGCACCGGAAGCAGTCGTGTCGATCGGCCCTTTGTGCCAGTAGCGACTCTTTGGCTCAAGATAAATGACCGGGTCATTCGAGGCAATCGCATCCTGAATCAACCAGTACGCGTCGTGCGGGGTCGCAGGAGACACCACACGAAGACCTGCGGTGTGAGCAAAATAGGCCTCCGGGCTCTCCTGGTGATGCTCCACTGCACCGATGTGTCCGCCATAGGGAATCCGGATAACCACCGGGAAAGACTGTGTTCCTTCGTGACGAGCAGTGAGCTTCGCCAACTGGGTGACGATTTGGTCAAATGCCGGGTAGACAAAACCATCGAACTGGATTTCACAGACCGGCCGGTATCCGCGCATGGCCAGACCAATCGCCGTTCCCACAATCCCCGACTCCGCCAAGGGAGTATCAATCACTCGGTTGGGGCCAAATTCTTCTTGGAGTCCCTCCGTGACGCGGAACACTCCACCGAGTTGAGCAATGTCCTCACCCATCAACATCACCGACGGGTCCTGGGACATCGCGGCTTTCAGCCCTTCCGTGATGGCTTTAGCGAGAGGGAAATCGGTCATTCGCTGGCCTCCTCGAAGGACGCCATATAAGCCTCGAGGGCTCCGTGCTCCGCCTCAACAACGGGGTGGGGGTCAGTGAAAACGTGCTGGAAAATCTCCGCCATCGGGGGCGACTCGAGCGCGAGAGTCCGCTGACGAATGTCAGCGGCATAGTCCTCGGCCTCAGTAGCGACTTGCTCGAAGAAGCTTTCCTGAACCCCAAGACCCTGGAGGTAGGAGCGGTAACGATCGATGGGGTCGTGCGCTTGCCAAAACGCTAGCTCGTCCTCATCCCGATACTTGGTGGGGTCATCGCTGGTGGTGTGTGCGCCAATGCGATAAGTCAATGCCTCGATGAAATGTGGGCCTTGACCTGAGCGGGCGGCGTCCATGGACAAACGAGTGGCCGCATAACTCATCAACACGTCGTTGCCGTCAATCTGAACACTGGGAAGGCCGAAGCCGGCTGCGCGCTCAAACAATGGGGTCCGGGATTGAACCCGGACGGGAACAGAAATAGCCCAGTGATTGTTTTGTAAGAAGAAGACCTGCGGTGTTTGGTAACTCTGGGCAAAAATCATGGCCTCATTGGTGTCACCCTGACTTGTGGCGCCATCCCCGAAATACACCAAGACGGCTTCATCAGATTCGAGGTCGCCCGACCCACACTTGCCATCAAATCCGATACCCATCGCGTAACCCGTGGCGTGCAGCGTGTGCGATCCAATGACCAGGGTGTAGAGATGGAAGTTCTGAGAAGTCTTAGGGTCCCACCCACCGTTCGTGACTCCGCGCAACATACGAATGATGTCGAGAAGGTCAAGACCCTTGAGGTACGCGACGGAGTGCTCCCGATAAGCAGGGAAAATGTTGTCTTGAGGGCGGGTGGCAAACCCAGAACCCACCTGCGCAGCTTCTTGACCGATGCTGGGAACCCAGAGAGCCATTTGGCCCTGCCTCTGGAGGTTTCCCGCCTCCACATCGAAGCGACGCACCACAGTCATGACTCGGTAGAACTCGAGAAGTTCCGCCTCTGTCAGGTGCGCGATCGCCTGGTGATAAATCTCGTTGCGATCCGTGTGAACGAGCTGCCCGTCTGGTGCGACAAGGCGCACAGTCGCATCGGTGAAGGGCATGGCTCTAATCTAGCGGGGGGCTTCTTTCCCGCGAGCCATTGATAGAGCACAACGGGAAGCTCAGAATGATGTTCCTCAGGGACACCGTTGGCGCGCGACACAGAGAGCGGGCATAGTTAGACCATGCTTCGTTTTCTCATTCGACTTATTGTCAATTCGCTGGCGCTCGCCATTGCCGTGTGGATTGTTCCCGGTCTCACCATGGTTGCTTACGCCGAAGGTGAGCCCGTAATTGCTGGTGGGCCGAGCCTCGAGCTCCTGGTGAGTTACGTGTTCATTGCGTTCGTATTTGGTCTCATCAACGGCATTGTCGGCAACGCGATTCGGATTGTTGCCTTCCCGCTTTATGTCCTCACGCTGGGGCTCATTGCGCTCGTCGTCAATGCCCTTCTGCTGTTGCTGGTGACGCTGGTGTCGGAATGGTTGGGCTTCGGGCTTTTTGTCCAAGACTTCTATTGGGGAATCATCGGAGCGCTCGTACTGAGCCTCTCTAGCTGGATTATCGGCATGGTTTTGCGGCCATTTGTCGGCAAGCGCCGCTAGCCGGTAGCGCGACGTGCGCTAAAGACGCGTGCCTCAGTCGTCCCTGACGGCGTGGGTATCTCGGGAAGGTGCGGTGCCGCCGGCGAAGAATCAAGGTCTTTGGCCATCTGTAGATACCCCGACTTCTCATGCGCGCCGGCGACATCCCCGAAGGAACTACTGCTGTGTCTCTCGATTGTGGTGAAACCTGACCCCCGATCGCTGCCCCCTAAACGCGGCACGACATCATCTGTGTGACGCAGTGCTAGCGCGGGATAGCGACCGTTGGTGCTGAGTGTTCCGGTAGGTGAACCCACCACAACGAGCCCGGTCGTTCGATACGTTCCGGACTCCGCAAGGCGAGCAGCAATGATGCCCCCTTGAGAATGACCCGTGAAGGTCACCTTCTCCCCGTGCCTGATACCCGCCCGAGCCATTGCGCTCTGAACGCCGATGAGGGATGCCGCCGGGATTCCGGCCACGAGTGCAATATTGCTGTTCATGTCGAACGGTTCCGCCGATGTGCCCATGCCCCAGTCATGGGTTCCCGCGATATACACCTCCGAGTGGGCATTTCCGTCGTCATCGACGTACCGTTCGATGCGGATAGGGGTATCTGTCTCGGGAATGCGCGCGACGCGATCAGCCAGAGATCGAGGGGCTTGGGCCATTACGGGATTTCCCAAAGATTCGCTCACCACCACCTCGTGTATTGGAGGGATTGCGCCCCCAACCGTCTGAGCAGCGTGAGCAATCGGGTTGGAACCCAGCGCTCCCTCAACATCACCGCCAGCCGCCAGTGACACTCCCAGCGCCAGCGCACGCTCTGCAGGCTCGGCCCAAGCCAGCGCCCCCGCACGCTCTTGATGTGCGGTGTCCTGCGCGTAAGCGAGGAGCGAACCGCGGAGCCACTGGAGATCATCCAGCGTCGCACCGAGTGCCTTTCGCGCCCAACTGAGCTCTATCGGAGGAAGGATGGGTATCTCGAAAACGGACGCTCCGGGGTTCTCCCTAGGGGCGAGATCAGACCAGATAGAAGTCACCGCCACCGCTTGACGATCGAGCGTCACCACCAATGCATACACAAACTCATCACAGACCGTCACGGTGGTGGGGTCGTGTATCCAGAAGGGGTTTGCGCCCATCAAGCGCTCTCCCGCGCGGCAATCTCGAGCAGTCGCGCCACTCGATGGAGGTCAGAATGGATGTCCATCACGCGAAGACGGCATTCGAGTTCGGAGGGGCCTCTCCATTCACCGGAGGGCAGTGACCGCTCGAGCTCGAGTGCAATACGGCGCAGGTGACCTGCGTGCATGCCAGCCCGATATCCATCATCCATCACTGTTCTCCCGAGAGGAGTGTGGCTTGAGCTCTCACCAGGCCCAGCCCACACCTGCACAGACCACACAAACCCTGGGTGCCACTTCCCGGTGGACAGCAAAATAGGGAAGAATAGTCAGAGGGAAATCTCCCAGACAGGAAGGTGACCATGTCGCCCTTGGGCCACCAACCGCTTAGCCCTCTGGATGGACGCTACCGAGAAGCAACCGAAGCTCTCGGTGAGTACTTCTCAGAAGCAGCTCTGAATCGAGCGCGCGTCACCGTTGAAATCGAGTGGCTGATTACGTTGTGTGCTGAGGGAGTCGCCGGGTCCACCCCACTCCCCGCCTCGACCATCGACGCGTTGCGATCCGTTGTCGCCAACTTTGGGCCCGAAGATATTGCGCAAATTGCGGCTTTCGAAGCAGTCACCAAACACGATGTGAAAGCCATCGAGTACTACGTTCGCGATGTCCTCAAGGCTCACCAGCTGGACAGCCTGAGCGAGCTCGTTCACTTTGGCTGCACAAGTGAGGACATCAACAACGTGTCCTACGCGATGGTCACCAGGGACGCTCTCGCCCACGTGTGGCTCCCCGCTTTCGATGCTGTGGTCACTCGACTCACCGAACTCGCTCGCAGCTGGCGTGACGCTCCCATGGTGGCCAAGACACACGGCCAACCCGCCACCCCCACAACGTTTGGAAAAGAACTCGCTGTCTTTGTTGGCAGGCTCGCTCGGGTGCGCGAGCGGATTGCTCGCGTCCCCTACCTCGCCAAGTTCTCGGGGGCAACAGGGACGTTCTCTGCTCACGTAGCCGCGGAACCGGGAATCAACTGGCCGATTGTCAGCAAGAACTTTGTCGAGGGTCTTGGTCTCACCTGGAACGCTCTCACCACTCAAATCGAATCCCACGACGCGGCCGCGGAACTGTTCACTGCGATCTCCCACGCCAACCGCATTCTGCACAATCTTGCGACAGATGTCTGGACGTACATCTCCGTGGGCTATCTCACTCAAATCCCCGAGCCCGGTGCGACGGGGTCGTCCACCATGCCCCACAAGATCAACCCCATTCGTTTTGAGAACGCTGAGGCCAATCTGGAGATCTCGAACTCGCTGCTCGAAGGACTTGCCGCCACGCTAGTGACATCACGCCTGCAACGAGACCTCACTGACTCCACCACGCAGCGCAATATAGGTGTCGGCTTTGGACACTCACTGCTCGCGCTGACCAACCTGCACAAGGGTCTTCACGAGATTTCACTGGACGAAGGTGCGCTGAGAGCAGACCTCGAGGCGAACTGGGAAGTCCTCGCAGAGGCTATCCAAACGGTGATGCGGGCAGAAATTGTCCGTGGCAATTCTTCCGAAACCGACCCCTATGCGATTGTCAAAGAATTGACCAGGGGAAACAAGGTCGACGCCGCGATGCTCGCCTCGTTCGTTGGGGGCTTGGATATCTCCGATGACGCGAAGAAGCGTCTGTCGCAGCTCACCCCTGAAGGCTACGTCGGACTCGCTTCAGCCCTCGTCGACTTTCTCGACTGAGTGCTAGTCGTTTCCCGTTCCGGGTGAGCTTTTCTGGCCATCTGGCGTTGAGTTAGGTGACACCGCAAGCAGGAGCATTGCAATCCCGATAATCACGACGATGAACACCAGTCCGCTGGCAATGATGGCGCCAAGTAGATCTCGCGTCACCATCAGGATCACCAGTCCGGCAAAAAGAGCCATCACTCCGGAGAGCGCGACGTATTCAATCGGCTGAAGTTTCTGACGCCGGGTGGGCTCAGTCATGGGGGTGATCCTTTGGTGTGGTGGGAAACCGAAGTGCGACGCTGGCGATGGCCATGTAGACACCCTGGACGATAGCCCACGCTCCTAAGAAACCCACCACAGCCACACTGTCGGCGGGCTGAAAGAGAACAACCAGGCCCAACACCACCGTCATGGATCCCTGTGTGATCCAGTCGCGGCGGAGAGCATCTCCGCGCGCTAAGCGAGCGCCGTAAAAGACCTCGGCTACGCCGACGAGGAGCGCCCAGAAAACTAGAGCCCACAGGAGCAAAATCATGCCCGCTTCCTGCAGAGCAAGAACGAGGGCACCCACCACCAGTGACACCAACGCCTGCCACAAGTGAAGCCCGCGCGCGGTTTCTCTGGTGGAGAGTCCCAGTGCCACCAGCCCCAGCCCGACCGCGTTCACCACTCCCAGAATTCCCAGAGCGACCAGGCCAAAACGTGCCGAGTGTCCCGGTGTGAAGGTGATGACAAGACCTGTGATGAGGAGGGTAACCGAGCGAATCGCCGACACGACATAGTACGGAAGAGTTGGTGTTTGTCGGGGTTGGGCTGCCACTACTCCAGCGTAATGAGGGTTCAGGTCCCTCCGCGCCACCTAGACCTTCGGCAAATCAGCGAAGCGTGAGTAGTGCCCCTGGAAACCAACAACAACAGTGTCAGTGGGTCCATTACGGTGCTTCGCCACAATCAGATCCGCTTCGCCAGCACGCGGGCTGTCCTTCTCGTAAGCGCTATCACGGTGAAGCAGTATCACCACGTCCGCATCTTGTTCCAGAGAGCCCGATTCACGCAGATCACTCAATTGAGGCTTACGGTCTGAGCGCTGCTCAGGACCACGGTTCAACTGAGACAGTGCAACGACGGGGACCTGAAGCTCCTTGGCCAACAACTTCAACGCCCGAGAAAATTCACTGACCTCTTGCTGACGTGACTCGACCCTTTTCCCCGCGGTCATCAACTGCAAATAGTCAATCACGATCATTTTGAGGCCCACTCGTTGCTTCAAGCGTCGGGCTTTCGCTCGAATTTCCACCAGGGTCATGTTCGGGCTGTCATCGATATAGAGCGGCGCCGATTCAATACGACCTCGGGTAGAGGCAATAGTGGTCCAGTCCCTCGCCTCAACCATGCCCTTGCGCATCTTTTGCAACGGAATGGAGGTTTCGGCTGACAGCAACCGCATGGCAATTTCTGACTTTCCCATTTCTAAGGAGAAGAAAATGGTGGGTTGCTTGTAACGGATTGCTGCGTTGCGAGCTAGATCAAGAGCAAGTGTCGATTTACCCAAAGCAGGACGTGCAGCGATGAGCACCAGTTGGCCTGGATGCAGACCGTTCATGAGGCCGTCTAGGTCAGCGAACCCTGTCGGAACACCAACCATCTCTCCGTCACGGCCACGGGCTGCTTCGATCTCATCCACGGCAGCGGAAACGGCCTCGGTCAGGGGGACATAATCCTCTGCCTCAACACCACCAGCGACTTGGTAAATCTCGGTCTGGGCCGAGTTCACCAAATCGGTGACTTCACCTTCGCTGGCATATCCCATGTTTGCAATGCGAGTTCCGGCGTCCACCAATCTGCGCAGTACGGCCTTGTCCGCGACGATGGCGGCATAGTGACCAGCGCTGGCAGCTGTTGGAACAACGGAAACGATGGTGTGGAGATAGTCGACACCTCCAGCGCGCGAAAGCATGCCCGTCTTCGTGAGCTCCTCGGAGACGGTAATGACGTCCGTGGGTTCACCGTGCGAATACAAGTTGAGCAGCGCATCGAAGATGATTTCGTGTTTGGGCAGATAGAAGTCACGTCCCCGGACCACCTCAATGACGTCTGCGACGGCGTCCTTACTCAGGAGCATTCCACCGAGCGTGCTCTGCTCGGCCAGAACATCGTGAGGCGGCGTACGATCTCCGCCGTAACCCCGTTCAGAGGGAGAGTCGGGGACGATGCCGAGCTGAGCTATGGACACAGACCTCTCCTCTCTTTTGTGGCGCAGAAACTACACAGTGTGGGTTCGCCTCCCCTAGGTCTATCACCATCGGCTGACACAACCGGGAGGCTCTCAGAGCCCCTGTCGAGCTCTGCTCTCTAAGCTTGCTTTCACCATAGGGATGCCGCTCCCCTCGCACAATCGAGGCTGTGGATAACTCTGTGCACTATTGTCGAGAAACGCCGAGTGTCCTGTGGATAAAATGGGGATTAGCCGACGTGCTATACGGAAATTTCTCACAATAAATATAGATTTATCGGGCATAGAAACTGACACTTCGGTCTGTGTGAATCTGTATAAAGCACCGGTTTAGACTTCGGTGTGGTAGAGGTCCCTGTGTGGAGAAAGACCCCCTTAAATGGTGAGGCCCCTCACGAAGAGGGGCCCCACGCAGGAAGAAAAAGTGCTACTTTTCCGCTCTTACCGAGAGAGTAACGGTGGCAATGACGCCATCATGAATCTTGATCACGACATCCGCCGAACCCGTTGACTTGATCGGCTTGAGAATCTCGATCGATCGCTTGTCGACGCCGGTAATGCCCGCGGCCTCAATCGCTGCGGCGATGTGGTTGCGCGTCACCGAACCGAAAAGTCGACCCTCTGAGCCTGCCTTGGCACTCAACGAAATGGGCGCCTTCTCGAGTCGATCCTTGAGGGATTGCGCCTCTTCTTGAGAAGCCATAACCTTCGCCTCACGAGCAGTGCGAATCTGGTCGACCTGCTTCTGGCCACCATTGCTCCACGCAACGGCGAATCCCTGAGGAATCAGGAAGTTGCGGGCGTAACCGTTCTTGACGTCGACGACGTCTCCAGCGGAGCCCAGGCCTGCTACCTCGTTAGTCAAAATGAGCTTTGTCATAGGTTCGCTCCTTAGCGTCCCGCACCGGCGTAGGGCAACAAGGCCATCTCGCGTGCGTTCTTGATGGCTTTGGCGAGCAAACGCTGCTCCTGGACAGAGACGCCGGTGATACGGCGGCTGCGGATCTTCCCGCGCTCCGAAATGAAGCGACGAAGCGTGGCGACGTCTTTGTAGTCAATGACGCCCACGGTGATGTACTTCACGGGAGCTGCAGGCTTGCCGCCTTTGCCCATGCGTGGTTTGCGGCGATCGCCGCTGGATTTTCCTGCCATGGTGATGTTCTTTCTACTCTGGCGCCCCGGCCACAGCCAGGACGCTCAAACATTGGTTAGAAGGGTGCGTCCTCGATGGGCGCCTGGTCTGCGGGAGCTGCACTTGCCCACGGATCTTGGGTCACTCCGCCTGCGGCAGGAGCGCTCCATGCGTCTTCCACAGCGCCTTTGGAGGCACCGCTGGATTGACGCTGAACCTGGGCCGTTGCATAACGAAGGCTAGGGCCAATTTCGTCCACCTCGAGCTCGATCGAGGTGCGCTTTTCGCCCTCTTTGGTCTCGTAGGAACGCTGACGGAGTCGACCAGTGGCCACTACTCGAGCACCCTTGGTGAGCGAAGAGGCCACATGCTCAGCGAACTCACGCCATACGCTCGCGCGCATGAAGAGCGCTTCGCCGTCTTTCCATTCACTCGAGGCTCGATCAAAGTTACGAGGGGTCGAGGCGATGGTGAAGTTGGCGACAGCTACCCCATTCTGGGTGTAGCGCAACTCTGGGTCGGCGGTGAGGTTTCCCACCACGGTGATGATTGTTTCGCCAGCCATGATCTACTCCGACTTGCGGCGCTTGTTGCCACCAGAGAGCGACACCTTCTGAGCTACGGGCGACTCCTCGGGGGCACCCAGACGAACTGTTGCTTCGTCTTGGCGCAATACCTTGGTGCGCATGACAGCCTCACTCAGGCGGAGCTGGCGGTCAAGCTCAGCTGTAGCCTCTGGTGATGCCGTGAAGTTAACGACGGCGTAGATGCCCTCGGACTTCTTCTTGATTTCGTACGCCAACCGACGCTTACCCCAAATGTCGAGGTTCTCAATGTTGCCACCGTCTTTGCGGATGACCTCAAGGAACGCTTCGAGACTGGGAGCAACGGTGCGCTCATCTGTCTCTGGGTCAAGG
>JAIOWW010000016.1 GCA_021741925.1 Pontimonas sp. | reverse complement strand
GGCGGTGGTGCTCGCGCACCCCACCCAGCCACTGTACGCCATCAGTTTCGCTGAGGTCCTTGCCACCAGCGATGTTCCCGGCGGAGTAGTGAATATTCTCACCGGTGACCCCGTGCCCTTGATGCCGTGGCTGGCCGCGCATGCAGACGTCAACGCCCTGGACCTCGCCGGAGGTTCCGAGGGCGACTGGGTGAGCTGGCAGAGTGATGCGGCCGAAACTCTGAAGCGCGTACTGGCGCCGATTGTGGGAATTCCTGCTCGCAGTGTGGAGCGGATTGTCGCGTTCACCGAACTGAAGACGGTGTGGCACACCAAGGCCTTGGGGTAGCTCGTGGCATCTGGGATTGTCCTTGTCGATAAACCCTTGGGCCTGAGCTCTCACAGCGCTGTATCGGGGGTGCGAAAAGCTCTCGGAACGAAAAAGGTGGGCCATGCGGGGACCTTGGACCCGGCGGCAACGGGTCTCCTAGTCATGGGCGTTAACGCGGGAACGCGCTTGTTGACGTACCTGGTGGGGCTCGACAAGTCTTATACCGCCACGATGCGTCTGGGCTATGAGACGACAACCGATGACGCCGAAGGCGACAGAGTGGGGGAGAGCTCTGAGACCCTTGAGACCCTCACTGATGATGAGATTCGCTCTGCCGTGGGCCCATTTCGAGGCGATATCGAGCAAGTTCCGAGCACCTTTAGCGCGATCAAAATTGACGGCAAACGAGCCTACGATCTTGCCCGCGCAGGCCAGGAAGTCGAGCTCAAGAGTCGCGCCGTCACCATCTCTCGACTCGAGGCATCGTCTATCACCCGCGGCGATGGGTTCATCGATGTGGAGCTTGTCGTGGACTGCTCGTCTGGCACCTACATTCGGGCACTCGCACGCGATATTGGTCGGCACTTAGGAGTCGGCGGGCATTTGGTGGCTTTGCGACGAACTCGAGTGGGACCCTTTGGGGTGGAGGGATCGCCATTGCCTCAGGATGTGCAGGAAGAACACGTGATGAGCCTCGCCGAGGTGGCGAGCCAGGTAATGCCGGTGGTGTCCTTGGCTGCGCAGGAGGTTATCGACATCAGTCATGGTCGACCCATTCGAGCAGAAGGGTGGCCTGCTCCTGGCCCTCTTGCCGCTCTAGCGGAAGAATCCGGTGCCTTGGTGGCAATTCTTGAGGCTTCTGGAGGTCGCAGCCGTATTCTGATGGGTGTCCCCGACTCCGAGCGCTGAAACGATTTAGTGGAGAGGCTTCCCCTGTGATTGAGTGGTTCTACTGGCTGCAGCTGGGTGTTGCCCTCCTGGCTGGTTTTCTCGCGGTGGGCTTTGCGATAGCCAAGCGGACCCCGAACGACTACACGTTGGGTTCGATCGTTCTGTTGGGTGCGTTGCTCCTGATCCAGATAGTTGTCGCGATTTTTCAACCCGCGCTCGGTAACTCACCCACAGGCAGCCTGCTCGAATTTTGGATGTACCTCATCACGGCGTTGCTGATGGTCTTGGCGGGGTCGGTCTGGGCGCTCGTGGAGCGCTCCATCATGTCCACCGTGATGCTGGGACTCCTCGCCGGATCTATCGCAGTGATGTTGGTCCGCATGAACGTCATTTGGTTTGTGAATAGTGCCTAGCGCCCTCCCGGAAGGCGACATGGCCCCGCCCGATGGCCTACTTCCGAGTTCGGCAAGTGAGGGCTCGAAATCCAGAAACTTAGGCCTCTACATTCACGTGCCCTTTTGCGCCGTGCGGTGTGGCTACTGCGACTTCAATACCTACACCGCTACTGAGCTGGAGGGGGTTTCGCAGGCCAGTTATCCAGCCCAAGCTAACGCCGAAATTCGGTTCGCCCGGCGGGTCCTCGAGGCCTCCGGTATTCCCTCGCGTCCTCTTTCCACCGTGTTTGTGGGGGGTGGGACTCCGACCCTATTGGGACCAGAACCACTGGCAGCAATGCTTCAGCAGGCCAGGGAGTCTTTTGGCTTTGACGACGCCGCTGAAATTACCGTGGAGGCAAACCCCGACAGCGTGAGTGCCGAGGATCTTCATGCCCTGAAGACTGCCGGTGTGACGCGGGTGTCTTTTGGTGTGCAATCCAGTGATCCTTCGGTGCTCAAGACCTTGGATCGAACCCATAATCCCGAGCGTGTTCCCGACGTGGTGCAGTGGGCCAAGGATGCCGGCCTTGAGCTCTCTCTGGACCTTATCTATGGAACCCCGGGAGAAACGTTGGAGAGTTGGGAGGCGACGCTCACCAGCGCTCTGGACTTAGCGCCCGACCACATTTCTGCCTATGCGCTCATTGTCGAGAAAGGCACTGCGTTGGCAGCGCGAATCTCTCGAGGAGAGCTTGCGATGCCCGATGATGACCTGCACGCGGAGATGTATACGCTTGCCGACGAGCTTGTCGACCAGGCCGGTTACTCCTGGTACGAGGTGAGCAACTGGGCGAGAACACCGGAGCACCATTCTCGCCACAACCACTCCTACTGGACATCGCAGGATTGGTGGGGGATTGGTCCCGGAGCGCACTCCCATGTGGGAGGAACCAGATGGTGGAACGTCAAACACCCCTCCGCCTATGCCTCGCGGATGGCTCAGGGTGTCTCACCTGCCCTCGCGAGAGAGGTGCTGAGTGAGCAGGCAATCCAGATGGAACGCCTCTTGCTGGGTATTCGCCTCGCCGAAGGTCTCGATGCAACCCTGATTTCGGCGGAGCATCGCCCCCTCCTCGCTGAATGGGTTTCTCGTGGACTCCTGGATGGGGCCGCACTTCTGGCCGGCCGAGTAATCCCGACCCTGCACGGGCGTTTGGTTGCAGATTTCTTGGCACGAGAGCTGACCTGAAGCCCGGGCTCAAGCATCCTCGCTACTATTAGCAATCAACTGGTCAGACTGCCAGTTTTGCCCGAAGGAGGTGGAGCGGACATGGTGTCAGATCGCGCCCTCGAGGTTCTCCGCGTCATCGTGCAGGACTACATCGACTCCAAAGAGCCCGTCGCCTCTAAAGCAATTGCCGATCGGCACGGATTCGGGGTTTCTGCGGCCACTATTCGTAATGACATGGCCCTGTTGGAGGAAGAGGAGCTCATCACCGCCCCTCACACGTCGGCGGGGCGTATCCCCACCGATAAGGGCTATCGGGTGTTTGTCGATCAGTTGGCCGGAGTGAAGCCCTTAACCTCGGCCCAGCGGCGGGCGATCGAGCAGTTCCTCAGCGAGTCGGCAGACCTCGATGACACTCTCACCCGAACGGTGCGCCTGCTCTCCCAGCTGACCAACCAGGTTGCAATCTTGCAGTATCCAAGTTTGAGTGTTGCCACCGTCCGCCATGTGGAGTTACTCCCGATGGGAACCCACCGCGTAATGACAGTGCTCATCACAGATGGTGGATCGGTCGATCAAAACATTGTGGAGTGCTCCACAGAACTTGATGAAGAAGTGGTGGCCGAATTGCGCGCACATCTCAACGCGCAGCTCGTCGGGGTGTCCCTGGCTCAGATGCCCGAGAAATTGCGTGGACTCACGGCAACAGTGTCGCCCAGGCGCAAAGACCTCATGGAAGCGCTCAGCGGTGCTCTCCAGCACGCGGTGGACGGACACCGATCCGACCGTTTAATGATGGCGGGGGCCGCTAATTTGGTGCGCGGTGAGCATGATTTCACTTCCTCGGTCTATCCCGTGCTCGAAGCTATTGAGCAACAGGTGACTCTCTTGAAGCTCCTTACCGAGATGAAGTGGGAGGCCGAAGAAGTACAGGCTCGCATCGGTCGAGAAAACGACGGTCCTTTTGCCGAAACCGCTGTTCTTGCATCCGCGTACCAGTCAGGTTCGGAACACAGAGCAACGCTAGGGGTGGTGGGGCCGACACGGATGGACTATTCCAGCAACATGACTGCGGTCCGCGCCGTGGCGAGCTACTTGTCCCGTTTGCTCGGTGAGCACGAGTCGGAAAGAGCTTAAGAGCGTGAGTGTTGACCATTACGAGATTCTCGGTGTTAGTCGGGACGCCAGTGCGGAAGATATCAAGAAGGCCTATCGCAAATTGGCTCGGCAACTCCACCCTGACGTCAATGCCGCCGAGGATGCCGAAGAGAAGTTCAAGTTGGTCTCCTACGCCTACGACGTCCTCTCTGACCCCGAACAACGGGCGAACTACGACATGGGAGGCCAGGCCGGATTTGGAGGCTTTGGGCCTTTTGGCGATATTTTTGAGTCCTTTTTCGGGCAGGGCGGATCCCAACGAGGTCCTCGCTCCCGCAAGGAACGGGGACAAGATGCGCTACTTCGGGTTGATGTCGATCTGAAAGATGTGATCTTCGGGGTGACGCAAACACTCGAGGTGGACACCGCTGTGGTGTGTGAGTCCTGCAACGGATCGTGCGCCTCGCCGGGAACGCAAGCTCGTCGCTGTGACATTTGCGGAGGAACTGGATCCCTGCAACGAACTGTCCGCTCAGTTTTGGGAAACATGGTCACCCAGAGTCCCTGCGGAAGTTGTCGTGGGTTTGGCGAGGTCATCGACTCCCCGTGTCCGACTTGCGCTGGTCAAGGACGCGTGCGAGCAACCCGCTCACTGTCGGTAGATATTCCTGGGGGTATTGAAACTGGTCAGCGAATCCACCTCCCCGGGCAAGGCGAAGTGGGCCACGGTGGCGGTCCCTCTGGTGACCTGTATTTGGAGTTCACGGTTCGAGGAGACAAGATTTTCTCTCGCTCGGGGGATGACATCATCGCCACCATTGAGGTGGACGTCTTGGACGCGATTGAGGGCACTGAGGTGACGCTCGAAGCGCTCGACGGGGACGTGGTTGTGTCGGTGAAGCCGGGGACACAGAGCGCGGACGTCCTCACGATCAAGGGTCGCGGTGTCACGAAGCTTCGCGGGAGTGGCCGTGGAGATTTGCGACTCGGCGTTCAAGTTCTCACTCCGGCAAAACTGACCGCGAAAGAAGCCGATCTCGTGAAGAAGCTGCGGGAACTTCGTAAACCCGCCGCGCCGACCTTGGCAGGGGCGCAGCAGGGAGTCTTCCAAAAGTTCCGCGACCGCCTCTTCGGGGGATAGCCAGGTGGCCCACCTCTACTACGTGCCCTCGGGCGACTCTCTTGAGGCTGGAGTGCCTGCTCGACTTGTAGGGGACGAGGCCCGTCACGCCGCGACTGTGGGCAGGCTCGGTATCGGAGAAGAGATTCTTATTGGTGATGGGGCGGGTACTCTCGCCACTGCTCGTGCCACTGGTGTGGGACCTAAGGAAGTAGTGCTCGAGGTCGTGGACACTACCTTCCACCCCCGACCTAAGCCCGAGGTATGGCTCGTGCAGGCCTTGGCTAAAGGAGATCGCGATGAGTTAGCGATCCAAACCTGCACCGAGCTTGGCGTTGATCGCATCATCCCGTGGCAAGCTGCCCGCAGTGTGTCTCTCTGGAAAGGCGACAAAGTCATCAAGGGTGTGGCACGTTGGCAAAAAATTGCGGCAGAAGCTTCCAAACAGTCTCTGCGTCCTTGGATACCCACGGTCGATGAGGCGATGACCACTCAGGAGATTGCCGAGCTTGGGGGTGTCCACCAGTTACTTCTGTTGGACCCTGGCGCTCCTGATGCGCTTTCCGCCTATATCCCGGACCGGAAGCCCAACGTGCTCGTGATGGTGGGGCCGGAAGGGGGAATCGAGCCCTCGGAGAAAGAGCTGCTGATGAACTCAGGCGCCCTAGATCTGCGACTGGGCTCCACAGTTCTTCGAACCTCGAGTGCCGGTCCCGCAGCGCTTGCTCTGTTGAACAGTTCCCTGGGGCGCTGGTGATAACTGGGTGCGGGCGCTGGAGCCAAGTTCTAGACTGGGGTTCATGAGCGAGCCTTCGATTTTCTCCCGCATCATCGCAGGGGAAATTCCTGCGGACATTGTGTTCCAGAATGAGCGCATCATCGCGCTGCGCGATATTGCCCCAAAGGCTCCAGTTCACCTTCTGGTTGTCCCCAAGACCGACGAATACAGAGATGTGACCGAGCTTGCCGCGGGTGATCCCGCTTTGCTTCAGGAAATGGTGCAGGTCGCCAGCGACCTCGCCGCCGAGCACGCTGATGGAGACTTCCGCCTAGTGTTCAACACGGGTGTGGGGGGTGGGCAAACGGTTTTCCACGTCCACGCCCATGTTCTTGCGGGTGGGCTAGAAGAGGGATCACTTGCCGGCTAAATCACCCAACTCAGTGTCCCTCACCGTGGACGTTGATGATGTCGCCATGATCCGTGTCCTGGGTGTTCACGATCGGGTTCTCTCCCAGGTTGAGGCGGAATGCCCGGGTGTTGTCATTGTCGCCAGGGGGAACACGATCACCATCTCTGGTGCGGAGGATGATGTCGCTACTGCACACCAACTCGTGAGCGATCTGGTTCAGATGGCCAGAGACGGTGTCGATTTGGGCGCTCGCGATGTCTCGACAGTGGCAGAAATCCAACAGTCAACAGGCAAGAGAGCGGCCGGTTTTCTGACCGAGCCGATTCTTTCCTCTCGCGGTCACACGATTAGACCCAAGACTCTGGGCCAAAAGAACTATGTCGATGCCATCGATCAGAACACGATTGTGTTTGGGGTAGGGCCCGCTGGTACGGGAAAGACCTACTTGGCTATGGCCAAAGCGGTCGCTGCCCTTGAGCGTAAAGAGGTCGACCGCATTATTTTGACCAGGCCTGCTGTGGAAGCGGGCGAGCGCTTGGGATTCCTGCCTGGCACGTTGACCGACAAAATCGACCCCTACCTGCGCCCTCTGTTTGACGCCCTCCACGAAATGATGGATCCCGACTTGATTCCGAAGCTCCTGGCGAGCGGAACGGTGGAGGTTGCACCACTGGCCTATATGCGTGGTCGAACACTGAACTCGTCCTTCATCATCTTGGATGAAGCCCAGAACACCTCACCTGAGCAGATGAAGATGTTCCTCACTCGTTTGGGGTTTGGATCCAAGATGGTCATCACAGGAGATATCACCCAGGTTGACCTTCCCGGTGGGACCAGCGGATTGAAGCTGGTGGGAGGAATCCTCGAAGACCTCGAGGATATTCATTTTGAGTACCTCACGGCCAAAGATGTGGTGCGCCATTCGCTGGTGTCAGAGATTGTGGAAGCGTATGCGCGCCACGAGTCAGCGAGGGGGCCACAGCGTGTCCGTTGAGCTGACGAACGAGTCCGGTTTCTCCGTTGACGAGGAGTCTCTCCAGGCCGTCACGATGCATGCGATGGCTCAGATGAGAGTTCACCCCGATGCGGATGTTGCCATCGTCCTGGTGGACGAGAAAGCAATGTCGGATTTGCACCTGCAGTGGATGGACGAGCCCGGTCCCACGGATGTGTTGAGCTTTCCGATGGACGAGCTTCGTCCAGGCCTTGAGGGTGATGATGCTGCCGAGGGTATCCTCGGCGACATTGTGCTCTGCCCCACGGTCGCAGAAAAGCAGGCGGAAGCGGCGGGACACTCGGTGATGGATGAGCTCCACATGCTGACCGTGCACGGGATGCTCCATCTTTTGGGTTTTGACCATGCTGAACCGGAAGAAGAGAAAGAGATGTTCGGGTTGCAGGGTGACATCCTCCGCAGTTTTCAGGAGTCTCGCTAATGGGTCTGGCGTTTGTGGTTATTGCCATCCTCCTGATTGTGATTGGTGGGTTGCTGACGGCGATTGATTCGGCATTTTCCTCGGTAGGGAAGAACGACTTGATCGAGGAGGCGGCGACCAAGCGCAAACCTCAAGCGCTTCACCGCATTGCCGCGGACTTACCCGCTCACCTCACCGCTTTGCGTTTCCTTCGCGTGTTGGTGGACACCATCGCGGCGGTCTTGATTACTCTTGCCGCCTCGATGTGGTTGTCGCAGTGGTGGCAGGTGCTGCTGGTGGCGGGGGCAATCGTGACCGGGGTGTCTTTTGTGGTGGTGGGATCAAGCCCCCGAGCGGTGGGAGCGAGGAACGCGCTCCTCATGGTGAGGATTTTTGGTGGTCTGGTGCGAGGAGTTCGCCTCGGGGTTGGTCCACTGGCCGAGGGGCTTGTGGTGTTGGGAAATATTGTGACTCCCGGTGTCGGCGGGACTGCCACCGTGACCAGTGAAAACCAGTTCCGAAACTGGGTGGATGAAGCCACCGAACGAGACATGCTCGAAGAGGAAGACCGAGAGCTTCTGCACTCGGTCTTCGATTTCGGCGACACTATCGTCCGAGAAATCATGGTTGCTCGCACGGACATGATCACCGTGGACGCCGACGACAGCATCAACGACGTCATGACGGTGTTCTTGGACAAGGGTGTTTCTCGTATGCCTGTGATTGGGAAAGATAGCGACGAGGTCATCGGAATCTGCTACCTCCGTGATGTGGCTCGGATTAAGCACGAGAAACCAGCAGCAGCGCTCAAGAAACCTATCGCGACACTGGCGAAACCTGCCTTGTTCATTCCGGAGAGCAAAAACGCCGATGACACCATGCGGTTCTTGCAGCGGGAACAAAACCACCTGGCCATGGTGGTCGATGAGTACGGCGGGATTGCCGGGCTAGTAACTCTTGAGGACCTGATCGAGGAGCTTCTCGGAGAGATCTCCGATGAATACGACACTGAAGTCGACGATATTTATCCTCTCGGACCTGACAGCTATCGGGTGTCGGCCAAGTACTCTGTGGACGATCTCGAGGATCTTTACGACATCGACATTGACGAAGAAGATGTCGACACAGTCGGCGGGCTGTTGACCAAACTGATTGGGCGACTTCCAGAAGGTGGCTCGATGGCCTCCACCCAGGACCTGATCATGGTCGCTGAGAAACCCGAGGGCCGACACCAACGGGTCACCTGGATCCGCGTGTCACCGACAGAGGGATGGCTGGAGCGCAAGGCTGTTCGAGCAGAAATCGACCAGGCCAGTACGGGCGAAGTGCCCCTGCCATGAGCGCCGCGGGATATAGGGCAGGGTTTGTTACCTTTGTCGGTCGACCCAACGTCGGTAAATCGACATTGATGAACGCTTTGGTTGGGGAGAAGGTCGCCATCACCTCGTCCAAGCCGCAAACCACGAGGCATGCCATTCGAGGCATCGTGCACCGGGACACGGGCCAACTCATCATTGTGGATACCCCCGGGGTGCACCGGCCAAGAACTCTGCTGGGCCAGCGGCTCAATGATTTGGTCCAGTCGACCCTCTCGGAAGTCGACGTCATTGCTTTGTGCATTCCTGCCACTGATGCTGTCGGCCCTGGGGATACATTCATTGCCAATGAAATTCTCAAGTATCCGAAAGCTCGCAAGATCGCTCTGATCACCAAGACCGATAGCGCCAGCAAGGAGCAGATTGCAACCCGGTTAATGGAGGTCGATCAGTTGGCGGACTGGGAGGCCCTGATTCCCCTTTCCGCCCTCACCGGAGAGCAACTTGATGTCGTGGTGCGAGAGATCCTTGCGTTGATGCCCGAGTCTGACCCTCTGTATCCGCCCGAGGACACCAGTGAGCAGACGGTCGAGGTACGCATTGCGGAGCTGATTCGTGAGGCAACCCTGGAGGGTGTGAGTGAAGAGCTCCCGCACTCCATCGCTGTCACTATCGACGAGATGGGGGAGCGAGAAGATGGGTTGCAGCAAATATTTGCGAGTTTGTGGGTAGAGCGCGATAGCCAGAAAGGCATCATGATTGGGAAAGGCGGCGGGAAGCTGAAAGACATCGGCTCTCGCGCAAGGGCTGAGATAGAGGCCTTGGTGGGGCACAAAGTGTATTTGTCCATCCAGGTGAAGGTCTCCAAAGAGTGGCAGCGAGACTCCAAGAAGATCACAAAACTAGGTCTCTAGCGAGACCAAGAGCTGCGTGTTACCCTAACTCTGTGAGACACGAGCTTCTCCTCCTTACCTGCCGCGCCGGGGCGCCCATCTAGGCCATCCCCCCGTCGCGGCTCACTGGCGTTGGCCGCTCACATCAGTCGTAAGGGATACCAGCTCATGAAGAACTCTCAACAAGCATCATCGATGCCGATTCACAAGTATCGGCCGTATACGAAGAACTTTGCCGTCCAATTGCCCGATCGCACCTGGCCTGACGCCGTGATCGAGAAGGCGCCGCGCTGGTGCGCGGTCGATTTGCGCGATGGCAACCAAGCACTTATTGATCCGATGAGTCCAGAGCGCAAGAAGATCATGTTCGAGCTTCTCGTTCGAATGGGCTACAAGGAGATTGAGGTGGGATTCCCCTCGGCATCGCAAACAGATTTTGATTTCGTGCGAAGCCTCATTGAGGACAACCTCATTCCCGACGATGTCACTATCCAGGTTTTGACCCAGGCCCGCGAGCACCTGATCAGAAGGACATACGAGTCACTGGTGGGCGCTAAGCAAGCGATTGTCCACCTCTACAACTCGACCAGCACTCTGCAGCGTGAGGTCGTCTTCCGCACTGACAAGCAGGGCATCGTCGACATCGCGCTGGAGGGAGCGCGCCTGTGTCGATCCATGGAAGAGCTGGTTCCCGGCACAGACATCTACTACGAATATTCCCCGGAGAGCTACACCGGCACTGAGCTGGAGTTCGCTCTGGAGGTCTGCAACCAGGTGTTGGAGGTCCTCGAGCCCACCCCTGAGCGCAAGGTCATCATCAACCTTCCAGCAACTGTGGAGATGGCGACGCCGAACCTTTATGCCGACTCAATTGAGTGGATGTCGAGAAATTTGAACCACCGTGAGAACGTCATTCTGAGTTTGCACCCCCACAACGACCGTGGAACCGCGATTGCTGCGGCTGAGCTGGGCTATATGGCGGGTGCTGATCGCATCGAGGGTTGCCTCTTTGGTAACGGAGAGCGCACCGGAAATGTCGATCTGGTCGCCCTGGGATTGAACCTGTTCACCCAAGGAATTGATCCGCAGATCGATTTTGGTGATCTGGATGAGATTAAGCGCACGGCCGAATACTGCAACCAGTTGGCTGTGCACGAGCGAAGCCCGTGGGCTGGAGACCTGGTCTACACGGCGTTTAGCGGGTCCCACCAGGACGCCATCAAGAAGGGCTTTGAGGCTATGGAAGCCGATGCGCAAGCCCAGGGTGTAGATGTCAACCAATTGCAGTGGGCTGTTCCGTATCTGCCCATTGACCCGAAGGACGTCGGCCGCACCTATGAGGCCGTCATTAGGGTCAATTCACAATCCGGTAAGGGTGGGGTTGCTTACCTGCTGAAGACTGACCACGCTTTGGATCTGCCGCGGAAACTCCAGATCGAGTTCTCGCAGGTCGTCCAGGCTAAGACTGACGCGGAGGGTGGCGAGGTCACCAGTGATCAAATCTGGACCATCTTCCAGGACGAATATCTGCCGGCTGCCCAGGTGGAGGAAAAGTGGGGGCACTACGAACTGCTCTCCACCCGCTCCGCTAGCGACATGGATGGCACCGTCACCTTGCAAATCAAGCTTCGCTCTGGGGAAGAACAGATGGAAGCCACTGCCGAGGGCAATGGACCCATTGCTGCCTTCTTGAAGATTCTCTCCGACCAGGGCGTTCAAATCCGTCTGTTCGACTATGTCGAGCACACGTTGAGCGCCAGCGGGGATGCCCTCGCCGCCGCGTATGTGGAGCTCGAGGTCAATTCACGGACCCTCTGGGGTGTGGGGATTGATGGCGACATTTCCACCGCATCGCTCAAAGCGATTGTGTCGGCCGTCAACCGTGCGTTGCGCTTTGAATCACCGGCGAAGGAACTGGTCGGAGCTCTCTAAACGGTGTGCCCCGGGGGATAAATACTGCTCTCGCGCGGGATACTAGGGTCATGCCCACCTACCGAGACGATGCGATTGTGCTGCGCACCCATCTTCTCGGCGAATCGGACAAGATTGTGACCCTATTGGGCCGCAGCCGCGGAAAAATCCGGGCTGTAGCGAAAGGAATTCGCAAGACTACGTCCCGTTTTGGCGCACGGCTGGAGCCTTTCAACCAGGTTGATGCGATGTTTTATGAGGGCAAGAGCCTCGACATTATTCAGCAGGCGGAATCACTGGGCGCTCACAGCCAAGCGATTGGCAAGAATTACAGCAAATACACCTGCGCCATGGTGATGGTGGAGACAGCAGACAAGCTCACCGATCACGACTACCAGCCCTCGCACTACTCGCTCCTTCTGGGGGGTCTTCGTGCCCTGGCTGCGGGCGATCATGACTCGAGCTTGATTGTCGATTCCTATCTTCTGCGCGCTCTTGCGCTCGCCGGATGGTCACCGAGCTTGGAGTCGTGCGCAGTTACCGGTGATGTGGGTGACCACAGTGCTTTCGCGGTGTCATTGGGAGGGGTCGTTTCCGATGAGGTTGCACCACCTGGCTCGCCACGCTTGCGCGAAGGCTCCAAAGTACTCCTCCAGTCGCTCCTGGAGGGGAACTGGCCTGCGGCAGAGGCCTCTGACGCTATGACGAGGTCGCAAGTCTCAGGCCTCATTGCCGCGTACACGCAGTATCACCTCGAGCGGCACGTGAAATCCCTGGTGCACCTTGATCGCACGCCCACTACCAAGCCGGTGGAGGCACTCTCGTGAGTTCACCGGACTTTCTGACCGTTGATTGGACAGGACAGACACCTCCAGCCTTTGACCGCCAGAAGATTCCTGCCCATGTAGCGCTTGTGATGGATGGAAACGGTCGCTGGGCTAACTCCCGGGGCTTGCCTCGCGTGGAGGGGCACAAAGCCGGGGAGGCGGCGCTGCTTGATGTGGTGGCCGGGGCTCTGCAAGCAGGGGTGTCCCACCTTTCGGTCTATGCCTTCTCCACAGAGAACTGGAATCGCTCACCCGAGGAGGTGCGGTTCCTCATGGGCTTCAACCGTGATGTCTTGCGCCGCCGCCGGGATCAACTCCATCACTGGGGAGTTCGGGTGCGGTGGTCGGGGAGACGACCCAAGCTCTGGTCCAGTGTGATCAAGGATTTAGAAGCCGCAGAGGCGCTCACAGCACGCAACACCGCGCTGACGTTGACCATGTGTGTGAACTATGGCGGTCGGGCGGAAATCATCGACGCGATGCGTGCCATCGCCGGTGAGGTGGCCGAGGGATCGATTGCTCCTGATCGCATCACCGAAAAGACGCTGGCTCGTCATCTCTACATTCCCTCGCAGCCCGATGTTGATCTCTTCGTGCGCACCTCGGGTGAGCAACGAACCAGCAATTTCATGCTGTGGCAGAGCGCGTATGCCGAAATGGTGTTCCTGGACACGCTCTGGCCAGATATGAACCGCACCGCTCTTTGGGAGGCCATAAGCCAGTACCAGTCACGAGCACGGCGATTTGGTGGGGCTGTGGACCAACCGAAGACAGGAAACAAAGCCTCTAGCTAAGATAGAGACTCTGTGCCGGGGGTTTCCCGCCAGAAATCAAGGGAGCACCATCAGTGGCAGCCACAAGCAAGCTAGATAACGTCATCGCGCTCGCCAAGCGCCGAGGCTTTGTCTTTCAGTCTGGTGGAATCTATGGTGGTTCTCGTTCCGCCTGGGACTATGGCCCCTTGGGCGTTGAGCTGAAAGAAAACATCAAGCGCCAGTGGTGGCGGCGGATGGTGCAATCTCGTGCCGATGTGGTGGGGTTGGACTCCGCAGTCATCCTCCCCAAAGCCGTCTGGGAAGCGTCCGGGCACGTCGAAGTTTTCTCTGACCCGCTAGTCGAGTGCCTCAGTTGCCACAAGCGCTACCGCGCCGATCACCTGCTCGAAGAGTTTGAAGAAAAGAAGGGCCGGGCACCGGAGAACGGCCTGGCAGACATTGCCTGCCCACACTGTGGCAACAAGGGCAAGTTCACGGAGCCTCGGGCTTTTAGCGGGCTGCTGAAGACCTATCTAGGGCCTGTCGATGATGAGGCGGGATTGCACTATCTCCGCCCAGAAACCGCGCAAGGCATTTTTGTGAACTTCAACAACGTGGTGTCGACGGCTCGGATGAAGCCACCGTTTGGTATCGCGCAAATTGGGAAGAGCTTCCGTAACGAAATCACGCCGGGGAACTTCATTTTCCGTACCCGTGAGTTTGAGCAGATGGAGATGGAGTTCTTCGTCAAGCCCGGTGAGGACGAAGAGTGGCACCAGTACTGGATTGATGAGCGTTTTGCGTGGTACACGGATCTGGGCATCAACCCCGAAAACCTGCGTCTGTATGAGCACCCCAAAGACAAGCTCTCCCATTATTCGAAGCGAACTGTCGACATCGAGTATCGTTTTGGCTTCTCATCGGGTGAGTTTGGTGAGCTCGAGGGCGTTGCGAATCGAACTGACTTTGATCTCTCGACCCACAGTAAGCACTCCGGCGCTGACCTGTCCTTCTTCGACCAAGCTGTGGATGAGCGTTGGACCCCGTATGTGATTGAGCCGGCTGCTGGGCTGACCCGCTCCCTGATGGCCTTCCTGGTTGATTCCTACTACGAGGACGAAGCACCCAACTCCAAGGGTGGCGTTGACACCAGAACTGTGTTGCGCCTCGATCGACGTCTGGCACCCATCAAGGTCGCGATTCTGCCGCTGTCTCGCAACGAGCAGCTCTCGCCCCTGGCCCAGAAAGTCGCCGATGATCTCCGCCAGTACTGGAACGTGGAGTTCGATGATGCCGGCGCCATTGGGCGTCGCTATCGTCGTAACGACGAAATCGGGACGCCCTTCGCGGTCACCGTGGACTTTGAATCCCTGGAGGACAACGCGGTGACCATTCGCGAGCGTGACACGATGAGCCAGGAGCGTGTCTCCTTGGACAAGCTGCGCGATTATCTGTCCGCTGCGCTTGTAGGGGCGTAATCATGGCGGGGCCAGCTCTCGCCCAGAAGCCGCTCGCTATCGGCCCCCTGGAGCTTGACGTCCCCGTCGTACTGGCACCTATGGCGGGCATCACCAACACCGCCTTTCGAAGACTCTGTCGCGAGTATGGCGCTGGCCTCTACGTCAGCGAGATGATTACCAGTCGGGCTCTGGTGGAGCGAACACCCACCAGCATGCGACTGATCAAGCACCACGAGTCCGAAACACCCCGGAGTATTCAGCTTTATGGAGTGGAACCCACCACCATTTCGGAGGCAATCCGGTTTCTCGTCGATGAGGATCGGTGCGACCACATCGACCTAAACTTTGGTTGCCCGGTTCCGAAAGTGACGAGAAAAGGTGGGGGAGCGGCTCTGCCGTGGAAGCGCAGCCTGTTTCGCGACATTGTCGAGGGCGCCGTCAAGGCTGCAGGAGACATTCCGGTCACCATCAAGATGCGCAAAGGTATC